>CAWCED010000015.1:0-110149 GCA_963794465.1 uncultured Actinomycetota bacterium | reverse complement strand
ACGAGATCCTGGACACCTTGCCGGTTGCCCAGGGCCGCCTGGATGGCATGCTGGGCCGGCACGTTCGCGCACAGCCGCATGTTCGCCAGGATGTCGAGGCCCTCGATGTAGTCGCGGGCATTTTGGCGTGGGCCCGACACCACCATCCAGCCGGAGCGGAACCCGGCGACCCGGTATGCCTTGGACAACCCGTTGAACGTCAGGCAAAGCAGATCCGGTGCGAGCGCAGCCGTGGCGACGTGTTCGGCGTCGTCGTAGAGGATCTTGTCGTAGATCTCGTCGGCGAGCAGAACCAGGCGGTTCTTCCGGGCGAGCTCGACGACGGCCTCGAGAAGCTCGCGCGAGTACACCGCGCCAGTCGGGTTGTTCGGGTTGATGACGACCAGCGCCTTGGTCCGCGAGCTGATCTTGGCCGCCAGATCGTCGAGGTCGGGATACCAGTCGGCCGACTCGTCGCACAAATAGTGGACGGGCGTCCCACCGGCCAGGCTCACCGCCGCCGTCCACAGCGGGTAGTCCGGCGCGGGAATGAGCACCTCGTCGCCGTCGTCGAGCATCGCCTGCATGGCCATGACGATGAGCTCGGACACCCCGTTGCCGAGATAGACGTCTGCGACATCGATGTTCCGGATGCCCTTGCTCTGGTGGTACTGGACGACTGCCCGCCGTGCCGGCAACAGTCCCTTCGAGTCGCAGTAACCCTGCGCGCTGGGCAAGCCCCGGATGACGTCCTGGAGAATCTCCTCCGGGGCATCGAAACCGAACGGCGCAGGGTTCCCGATGTTGAGCTTGAGGATCCGGTGCCCCTCCTCCTCAAGCCGCGTTGCGTGCTCCAACACCGGTCCGCGGATGTCATAGCAGACGTTTGCAAGCTTGCGGGACTGACTGACCTGCATGCGCTCCAGCGTCTCACTACCCCACATTTCGGAACCTGACCAGTCCACGGAGTGGAACGTGTCGCCCAACCAGCCGATCATGGTGGTCGAGGGCCGCATTTGGGTGCGGCAAGTGAAACTCCGAGGAGCCGATGTCCCGGGTCAGCACCGTGGTCGTGGGTGGCTGCGTCCTGATCTGGGGACTGTTCACGATCAACTCGCCGGCGACTGCGGAGCCATCGGTCACACGTACTCTCACGGCCGGCGATGCCCAGCCATCCGCCGGCCCAGAGGCCGGGTTCGGCGTTCGGACCCGGCGATGGGAGCTTGTCGACGTCGCGGCGAGGTCAGGTACGGCAACTGCCGCTGAACGGTATCGAAGAAACCGGCCGTACACCCGATCGTCGAGCACGTCGTCTTCATCTCGGTGGACGGGTTCAATCCGCAAGCGCTTGCGACACTCGGCCCGGCAGTGGCCCCAGCATTTCACCGGATGATGAACGAGGGCGCGTCCACACTGAATGCGCGGACGACGGTGGAGCAGACCCGCACGTTGCCGAACCACTCGTCGATGGCATCCGGACGGAGGGTCGACACGCCGGAGGGACATGGCGTGACGTTCAACAGGGACAACGGCTCGACCATCCACGCCAGCACGGGCGGCTACGTCGCGAGCATCTTCGACGTCGTACACGACAACGGTGGCTCTACGGCGTTGTACGTGACTGGCAAGACCAAGTTCGACTTCATGGACCGCAGCTGGAACGGGACGAACGGCGCATCCGATGTCACCGAACCCGACAACGGACGAGACAAGATCGACAGCTATCAGATCACCGACAGTGCGACGAATTTGTCGACATTGCTGAATCGGCTGGCGGCGCCGAACCCGACGACCTTCAGCTTCGTGCACTTCGCCGACCCGGACACCGCGGGGCATGCGTCGGGCTTTCTGTCGCTGGCGTACCTGCGGGCCGTGATCCGCCTCGACGGGTACCTCGACCAGATCCTCGACACCGTTGCAGCTGATCCGGACCTGGCCGGACGCACCGTGGTGATCGTCACGACCGATCACGGAGGCGCTGACGGAGCTGTCGAGCACGCCGACCCGACCGTCGCAACGAACTACACGGTCCCGTTCTTTACGTGGGGCGAGGGCGTCGCGGCCGGGGCCGACCTGTATGCGCTCAACCCGGACCGAGCCAATCCGGGCACCAGTCAGCCGCTGTACACGGCACCGGTGCCGCCAATCCGTACCGGCGAGGCCGCCAACCTGATCGCCGAACTGCTGGGCTACGGCCCGGTTCCGGGCTCCACGTTCAACGCTGATCAAAGTCTCGACGTGGCACCGCCGGTGCCATGGCCGCTGCCCGGTCCGGCCCTCACCAGGTGAGCACGTCAGTAGGCTGCAACGCGTGTCCGTCGAGCAGCCCGAGCCGCGGAAACCGCCGCAGCCGTCGATCGCACCGGATATCAGGGCGTCGGACTCCGAACGCGAGATGATAGTCAGCCGGCTCTCGGAGCACGCCGCAGCCGGTCGGTTGACTCTGGCCGAGATGGAGGAGCGGATCGGACTGGCGTATTCGTCGACGACGCGTGCCGAGCTCACCACGCTGATCGCGGACCTGCCGAAAAGCGCTGCCGCCGAGCCATCTCGACCGCGGCGCAAGGCGACCCGGTGGGTGCTCTCGCTGATGAGCGGAGCCGAGAAGAAGGGTCGCTGGCGAGTCGGCGACCGGCTCACGGCCGTCGCCGTGATGGGCGGCAACGACATCGACCTGCGACACGCCGAGATCGACGCCGATGACGTCACCATTGTCGCCGTCGCCGTGATGGGTGGCATGGACATCTACGTGCCTGACACCGTCGACCTCGACCTCGGCGGGTTCGCGTTCATGGGAGGCAACGGCGAGCGAGGCAGCAGCCGGGCGCCGCGCCCCGGTGCCCCACGGATTCGGGTCCTGGCTTACTCGTTGATGGGCGGTATCGACGTCTGGCGCCTGCCCGAGGAGGCCAAAGGCGTCTCGCTCAAACAAGCCAAGAAAATGGCCAAGAACGCCTACTGACTGACCCGTCCGATTTCCGCTAGTCAGATGGGCAGCGGACGGGTCAGAGTAGACCGTGCTCGACCACGACACCTGCTACCGAGCCGTCAGCAGCCGAGACGAGCGGTTCGACGGGATGTTCTTCACCGCGGTCACCTCGACCGGCATCTACTGCCGGCCGAGCTGTCCGGCGAGAACGCCCCTGCGGGAGAACGTGCGGTTCTACCGGTCGGCGGCGGAAGCACAGTCAGCGGGCTTCCGTGCGTGCCGCCGATGTCGTCCCGATGTCAGCCCCGGTGCGCCGGAATGGAACATCCGAGCCGACCTTGCCGGCCGGGCCATGCGCCTGGTCGCCGACGGCGTGGTTGATCGGGAAGGGGTGGCTGGCCTCGCGGCACGGCTGGGCTACAGCGAGCGCCAGGTGCACCGTACGCTGGTCGACGAGGTGGGCGCCGGGCCATTGCGGCTGGCTCGTGCCCAGCGCGCCCACTCGGCCCGCATCCTGCTTGAGACCACCGACCTTCCAGTGACGGAAGTCGCCTATGCGGCGGGCTTCGCCAGCATCCGTCAGTTCAATGACACTGTTCGGGAGATCTACGCGTCGACGCCTACCATCCTCCGCCGCCGGTCGCGGTACGGCCGGCACGCTCGTGATCGCGTCGCCGGCATGATCGAGCTACGCCTCGCTCATCGCCGGCCCGCAGACCTGACCGCACTGGTGTCATTTCTGGCAGCGCGAGCGGTGCCGGGTGTCGAGGAGGTCGAGGACCGAACGTACCGGCGCAGCCTGGTCCTTCCGCATGGTGTCGGCATCGTCGAGCTGACTCCTGCCGACGGCTACCTACATGCCACGTTACGGCTTGCCGACCCCCGCGACCTGTCCTCAGCGGTGGCCCGCTGTCGGAGATTGTTCGACCTCGATGCCGACAGCGCGGCGGTCGATGACGTGCTTGCCGCCGACCCGGCTTTGGCACCGCTGGTCCACGGGGTACCCGGCCGCCGCGTCCCGGGCGCTGTCGATGGCGACGAGTTGGCCGTCCGAGCGGTACTGGGGCAGCAGGTGTCGGTGGCCGCGGCGCGTCGGTTGGCGGGCCGGCTTGTCGTTGCCTACGGGAAGCCGCTCGACGCACCGATCAGGCGGAGTCACCCATACCTTTCCGACGGCCGCCGCGCTGGCCGCCGCCGACCCGTCGGCGTTTCCGATGCCGGTACGACGTCAGAACACCTTGCACGAGCTGGCCGTCAGGCTGGCCGACGGGCGACTGCACTTGGACCCGGGCGCCGACCGTGCCGAGGTCGAGCGCCAGCTGAGCGCAGATCCCCGGCATCGGTCCGTGGACTGCGGGCTATGTCCGGATGCGTGCCCTGTCCGATCCGGACGTGTTCCTGGTAGGCGACCTGGGCGTCCGGCACGGTCTGCTGCAGGCGGGACTGCCGACCGAGTCCGCCGCTGCGACGGCGGTGGCGCAGGCGTGGCGGCCGTGGCGCTCCTACGCGCAGATGCATCTGTGGGCCCTGGCAGCCCGCAACAATGATGAGGAAGGAACAGCACGATGAACGGCACCACGTATTGGACGACGGTCGACAGTCCGCTCGGACAGTTGCTGCTCACGGCCGACGAGGAGGGCATTACCGGCCTGCACATGGACAGCGACGCCTACGGCAACCAACCAGGCGCCGAGTGGGTCGAGGATGCGTCTCGCTTCGACAAGGCGCGCCGCCAGCTCGAGGAGTACTTCGCCGGCGAGAGAACCGCATTCGACCTGCCGCTGCGGCCAGCGGGCACACCGTTCCAGCACGAAGTGTGGGCTGCCCTGCAGGCGATACCGTATGGCGAGGTCCGTAGCTACGGCGAGATCGCCGCCCAGATCGGCCGGCCGGGAGCATCTCGCGCCGTCGGCCTTGCCAACGGTCGCAATCCGATTGCCGTGATCGTGCCCTGCCATCGGGTCATCGGAGCCTCCGGTGCGCTGACGGGCTACGGGGGTGGGTTACACCGCAAGCGCCTGTTGCTCGACTTGGAAGCCAGGCGCGCCGAACTCGCGCTGATCTGACCGGTGCTCGGCCGTTTGGTGTCGTCCCAGCAGCACCGAATGGGCAAGCTCGGCTTACCGGCCTGCTACCAGGACCAGCCGCGGGAGCGCAGTTCGCTCTCGGCGAGCACTCGCCGCACTGCCGGCGGGCCATCAGGGACCGGCACCTCGAGCAGGTCGCACGCTTCGGTGAGTACGCGGTCGTAGGCCGACTGCGCGGCGGTCAGGTGGTGCGCGCGGGCCCACCGTCCGGAGCGGCTTTCCTGCTCCAGCCGGTTGATCTCACCGGCCAGCCGGGTCAACCGCGACTGCGCGGTCAACGTCTGGAAGGGGTCCGGAGCTGCGGAGGGCCGCGTTCGGCGCCAAACCGAACGGGCCAAGTCGCCCAAGTGAGCCGTCATGGTGGACCCCACGCAGGAACGGTCGTGCTGCCGTCCCGCAGCACCTGCCTATGGTACGTCGTGGCTTGCTGGATGGATTGCCTCAGTCCGGGGCGCCGTCGGGCTGTTGAGCAGCCCGCATCCGCCACCGCCTGGCGTCTCGACGACCAACATGTCCTCGGGACCGACCTCGACGAGGTCACAACCGTCCATCTCGACGACGGGGCCGTCGGCCCGGACGACCTGGTTGCGGCCCAGGGCCCCGGGTTGACCACCGGCCATGCCGTAAGGCGGCACCCGTCGATGGCCCGACAGCGTGCTGACCGTCATCGGCTCGAGGAACCGCAGCCGCCGCAGAGCACCGTCCCCGCCGCGCCACCTCCCGTCACCACCGCTCCCACGTCGGATTGCAAATTCCTCCAGCCGCACCGGGAAGCGCCACTCGAGTACCTCGGGGTCGGTCAGCCGCGAGTTGGTCATGTGGGTCTGGACGACCGACGCCCCGTCGAAGCCGTCGCCGGCGCCTGATCCGGATGCGACTGTCTCGTAGTACTGATGTGTGTCGTTGCCGAACGTGACGTTGTTCATGGTTCCCGACCCCTCTGCCTGGATGCCGAGTGCGGCATACAGGGCGCCGGTCACCGCCTGGGATGTCTCCACATTTCCTGCGACTACGGCTGCGGGGTACTCGGGAGCGAGCATCGACCGCTCGGGCACCCGGATGGACAACGGCCGGAGGCAGCCGTCATTGAGCGGGATGTCGTCGTCGACCAGGGTCCGGAAGACGTAGAGAACCGCGGCGGTGGCTACCGAGGCAGGCGCATTGAAATTGGTGTCCAACTGCGGTGATGACCCAGTGAAGTCGATGGTCGCCGCTCGGCGTTCCCTGTCCACCGATACCCGGACGCAGATCCGTGCGCCGTTATCCATCTCATATTCGTAGGAGCCGTCGCCGAGGGCGTCGATGACTCGCCGAACCGCTTCTTCGGCGTTGTCCTGCACATGCCGCATGTAGGCGTGCACGACGTCGAGGCCGAAGTGGGCGATCATCCGTCGCAATTCCTCGACACCCTTCTCGTTTGCGGCGATCTGGGCACGGAAGTCCGCAAGATTCGTCTGTGGGTTGCGCGACGGGTACGGCGCGTTCGCCAGGAGATCGAGCGTCTCGGCCTCGCGTAGGTGACCGTCGGCGACCAGCAACCAGTTGTCGAAGAGCACACCCTCCTCGTGAACGTTGCGGCTGAAGGCCGGCATGGAGCCTGGAGTGAGCCCGCCGATCTCGGCGTGGTGTCCACGGGCTGCAACGAAGAAGAGCAACTCGCGCCCTTCGTCGTCGTATACCGGCGTGACGACGGTGACATCGGGCAGATGGGTCCCGCCGTGATACGGGTCGTTGATCGCGTAGACATTGCCGCGCCGCATGGTGCCGCTGTTTCGGCGGATCACCTCCTTGATGCTGGTACCCATCGATCCGAGGTGGACGGGCATGTGCGGCGCGTTGGCGATCAGGTTGCCGTCAGGGTCGAACAGGGCACAGGAGAAATCCAGCCGCTCCTTGATGTTCACCGACTGGGCCGTGGACTCCAACCGGACGCCCATCTGCTCGGCGATCGACATGAACAGGTTGTTGAAAATCTCCAGCATGACGGGGTCCACATCGGTGCCGACGCCAGTCGGGTCGACTCGGCCTTGGACCCGCTCGAGCTGCAGGTGCCCGTGCGCCGTCACAACGGCCCGCCAGCCTTCCTCGACGACGGTCGTCGCGTCGTCCTCCGCAATGATCGCCGCGCCGACGACCTCGTCACCCGCTCGCAACCGCTCGCGCCGGTACAGCCAGACGGCTCCCCACTCCCCATTCAAGTAGAAGCGGACGCCCGCATCGGGTTGCGGCCCGGAGTTGCGGCGGGTGATGTCGTCTCGGGTGTGGCCGGGCGTTGAGGCCGACGAAGTCGGCCGACGGGCGGAGACGACATCACCTGCCGCAACGACCCCTCGCGGGAGCGCACCGACGTCGGTGGGGGCGAGCGCTTCGACCGATAGCGCCTCCACGACGAGTGGACGGTCCATCAGAAACGAGTAGGTCCGCCGATAGGCAGCTTCGAACTCGGCCGTCATCTCCGACGGCAAACCGAGAACGACCGGTAGCGACGTGTCGGTGCCGTCGTAACGCAGATGCGCACGGCGCGTGACCTGGATTCGGTCGGCTGGCACATCCTGATCAGCTAACTCGGCCCGGGCGGCGCCTTCCAATTCGGCTGCGAGCTCCTCCAAACGAGGCATTGCGTCGGGCTCGAGTCGGCGCTCTACGGACTGCTCACGCAACGTCACGACGTCGGCGAGGCCGATGCCGAGAGCCGAGAGCACCCCGGCCATCGGCGGCACCAGCACGGTTCGGATGCCGAGTGCGTCGGCGACGGCGCAGGCGTGCTGCCCGCCGGCGCCGCCGAACGTCGTTAGTACGTAGGTCGTGACGTCATGGCCCTTCTGCACCGAGATCCTCTTGACGGCGTTCGCCATGTTGGCGACGGCGATCTGGAGGAAGCCCTCGGCGACCTGCTCGGGCGTGCGAGCGTCACCCGTGGCCGCTGCGATTTCGGCGGCGAGTTCGCCGAAACGCCGGCGAACGACGAACGGATCGAGTGGCTGGTCGCTGTCGGGGCCGAACACGTGTGGAAAGTGCGCAGGTTGGATCCTGCCGAGCATGACGTTCGCGTCGGTCACCGTCAGTGGCCCGCCGCGCCGATAGCAGGCCGGCCCAGGGTCGGCGCCGGCGGAGTCGGGGCCGACGCGGTACCGGCTGCCATCGAAATGCAGTATCGAGCCGCCGCCTGCGGCCACGGTGTGGATCGCCAACATCGGCGAGCGCAGTCGGACTCCAGCGATCTGGGTGTCGAAGACCCGTTCGTACTCGCCGGCGTAGTGCGACACGTCGGTCGACGTTCCGCCCATGTCGAAGCCGATGACCCGCTCGAACCCGGCTTCCGCGGACATCCGCACCATCCCGACGATCCCGCCCGCCGGCCCGGACAGGATGGCGTCCTTCCCACGGAAATGGCCGGCCTCGGCGAGGCCGCCCGCTGACTGCATGAACATCAACCGGACGTCACCGAGCTCGTCGGCAACCTGCCGGACGTAGCGGCGCAGTACCGGCGAGAGGTAGGCATCGACCACCGTGGTGTCTCCGCGGGACACGAGCCGCATCAGTGGGCTGACCTCGCTGGAGAGCGAGACTTGCGGAAAGCCTGCTTGGTTCGCCAGGTTGCCGATCGCCTGCTCGTGCTCGGGGTTGACGTGGCTGTGCATGCAAACGACGGCGACGGAGCGGATCCCGTCGGAGTATGCCCGTCCGAGCTCGCCGGCGAGCCGATCGAGATCCAGCTCGCGCACCACGCTCCCGTCGGCGGCGAGACGCTCGTCTACCTCGATGACCCGGTCGTAGAGGAGCTCAGGCAACACGATGTGCCGATCGAAGATCTTCGGACGGTTCTGGTAGGCGATGCGCAACGCGTCGCCGAACCCTCGGGTGATCACCAACGCCGTCCGCTCGCCGCGTCGTTCCAGCAGCGCATTTGTCGCGACGGTGGTTCCCATCCGGACGGCCTCGATCTGCGCGGCGGGGATCGGCGCGTCTGACCGCAGTTCGAGCAAGGTTCGGATGCCGGCCACCGCGGCATCGGCATAGCGCGAGCTGTTCTCGGAGAGCAGCTTGTGCGTGACGAGCGTGCCGTCCGGCCGCCGCGCGACGACATCGGTGAACGTCCCGCCCCGGTCGATCCAGAACTGCCAACCGGCCATGTCCGATCGCTGTCCCGGCTGCTTCGGTCAGACGCGCTCGATCATGACGTGCGGCGGGAACTCCCGGTCCGCGTACTTGCCGACGGTGTAGGTGTAGAAGGCATCGAAGCCGCCACTCACGGCGCCGCCGATCAATGGCACCCGCTTGGCAACGGTGAGCGTCGCGTACTTGCCGCCGATGCGGGTCGCCAAGGACTGGGTGACGTCGGCGGTGATCCGCTCGAGGGTGACTTCGTCGAGTTTCCCCGCCCCGACCGCGATGTCGTGCGGTCGAAGCTCCAACTCGTGTTCGGCGAGCGCCTCTCGTACGCCCTCCTCGCCCAGCAGCGTCATCAGAGCAGCCGCGCGAACTTTGGGGTCCGCAATCTCATAACCCCGTAGATGTGCGATCGCGGCGGCCATACGCGCTTGGACGAGGGCCAGGCCAGCCAGGTTCGCGGGGATCGCGAGGAAGATCGTGACCAGCCCCCCGAGGTTGGTGACGAAGCCTTGCGCCCCGGCCAGGCGCACATGCTGGTCGATGACGGCCTTCACCGCCTGGTCGACGTCTTGGGTCCTGGCCAGGTGCTTGCGCGCGACCTCCCGCGCACCAGGGAAGCCCGGAAAGCCGTCGACGGCCTTGCTGAGGAACTGCCGGACTCCTCGCGCCGCGATTCCTGGCGCCGCCTTGCGGACAGCGACGCTGCTCGCCAAGTTGGTCATCGTCTCCCGCAGACCCATATCCAGACCCTACGGCCTGGCGCCGCGGGTCGTTCGCTGCACCCAGTGCCAATCCCTCCGCGCAGTAGCGGGTCGGCGAGCGGCCTAGCCTGTTGAGATGCCGCCGATCGAGCCGGAGCCGACGCAGTGGGTCTTTCCGCCCACCGATCGCGCCGACGGTGACGGTCTGGTCGCTGTGGGCGCTGACTTGGCACCTGGGACACTCCTTGCCGCTTACCAAAACGGGTTGTTCCCGATGCCGCTGCCGCGGGCCGGTCTGGGATGGTGGTCACCTGATCCCCGCGGTGTGTTGCCGCTTGCCGGCCTCCACATATCCCGGTCGTTACGCCGCGCCAGCCACCGGTTCGAAATCCGAGTCGACACTGCCTTCGCCAAGGTCGTGGCCGGGTGTGCCGACCCTCGCCGTAAAGGCGGATGGATCACCGGTGACGTAGCGGCTGCCTACGTCGAGTTGCATCGGCTCGGCTGGGCGCACTCGGTGGAGGCATGGACGCTGGACGGGGAGCTGACGGGCGGCCTGTATGGGGTGGCGATCGGCGGTCTGTTCGCCGGCGAATCGATGTTCCATGCGCCGCAGCCAACTGGACGCGACGCATCGAAGGTCGCGCTGGTCGGCCTGGTCGAGCTGTTACGTGCTGATGGGAACGCGGACCGCCTACTTGACGTCCAGTGGGCGACAGCGCACCTGCGCCGCCTCGGCGTCGTCGCCGTCTCCCGGGCCGAGTACCTGGCTCGGCTGAACACGGCGCTGAGCCTGCCGCTTCCCTCCCCTTTCGACGTTGATCATGGCGGGATGGCTGCTTCCAGCAAATCCGGAGCGGTCACTTCGCCATGATCAACTGTGTTGGGGGGGACGTGCCGGACATGCGACGATGGCGCCGTGCCTGAGCTGCCGGAGGTCGAAGCCCTGGCCGCCTTTCTCCGCGACCGGGCAGTCGGGCAGGTGATCGCACGGATCGACGTCGCCACCATCAGCATGCTG
Source organism: uncultured Actinomycetota bacterium (assembly GCA_963794465.1). Taxonomy (GTDB): domain Bacteria; phylum Actinomycetota; class Actinomycetes; order Jiangellales; family Jiangellaceae; genus JACVRX01. The sequence continues at coordinate 99,319 of CAWCED010000015.1, read as the reverse complement.
AAGACCTATGACCCGTCGCTGACGTCGTTGCAGGGACTGACCATCACCGGTGTTCATCGGCACGGCAAGTTCCTGGACATCGACTGTGACGGCCTGCACTTCATCACCCACCTGGCCCGAGGGGGGTGGCTGCGATGGAGCGAGCAGCTGTCCCCGACGCCACCACGGCCTGGGCGGGGTCCGCTGGCGCTACGGCTGCAGCTCGCCACCGGCGCAGGATTCGACCTGACCGAGGCAGGCACCAAGAAGCGACTGGCGGTATACGTCGTTCGTGACCTGGCCGACGTCCCAGGCATCGCTCGGCTGGGAGTCGACCCGCTGTCGGACGAGTTCACGCCAAAGCGGCTGCGAGTGATTCTCGAGGACGCCGGACGGGCCCAGATCAAGGGTGTGTTGCGGGACCAGTCGGTCGTCGCCGGCATCGGCAACGCCTATTCCGACGAGGTGCTGCACGTCGCACGGCTGTCGCCGTTCCACCCGGCGTCATCGTTGAGCGATGAGGAGGTTGCCACCTTGCACGCCGCGATCGTCGAGACCTTGCGGGAGGCCGTCGAGCGCTCCCATGGGCTTGCGGCCCAAGACCTCAAGGACACCAAGCGGTCCGGCATGCGGGTGCACGGGCGCACCGGGGAGATGTGCCCGGTGTGTGGGGACACGGTGCGCGAGGTGTCGTTCGCCGACTCCAGCTTGCAGTACTGCCCCACGTGCCAGACCGGCGGGAAACCGCTGGCCGATCGGCGCCTTTCGCGCCTGCTGAAGTGACCAGCTGAAGACATGGAGCAGTGATGGCAGTTCCCAGCGTGGCCTTGCCCGATGCCACGCAGATGCCGCTGGTGGGCTTCGGTACCTGGCAACTACGCGGGCGCGGGGCCTATCAGGCCGTGCGGTATGCACTCGACCTCGGCTACCGCCACATCGACACGGCCACGATCTACCGAAACGAGGCCGAGATCGGTCAGGCGCTCCGAGACGGCGGCGTGCCCCGTTCGGAGGTCTTCATCACCACGAAGCTGTGGCCAACCGACGCCGGTCGAGAGCGGCGGACAATCGCAGCGAGCCTGAAGGCGCTCGGCACTGATTACGTCGACCTCTGGCTCGTGCATTGGCCACCGCGTCGCGGCGCCGCCGTCTCCGTGTGGAAGGAGTTCGTAGCGGTCCACGGCGACGGCCTGGCCCGGGCGATCGGGGTCAGCAACTTCGAAGCGGCGCAGATCGACGAGCTGACCCGGGCCACGGGGGTGACCCCGTCCGTCGACCAGATCGAGTGGTCTCCGCGTCGTTACGACCGGACTGTCGCCGACGCGCTGCGTACTCGGGGGGTCGTCCTGGAGGGATACAGCCCATTCAAGACCAGCCGCCTCAGCGACCCGGTTCTGGTGGAGATCGCCGCGCGGCACGACGTGACGCCTGCACAGGTCGTGCTGCGGTGGCATGTCGACCATGGCTTCGTGGTCATCCCGAAATCGGCCCACCGTGACCGAATCGCAGCGAACTTCGACGTCTTTGACTTCTGGTTGGACCCGGCCGAGGTGGCCCGCATCGACGCGCTCGGGTCTGGCTGAGCCGCCGAAGATACGGCAGGTTCCACATCTCAGCAGTCCCCCCTTAGCGAGACCGTGGTGGGGTGCGGGGAGTTCGTTCGACGTGACCAGCCAGGCGATACTCGAGTCCGTGCGCGAGAGGTCCGGGACGATTCCGCTCGTCGGGCGGGACGACGATCTCGCGACTCTCGGCGGCTGGACCGCGGAGGCCAGCGGGGGAGCAATCGTCGGCCTGCTGGGCGGCGATGCCGGTATGGGGAAGAGTCGGCTGGTCGCCGAGCATGCGGCCCAAGCCAAGGCCGACGGCGTCCACGTCCTGGTCGGCGGGTGCCTCGAGCTCAGCACCGGTGGAATGCCGTACGCACCCTTCGCCGAGGCGTTCCGATCGCTGCAGCTGAGCGAGCTGCCAGGCTTCATCTCAGACATACCAGAACTCGGCATGCTCGTTCCCGAACTGGGCACCCCCCGGCCGGACGACGCAGCGCTGACGCCCGCCGCCGACCCGATGCTCCAGCAAAGCAGACTGCTCGTCGGCGTCCGCGGCATCATCGAGCACCTTGCGGAGACCAGGCCGGTCGAGTTGGTGCTCGAGGACTTGCACTGGGCCGACCCATCCACCCGGGATCTCTTGACATATCTGGCCAACACCGCGGAGCAATCCGAGCTGCTGATCCTCGGCACCTACCGCAGCGACGAGCTGCACCGACGCCACCCGTTCCGCCCGTTGCTCGCCGAGCTGGTCCGGTCGCCGCGGGTGCGCCACCACGTCATCGAGCCGTTGAATGACTCGTCGACCCTGGAACTGGCCACAGAGCTGATCGGCGCGGCACCATCGCACGTGCTGGACAATGTGGCGGCGCGCTCCGGCGGCAACCCGTTCGCGGTCGAAGTGCTTGCGGCCGCTCACAAAGCAGGTGTCACAGGCGTGCCGGCGGTCCTCGGTGACGTTCTCATGAGCCGCCTCGGCGGTCTTCCCGAGCCGGTGCTCGACGTATTGCGGGCGATGGCGGTAGTCGGCCGTCCGGTCTCGCAGGAGCTGCTCGTCGCGCTCACCGGCGCGTCTGAAGGTGACGTCGAAGCCGCGCTCTCGGCGGCGATCGACGCGCAACAGGTCGTTGTCGACGCGACTGACCAGTACGCGTTCCGGCATGCGCTGTTGGCCGAGGCGGTCCATGCCAGCACGCTTCCTGGCCAGCGGCGACGGCTGCATCGGCGGTTTGCGGAGATCCTGGAGAAGCAGCCGCAGTACGCCATGCGCGGCGGGCCGAAGGTCGAGCTGGCATCCCACTGGCTTCGCTCGGGCGACGCCTCTCGTGGTCTGGTAGCCGCGGTCGACGCCGTCGACGAAGCGGCAGGCATGCACTCGTACGCGCAAGCCGTGGATCTCGCAGAGCGGGCGCTGGAGTTGTGGCCGGACGTGGACGAACCGGAGAGTGTGACGGGCCAGACCCGCGTCACCTTGATGCGTCGGGGTGCCGAGGCGGCGTACCTGGCTGGCGATTTCACCCGCGCTGAACGGCTGGTCAGCGCCGCCTTGGAACTGGTCGACGAGGTGGCGGATCCGGTACTGGCCGGTCGGCTGACCGAACGCGTCGGCCGGTTCCGCTGGGTCGGTGGTCAGCCGCCGGAACGAACTGAGGCAGCTTATCGGCGGGCCATGCAGCTGATCCCTCCAGAGCCTGCCTCGACTGATCGGGCACAGGTCCTGGCCTCGCTGGGGCAGTATCTGATGTTGCGGCTGCGGCTCGACGAGGCGGTTGATGTCTGCCAGCAGGCGCTGGCGATGGCGCGCGAGGTTGGTGACGAGTTCGTCGAGGCGCACGCGACGGATTCGCTCGGCGTAGCGCTGATCGAGCTCGGCGACCTGACCGGAGTCACCCACGGGCGGCGCGCACTCGACGTGGCCAAGCGGCTCGGTCAGGTCGACGAGCTCGCCCGCGCCTACGTCAACATCGTGCAGTCCCTCGCATACGCCTCGGAATGGACCGACGCCATCCGAACGGGCAACGAGGGGCTCCAATTGGCCCGCGATCGCTATTTGTCCGATTCCTACGTCGGTGGCGTTTCAGAGAATCTCGCCCGGGCATTGCTGGCCAACGGCCGGTTCCAGGAGGCCCGATCCTGCATTTGGGCGGTTCGGTACGCCGGGTCCAGCGCTACACAGGTGTGGGTGAACCTGCTCCGGGCGGAGCTGCAGCTGCTGGCCGGCGACCTCGACGCAGCGCAGCGGGAACTCACTGCGGCGCGAGCGCTCGGCGCCGCGGAGGATCCACTGTCGTTTCACCACCATCTCGCGACCTCCGCGGCAGTTGCAGTGGCGCAGGGCAACCTGCGCGATGTCTTCGGGGTCGTGCGCGACGGCCTGCAGATCGTGCAGGGTGAGTCGACGGACCTACGCAGAGTCCAAGTTCCTGTCGAGCTGGCGCGGGTGCTCGATGACGCTCCGGCGAGCGATGACCGCACGGAGTTGCTCGAGACGCTGCTGGAGACGGCGAACGCGGCCGCTGAACGCATCCGTGAGCGCACCGGCGAACGGGTCCTCCCCTTCATCCCGGTGGTGTTACAGGAGGTGCGTCGCCGGTTGGCCGACCTCCGCGAGGACTCCGGCCAGCCGTCCTGGGATGAGGTCGCCGCGTCATGGCAGCGCGACGGCAACCGGATTGGGGAAATGCGGGCTCGGATCAAGGCCGTCGAGCACGCGTTGGGGGAGGGAGATCGGGACCGCGCCGAAACCGCTTGGGCCGACGCTCGATCGCTGGCCGAGACAATTGACGCGCCGGCATTGGCCGAACGCTTGGTAGCAGTCGGGCGCCGCGGCCGGCTCATCGTCGAGCATTCTGGTAGCGGTGACCCGTACGGGTTGACGCCGCGAGAGCTGGAGGTGCTCGGCTTGCTCGCCCACGGCCGGACCAACCCGCAGATTGGCAAGATGCTGTTCATCAGTGAGAAGACCGCGAGCGTGCACGTGTCCAACATCCTGCGCAAGCTCGCGGTCGCCAACCGCGGAGAGGCCGCCGTGCTGGCATTGCGCAAGGGCCTGGTTGGTTGATCCGGATCCGCGACCGAAGCTCGGTCGGGGGAACCGAGCTATCCCGTCGCACCCCCGGTCGGGAGCAGCGGCGTGATCGTGTCCCAGCGGGCGATCTCGCAACCGTTGTTCCGGGCGAACGAGGCGTTCAGCGGTGTTCCGTTCCTGCTGCCGCGCATGGTTGCGGTCTCGGGACCGCCGTAGATCTGGGTGCACACCTGGTTCGGGGCGATCGGTTGGAAGACGTCAGGGTCGATGTCGGCCAGCGCCGCGCAGGCGGCCGCAGGGTCCGGATGCGTGCCTCCGGGCGGATCACAGGTGAGCGTCCACTCCTGCGCCGCCGCGCCGTCGCCAGCGTCGATCGTGATCACCAGCGACGTCTGCGGCGGCTGCTGTGATGGCGGTGACGACGACGGTGACGGTGACGGACCGGCGACGGTCGGGTCAGCGCTGTCATCCCCGCACGCCGTCAACGCCAACCCGGCAAGAATCAGCAGCATCGCTCTCCCCATCATGACCGTTCGACGTCGGCGGGGGCGTGGCCGTTCCATTCCATGATCATGGCGCAGGAGGGTGACGACACGCCGTCTGGCACTCTCTAGCCGAATCTACGGTCATGGCTATACAGCCCCATAGAGTCCAATCGTGGATCCGGTTCGCAATCCGTATGCACCGGGAGCGGGTCAACGGCCACCAGAGTTGGCCGGCCGGGACACCGTGCTCGAGCAGTTCGACGTCGTCTTGGAACGGGTGGCCCGCGGCCGGCCCGAGCGCGGCCTCGTCCTCACTGGCCTGCGCGGCGTCGGGAAGACGGTGCTGCTCAATGCGATGAGGTCACAGGCCATCGGCCGGCTGTGGGGCACGGGGAAGGTCGAGGCCCGACCGGACCAGTCTCTGCGCCGCCCACTCGCCGGTGCGTTGCACATGGCGGTACGCGAGTTGGCGCCGCGACACCGCGGTCCGGATCAGGTGGCTGCCTTTCTCGGTGTGCTGAAGGCATTTGCGCTGCGTTCCAACCCGGATGGAGCAAAGCTACGAGACCGATGGCAACCCGGCATCGACGTGCCCGCCACCTCCGGGCGGGCGGATACCGGCGACATGGAGGTCGACCTCGTCGAGGTGCTGGTTGATGCGGCAGGCGTCGCTCGTGATGTCGGCGTGGGCATCGCGATCTTCGTCGACGAGATGCAGGACGTCACCGAAGCCGACATCTCGGCCTTGTGCGCGGCCTGTCACGAGTTGTCGCAGCAGCGCCTACCGCTCGTGGTTGTCGGAGCCGGACTACCGCATGTGCCCACCGTCCTCTCGGCGGCCAAGTCGTACTCCGAACGGCTGTTTCGTTACGTGCGAATCGATCGGCTCGATCGGGCTGCGGCCGATCGGGCGCTGGTCGCCCCGGCTGCCGAGGAAGATGTCGCGTTCGCGACCGAGGCACTCGACGCGCTGTACGCGGCAACCGAGGGATACCCGTACTTCGTCCAGGCGTATGGAAAGGTCACGTGGGACCACGCGCCAGGCAGCCCAGTCGCCGAGGCGGACGTGCTCGTCGCATCCCCGGAGGCGCAGGCAGAGCTTGCGGTGGGGTTCTTCGGGTCCCGATACGAGCGGGCCACCCCCGCCGAACGCGATTACCTACGGGCGATAGCCGCGCTGTCCGAACCGACGGACGGGCCGGTCTCGACAGCCGACGTCGCAAGCCACCTCGGTCGCAAGCCGTCGTCGCTTTCGCCGGCCCGCGATTCGCTGATCAAGAAGGGCCTGGTCTATTCCGGGGAACGGGGAACGATCGCCTTCACCGTGCCGCATTTCGGCGAGTACTTACGCAAGCACGGTTGACGCAGCGCCTACCACAGCCCGCCGTTGTCGATGCCCATGGCAAGCCCGATGAACGACAGCACCCACCCGGGAACGATGACCCAGCGTTGGGTGGTGGACGTGGACAGCATCTGGGCAACGGCCCCCATAGCCAGCCCGATCAGGCCAGTCCACGAGCCGGGCACGTGCCAGGCCGGCACGAACGCACAGATCGTCGAGACCGCACCGAGTGCCAGCACCAAGCCCGCGAGCACCTGTTCGCGGGTGAGCGACCGGCTTCGCGTGATCTCCCGGCTCATGGGGGCCAGCCTGCCGACAACCGGCCGCGGCGGCAAGCACAACGCGGGTGATGATCCTTACGGGGTCGACAGGAGGACCGGTCGGCGCTGTGGACAACGGCAGAGGTGGTCGCGGGCACTGGTATCCTGGGCGCTCGGCCCGGCCAGTACGGCAGACCGTACGCCGGGCCGAGCGACGCACAAGCCCTCCTGCCACGGAAGGACCGTGGCCGCTTCGAGTCCACAGGAGGTGATCGGCATTGCGTCACTATGAGGTGATGGTGATCCTCGACCCCGACCTCGAGGAGCGCACCGTGGCCCCGAGTCTGGACAAGTTCCTCGGCGTCATCCGCCAGTCCGGCGGCAGCGTCGAGAAGGTCGACATCTGGGGCCGCCGCAAGCTTGCATACGAGATCAACAAGAAGGCCGAGGGCATCTACGCGGTTCGTCGACCTGCGCTGCGAGCCAGCCGCGGTCCAGGAGCTGGACCGCCAGCTCGGCCTCAACGAGTCAGTCCTGCGCACCAAGGTCGTCCGCCCGGACGCTCACTGACACTGGGCTTGCATCCCAGGCTCGCATCCCTGACCCAGCTATCCCCTCGGGGAGGTATCACCCATGGCAGGCGAGACCGTCATCACCGTCGTCGGCAACCTGACCGACGACCCGGAGCTGCGCTTCACCCCCAGCGGTGCGGCCGTGGCGAACTTCCGGGTCGCGTCGACACCGCGGACGTTCAACCGGCAGACCAACGAGTGGGAGGACGGCGACCCGCTGTTCCTGTCCTGCTCGGTCTGGCGGCAGGCAGCCGAGAACGTCGCCGAGTCGCTGCAGCGCGGCGCTCGAGTGGTCGTGCACGGCCGGCTCAAGCAGCGGTCCTACGAGACCCGCGAGGGCGAGAAGCGCACGGTATTCGAGCTCGACGTCGACGAGGTCGGCCCGAGCCTGCGTTACGCCACGGCCAAGGTCACCAAGACCCAGCGCTCCGGCAGCGGCGGTTTCGGCAACGCCGCAGCAGCCTGCAAGCGGCGGAACCGACCCGTGGGCAACCCGCAGCACCGACCCAAAGCGGCCAGGCTGCGGCGGACCCGTGGTCCGGTGCTCAGGCGCCTACCACGCCGGCCGCACCGGACGAGCCGCCGTTCTAGATCCACTATCCGACCATCCCGGTCGCCGACGCCAGTGAGGCGGCCGGGCTCCGACTCCACCGAGGAGCACCACGATGGCAAAACCCGCTGTGCGCAAGCCGAAGAAGAAGGTCTGCGCATTCTGTAAGGACAAGGTCGCGTACGTCGACTACAAGGACACCGGCGTGCTGCGCAAGTACATCTCCGACCGCGGCAAGATCCGCGCGCGTCGGGTGACCGGCTGCTGCACCCGTCACCAGCGCGACGTGGCGATCGCGATCAAGAACGCCCGCGAGGTGGCGCTGCTGCCCTACACCTCTACGGCCCGCTGAGGAGGGGCGACGACATCATGAAGCTCATCCTCACCCAGGAAGTCGCCGGTCTCGGCGCCGCCGGCGACGTGGTCGAGGTCAAAGACGGCTACGGCCGCAACTACCTCGTGCCGCGTGGCTTCGCCATGGCGTGGACCAAGGGCGGCGAGAAGCAGCTCGAGACGATCCGTCGGGCCCGGTCGAGTCCGCGAGATCGCGGACCTGGACACTGCGCAGGAGGTCAAGACGCGGCTGGAGGCTACACCGGTGCGGCTGCCGGTCCGCGCGGGCGAGACCGGTCGCCTGTTCGGCGCAGTGACGCCGGCCGACATCGCCGCCGCCGTCGAGAAAGCCGGCGGTCCGTCGGTCGACAAGCGCCGCATCGAGCTCGGCAACCCGATCAAGACGATCGGCGCGCACACCGTGACGGTCCGCCTGCACCCCGAGGTGGCCGCGACCGTTCAGCTCGACGTCGTCGCGTCCTGACCAAGCTCCGGGGCTGCACGTCTCAACCCGGGCCGGGGACCGATCCCGCCTGGTTGAGCCGGGCCAGGAAGCGGTGCGCCGCCTGGAGGTCCGCTGTGGCCAGGCCCTCCAGCGCCGCGTGCATGGCCGCGGTCTGCTTGGCATAACGCACCTCGAGCGCGCGGGTCATGTTCTTGTCCGCGTGAATCAGGACCCGCCGGCGATCGGTCGTGTCGCGGACCCGATGGACATAACCACGATCCTCGAGCCGGTCGATCACCCTCGTCGTTGTGCTCGAGGGCAAGTGCGCCAGCTCTCCGAGCCGACCCGCAGTCACCGGCCCGCTTTCTAGGTGGAGCAGGTGTAACACCTGACTGTCCACCGGGCTCATTCCCAGGCTCTCGGCCATCGCGGTGTTGAACAGCACGACACCGGCGATCAGCCGTCGTAGCTCCAGCCCGACGGCATCGCTGATCTGACGGCGGCTGGACAGCTGCAACTCCTTCAGTTAATCTCTCCATATCAGAGATATTCCAATACGGAGATGCACCTGTTCGGAGACGTCCTCAGTCTGACACACCGCGAGGAGAGCTACCTCATGACACTCCAGCCCGCCCCGACGACCGAAGCGCGATCGCTTGAAGCTTCGGTGGGCCCCGCCGACGTTGAACGCGGACGGGGCCGGTGGCTCGCCGTCGGCGTGCTCATGATCGCGAGCTTCATGGACCTGATGGACGTGACGATCGTCAACGTGGCACTACCCGCGATGCAGGCTGACCTTGGCGCGAGCTCGGCGCAGGTCCAGTGGGTGGTCGCCGCTTACCTGCTTCCGTTCGCTGTCCTGCTGATCACGTCGGGCCGGCTCGGGGACATCGCCGGGCGACGGCGGATGTTCCTGATCGGGGTCGCAGCGTTTACTGCCTTGTCACTCGCCGCCGGCTTGGCACCGTCGGCTGACGTCCTCGTGGTCGCGCGCGCCCTGCAGGGCGCAGCCGCAGCGCTGATGATTCCGCAGGTGCTGTCGATCATCCAGGCGATGTTCGCGCCGCGCGAGCGGGCGGCGGTATTCGGCCTGTACGGAGCAGTGACGGGCCTGGCCGCCGTCGTGGGCCCCATGCTCGGAGGCTGGCTGGTCACGGCGGACTTGTGGGGGACCAGCTGGCGATCCATCTTCTTGATCAACCTTCCGGTCGGCGTGCTGCTGCTTTTGGCAACAATGCGCTGGGTGCCCGAGTCCCGCTCGCCGCACCCGTTGCGACTCGACCTACCCGGTGTGGTGCTGTCGGCTGGTGCGGTGTTCCTCGTCGTCTACCCCCTCGTGCAGGGCAGGGAGCTGGAGTGGCCGTCCTGGACCATCGCGATGCTGGTGGCCTCGGTGCCGACGTTCGCGATCTTCGCTTCATTCGAGCGGCAGCTCGAACGGCGGGGGGATCGCCCGTCGTGCCGATGAGCCTGTTCACCCAGCAGGGGTTCAGCAGCGGCGTGCTCGTCACGACGGCATTCAATGCAGGTGTCGGCGGGTTCTTCCTGGTGCTTGCCCTGTACGTGCAAGGTGCGCTCGGGTTCACCGCGTGGGAGGCCGGCCTCGTCCTCGTCCCGTTCTCCGTCGGCGCAATGGTCGCATCGGGAGTGGCTGTCCCGCTGGCTGCCAGGGCCGGGCGTCTGGTCATCTTGGCCGGCGGTGCGCTCATCGCCGGCGCCATGCTGCTGGCCCGTCAGGAGGCGACGGAGGCGGGAATGGCTCTGGGGACGTTCGGACTGCTGGTGCCGATGGTGCTGGCCGGCCTCGGGCTCGGCCTGGTCGTCGTCCCGCTCGTCGACGTGACGCTCGCGGGGGTCGGTGTGCGCGACGCAGGAGCGGCTTCGGGCGTCTTGAACACGACCCGCCAGCTGGGCCAGGCATTCGGCGTCGCGATGGTCGGTGTGGTGTTCTTCGGCGTCCTGGACGACGGGCCGGCGACGGTGGCACTGGCGCAGCGCGCGTTCGCCGACAGTGTCTGGCTCGCGGTTGCCCTGTTCGGGCTCAGCTTCGTCGCGTCGTTCCTGTTGCCACCGCGGGCAGTGGACCCGGAGGCGGTCGAGGCAGGGCCAACGAGCACCCCCGGCTTGGAGCGGCGCTCCGGATAGGCGATTGGGAGGAACGCTTCGTCAGCGCACCGCCCCGGTGACCAGCCACGTTCCAGACCGTTCGCGCCAGGTCAGCGTTGCAAGGCGGGCCAGCAGCCAGACGCCGATCGCAGCCCACAACGCGATCTGGCCGGCCTGGCCCGACAGGCCCAGGACGGTCACGGCGTAGGCGGCCGGAAGGAACAGCGCCACGCTGATCACGGACGCGAGCGCCAAGTAGCGTCCGTCTCCCGCTCCGATGAGGACGCCGTCGAGGACGAACACCCACCCGGCCACGGGCTGCATGAGCGCAACGACGAGCAGTGCCACCACCAGGAGCGCGCGGACCTGTGGGTCGGTCGTGAACAGCCGTGAGTACAGCGGTGCAGCGACGGCGACGAGGATTGCGAGGACGGCGCCGGCGAGAACACCCCACTGGACCATCCGCCGGGTTGTCGATCGCGCCTCGTCGACGTCACCCGCGCCGAGCGACCGGCCGACAAGAGCTTGCGCCGCGATTGCTACTGCATCGAGAACCAACGCGAGCAACGTCCAAGTCGTGAACGCGACCTGATAGGCCGCGAGCTCGGCCGTTCCCAGAGTCGCGGCTACAGCCGTGGCTACGACCAGCGCCACCCGCATGGCGACGGTTCGCACGACGAGCGGCATGCCAGCGCCGAACGAGCGCCGCACACCGGGCCAGTGCGGACGCCATCCGGCGTGCTGTCGGCGCGCTCCACGGACGACGACTCGGATGAATGCACCGGCCATGGCCGCCTGTGCGATGACGGTGCCCAGCGCCGACCCGGCGATGCCGAGGCCTAGTCCGTAAACCAGAAAAAGGTTGAGCACGACGTTGCCGACGGCGCCGGCCACTGCGACCACGAGCGGGGTTCGGGTGTCCTGCAGTCCGCGCAAGACGCCGGTGCCGGCGAGAACCAGGAGCATCGCAGGAATGCCGATGAGGCTGATCCGCAGGTAGACCTCGGCGTACCCGGCCACGTCGGCCGACGGCCCGAACAGGGACACCAGCCATGGCGTGGCGGGCCAGCCGAGGACCAGCGTGCCCATACCGACCAGCACCGCCAGCCAGCAGCCGTCGATGCCATGCCGCATCGCTCCCCGCAGGTCGCCTGCGCCGAGCATTCGGGCGACGGCGGCAGTGGTTCCGTAGGCGAGGAACACCGAGACGTTGACCAGCGTGCCGAGGATCGTCGCCGCGATCCCGAGTCCGGCCAGCTGCGGAGTGCCGAGGTGTCCGACGATGGCGGAGTCCGCCAGCAGGAACAGCGGCTCGGCAACCAGTGCGCCGAGCGCCGGCAACGCCAACCGCACGATCTCCCGGTCAGCGGAGTGGCGGCGAAGGATTCCGGATCGGCAGGGACGGCGCAGCCAGGCGAGCATGGCGCGATCGACGCTACGGGCCACCCCGTCGCCCCTTGATCGATGTCTCACATCGTGAGATTCAGTCGAACGGTCTTTCATCCACACCCCGTGGATGGTGTCCGGCCTGCTCGGAGCCGAGCCTTCTCGGGCGACCTGTCCGGCTGTGCACCAGTTCTCCCCAGCCTGTGCACAAGTTTGGGGATGGCGTCCACCGCGCGTTCCCAAGGGTGTCCACAACCGGTGCTTTCCCGCACCCACGGGCGTCCGTAGCCTTCGGCGCGGTCCGGGCCACAGTCGGCGTCCCCGGTGCTGGCAACCGTGTCAGTGGCGGCGTGTATACAGTGGTGCAGGATCGAACATGCGTTCGAAGGGGGATAGGCCCGACTGTGACCGTTGCCGAGCTTCCGGACCGGCGCGACGATCGTGCCCCGGCTGCGGGTTACGACCGCACGCCGCCGCAGGACATCGCCGCGGAGCAGTCCGTGCTGGGCGGCATGTTGCTGTCCAAGGACGCGATCGCGGATGTCGTCGAGGTCGTGCACGGCCACGATATGTACCGCCCCGCACACGAGACGATCTACGAGGCCATTCTCGACCTCTACGGGCGGGGCGAGCCGGCCGACCCGGTGACCGTCTCCGCCGAGCTGCAGAAGCGGGGCGAGCTCGGCCGGGTCGGCGGGGCGCCGTATTTGCACACGTTGGTGTCGTCGGTGCCGACGGCCGCCAACGCCGGTTACTACGCCCAGATCGTGCGTCAGCGGGCGGTACTGCGTCGGCTGGTCGAAGCCGGCACCCGCATCGTGCAGATGGGCTACGGGGGCGACGGCGAGGTCGACGACATCGTCGACCGCGCACAAGCCGAGGTGTATGGCGTCACCGACCGCCGGATCTCCGAGGACTACCTGCCACTCGCCGACATCATGGAAGGCACGCTCGACGAAATCGAGGCGATCGGGTCGCGAGGCGGGGAGATGATCGGCGTCCCGACCGGCTTCGCCGATCTCGACGCACTGACCAACGGCCTGCATCCCGGCCAGATGATCGTGCTGGCGGCGCGGCCTGCCATCGGGAAGGCGTTGGCGCTCGACACCCCGCTCCCGACGCCAACGGGATGGACCACGATGGGCGCCGTTCGAGTCGGCGATGAATTGATGGGTGCCGACGGCAAGCCGACTCGGGTCGTTGCTGCCACCGACGTCATGTTGGACCGGCCATGCTATGAGGTCGAGTTCTCCGACGGTTCGGTGATCATCGCTGACGCACAGCATCAGTGGGTCACGACCACTCGTGCTCAGCGTAGGGCGCTGAGAGAGCGTAGATCACCGCGGTACCACTGGTCCATGGAGTCCATCAAGCGGCTCACGGACGCGGCCAATAGCGCCGGAGACGACCGCCTCGTGAGCCGCGGCGAGGTACTCACCGAGACTGGCCAGGAGTTTCGTGCCGCCTTCAACACCGTCGCGTCCCTGGTAGGGACGAAGGGTAAGGCGCCACGACGCGCAAGCGGCGCAAGCCGAACGTACATTCGGTCGTGCCCGGTCTACTCCCACCGAGAGATCCTCGCGGCGCTGATGAGTCGTGCTACTACTCCAGCCGGCTCAGCACAGGCCACTGACTTCGGCGATGGGGTGAAAACGACCGAGGAAATCGCGGCGAGCCTGCACTGTGACGGCCCCGAACGCCGCTGGAATCATGCGGTCCGCGTTGCCGACCCGCTCGATCTGCCTGGCCGCGACCTGCCACTCGACCCGTACACGCTGGGTGCCTGGCTCGGTGATGGAAATACACATGCGGCGCGAATCACAACAGCCGACGCCGAGATCATCGACCGAATCGAACGTGCGGGCCTTTTGGCAGTCCGCGAGGGGAAGACGATCAGCTACACCCTCAAGATGCCCGCTCACATTGTCGATGTGGAAACGAAGGTCTGCGTCGTCTGTGGGCGGCGGTTCCTTCCGGCAACCACGCAGGTGCGAACCTGCAGCCGGTCCTGCGGCGGAAAGAGCAAGAACATCCCTGGCACGTTGCCGCCGCCGTCTTGCCGCCGATGTGGGGGACCCGCGACGACCGGCTTCGGGTGGTGCTCGGCATGCATCAAGCTTCACGGGTCCGTTCAGGCGGTTCTACGCAAGATGGGCGTACTTGGTAACAAGCACATCCCTGCGGAGTACTTGCGGGCATCAGAAGCGCAGCGCCATGATCTTCTCGCTGGGCTGCTCGATACCGACGGCTACTGCACCAAATCGGGAACCGTTCAATTCACTGTCACTAACGAGCGCCTCGCCCACGATGCCCTCAAACTGACTTTGACTCTTGGCTATCGGCCGACGTTGAGCGCCAAACCGTGCAAGGGCCGAACAGAGGCAACCTCGACGGCCTGGACAGTAACATTTACACCCGGCGACAAGGTGTTCGGATTAACGCGAAAGAACGCCCGTATAAGGGCAGCCGGGCCCCGTACCAGAACTCGTTATATTACGGGCGTTCGGCCCATCAGTTCAGTCCCTGTGCGGTGTGTCCAAGTAGACAACGTCGACCATCTCTACCTCGCGGGGCCGTCGATGGTGCCGACGCACAACTCGACGCTCGGCCTCGATATTGCCCGGGCAGCCGCCATTCGCAACCAGCTCGCAACAGTGATGTTTTCGCTGGAGATGAGCCGCAACGAAATCACGATGCGGCTACTTTCGGCCGAGACCAGGGTGCCGTTGTTCCACATGCGTACCGGCAGCGTCACCGACGACGAGTGGGACCGGATCGCCCGGCGCAGCGGCGAACTGCACGGTGCGCCGTTGTTTCTCGACGATTCACCAAATATGACCATGATGGAGATCCGGGCCAAGTGCCGCCGGCTCAAGCAGCGGCACGACCTGCGACTGGTGATCGTCGACTATCTGCAGCTGATGACCAGCGGAAAGAAGGTCGAAAGTCGCCAGCAGGAGGTGGCCGAGTTCTCTCGTTCGCTGAAGTTGCTGGCCAAGGAGCTCGACGTTCCGGTCGTCGCCATCAGTCAGCTCAACCGCAGCGCCGAACAGCGGCAGGACAAAAAACCCATGTTGGCTGATTTACGTGAATCGGGCAGTATAGAACAAGATAGCGATATGGTGATTTTGCTACACAGAGAAGATGCATACGAGAAAGAATCCCCCCGCGCTGGCGAGGCTGACTTCATCGTCGCAAAGCACCGGAATGGACCGACCGCGACGATCACCGTTGCATTCCAGGGCCATTACAGCCGATTCGTCGACATGGCCCAATAACAAGGAAGGCTCTCCCGATGGGGATCAATAATCGGCAGCGACGGGCGGCAAAACGCCGCAAGCGTCGGGATCACAGGCCGGGTGGGGGCAGCCCGCGGTTTGGTGCACCCTTCAGTTCCGCAGAGTCGGCGTGGGATCACACCGACCACTCGGACGCCGCTGCGGCAATCTTCAGATCGGCGCTGATCGACATCGCTGCCGAACCATCGGCGGCGGCCGCGTATGCGCAACTGTTTCTGGGGCCGGACAGCCCGGTGCCGGCGTCGGTGATGATCCGAGCGGTCGATGACCATGCCCGGCCTGCCGCGGCGAGGCTCGTCCGCGGCGGCTGGCTGCCTTCCGACTTGGCCGAGATCACTGGTCGCCGACTGACTGCGGACCACGTCCCGACGCTGGCGGCGTTGCTTGCTGCCGAAGCCGGCCGACACCCGGCCGACCGCGTCGCAGCGGCCTGGCGCGACGATCTCACCGGACTGGGACCGGCGGCGACTGCGAGTTCGCGGTCCATTGTCGGCTTGGAGCTGCTGCTCGGCCTGCTCGTGCTGTTCCGCACTCTCCCGCAGATCCCGACGCTGATCCCACCGCCCGGCGCGCTGGCTACGCCGCGGGATTCGGCAACTGGCATCGACCCCAAGCTGCTCGCCCGGGTTCGGTCGTTGCTGGCCAAGGCAGAGTCCACCGAGTTTCCAGAGGAGGCCGAGGCACTGTCGGCGAAGGCGCAGGAACTGATCAGCCGCTATGCGCTCGACCGGCTGATGGTGGCCGAGCACAAACCAGACGACCATCGGGTGAGGACATCGCGGATGTGGATCGACCCGCCGTACCTGGTGGCGAAGGCCATGCTGATCGGAGCTGTGGCGCGCGCCAACCGATGCCGTGCGGTGGTCTCGCAGGAACTGGGCTTCAGCACGATCGTGGGTGACGCCACCGATGTCGAGGCGGTCGAGCTGCTGTCGACATCGTTGCTGGTCCAGGCCAGCAGCGCGATGCTCGGCCATGGTTCGGTGGTCGACAGGTATGGCACCTCGCGGACCCGATCGTTCCGGCAGTCGTTCCTGGTTTCGTATGCGATCCGGATCGGCGAACGACTCGAAGCCGCCACCGAGAAGGCAACCGCCGACACCGGCAGGGCCGGGGAGCTGGTCCCGCTGCTTCGCCGGCACGCAGAGCGGGTCGACGCCGCTGTCGACGCGATGTTCCCTGACCTGGTTCCGTGTGGGCCATCGGTGAGCAACCGGCTGGGCTGGGCCGCCGGCCGGGCAGCGGCCGATCTCGCGCGGCTCGACATCCGGGGCCAGGTTTCCTCCGGCGTGGCATGAATCTGGACGGGCGTCGTCCGCCCGCCAGACTGCAGTCCGGTCCTACCGGCGACCTTCCAGCAGCATGCTGACGGCCTTGTTGATGCGGCGGTCGCGAGTCTCGGCGGTCTTGGCCTGCTCGATCGCCAGAACATGTCGCAATTTGTGGCTGTACGGCAGCGAGTCGAATTGCTGCTTTGCGGCCGGTTCACGATCGAGGGCGTCGGCGAAGTCGGGAGGTACCGTTACCTCGCGCGGCTCGGTGTCTGGTTCGATGTCGACTTCCACCTCGTCTCCGGCGGCGATCCCGGCGCTCGCGCGGTTCTCCGCACTGACGGGAAGCATGAACTCGCCACCCCTTGACGCGACGGTGCTGCGATAGGTGTGCCCGTTGATCGTCACGCGAACCGGAGGTCGTTTGCCTTGCCCAAGCTTGTCTACGACCTCGGTCGGAACGGGGATACCGGTGGCCGTCTTGCCGCCCAGCCGGACCGTGCTGCGAAATCTCATGGACGGGAGTATGCCCATCGCGGGCGGCGGATGAGTTCGGCGTTGGTCGGTGGTCTGCAGACGGGGACACTGAGCAGTCGACGCGACAGGAGGCCGGTGCAATGCGGAAGCTCTTCTCGTTCATCACGATGACGCTCGACGGGTACCACGAGGGGCCGAACCAGGAGTTCGACTGGCCGAACGTCGACGACGAGTTCTACGAGTTCTCCATCAGCCAGCTGCGCGACATCGGGCTGTTGGTGTTCGGACGGACGACCTACGAGGGGATGGCGGCGTACTGGCCGACGGAGCCGGCCATCGCCGATTCGCCGGAGATCGCCGAGTTCATGAACGGGCTGCCCAAGGTCGTAGTCTCCACCAGCCTGACGTCGGCTGACTGGAACAACACCACGCTGGTCACCGGCGACGTGCCGGAGGCGGTGACCAAGCTCAAGGAGCAGCCCGGCAAGGACATCGCGGTGTTCGGCAGCTCAACCCTGACAGCCAGACTGTTGGAGCTGAACCTCGTCGATGAGCTGCGACTGATGGTGAACCCGGTCCTCCTCGGTGCCGGACACTCGTTACTGGCCGGCCTCACCAGCAGGGTCAAACTTGAATTGCACCGGACCACGACGTTCCGTTCCGGCAACGTGCTGCTGTGTTACCGGCCAACCAAAGTCTGACGACGGATCAGGATCGGTCGGGAAGCTGCTGCACGGCCCAGCCGTTGCCGTCGGGGTCGGAGAAGAACACGAACGAGCCCCAGTCGTAGACCTGCACGTCGCTGACCTCGACTCCACGACTGGCGAGATCAACGCGTGCGGCGTGGATGTCGTCGACGACCATCTGCAGGCCTTCGACGGATCCCGGAGCCATCGAGGACAGCCCCGAGCCGATCGAGATCGACGCAGGTGAGCCGGGCGGCGTGAGCTGGACAAACCGCACTCCACCGCCCACCGTGTGGTCGTGGTCCAGAGCGAAGCCGGCCTGCTCGACATAGAACGCCTTCGCCCGGTCGACATCGGAGACTGGGACGTTGACCAACTCGAGTCGATAATCCATGGCCGCGACGGTAGCCGAGGCCGCCGACAGAGTCGTCAGTAGGTCCGGGCGGTCGGAGTACGTCGTCACCAGCGAACCCCCGCGCAACGCGTGAGCGTTCCAACGTAGTCCGGGTGCTCGGTTACGTTGGAAACCCTGCACACGTTGGCAGGACGAAGGGAAGGGTGAGCGAGATGGCCGGCGTCGCGACCGATAGGGCAAGCCAGAGCTCCGTCGGAAGTGGCCCTGTCGAGATCGATCGGCGGCTCGACCAATACCGCAGGGAGCTGACCGGTTACTGCTACCGAATGCTGGGGTCGGCCTTCGACGCCGAGGACGCTGTGCAGGAAACGCTGGTGCGTGCCTGGCGCGGCCTGGACCGTTTCGAAGGCCGCGCATCACTGCGGTCCTGGCTCTACCGCATCGCCACCAACGTATGTCTCACCATGCTCGAGGGTCGCAAACGCAGAGCCATGCCCGTGGACCTCTCGGCATCCTCGCCGCCAGTCGAAGCTGCACTGGGTGCGCCGTTGCCGCCGGGCACCTGGATCGAGCCGATTCCCGATCCGCGCGTCGTCGCTACAGATAGCGATCCGGCAGACGTGGCCGAGACACGGGAATCGATCACGTTGGCCTTCGTGGTTGCGCTGCAACACCTGCCGCCTCGGCAACGCGCCGTATTGATCCTGCGGGAGGTACTGCGCTGGAAAGCCGACGAAGTCGCCGAACTCCTCGGTGCCACGGTCGCCTCGGTCAACAGCGCGTTGCAACGGGCCCGAGCGACACTCGCAAGCCTCGAGCCAGCGACCAGCCGTCCATTGGACCCGATGGACGACAAGGACCAGGAACTGTTGAACCGGTACGTGGACGCCTTCGAGCGCTACGACATCGAGTCGCTGGTGTCGCTACTTCAGGAGGACGCCATCCAATCGATGCCGCCGTACCTGATGTGGCTTCAGGGCCGGGCCGACATCAGCCGTTGGCTGCTCGGACCAGGAATCGGCTGTCAAGGGTCGCGCCTGGTGCCGGTCATGGCGAACGGCTCGCCCGCCCTTGCTCAGTACCGCCGTGCACGCGACGGGGCCGGGTTCGAGCCGTTTTCGATTCAGGTCATGGAGGTCTCAGAAGGGCGCATCACCCGGCTCAACCACTTCGTCGATACCAGCCTGTTCAGCCTCTTCGGGTTGCCGTCCCGGCTCGAGCGCTGACGGTGAGCCAATCGGCACCACGTCGGACAGCCCGGCCAGGCGCAGCAGGTCCAGGAGCTGCCCCGACGCATGTTGAAGGGTCAACGCGCATCCGTTTCGTCGGGCCGTCAGCTGCAGACGTGCCAGCGCGTCGATGGTCGTGACATTGGCTCGGCTCAAGCCGCTCGCGTCGCAGTTCACTGCTTGAACGTCTGTCCCTGTCAGACGAGCCGTCAGGCGGGCACAGAGCACGGGAATGTCCGCAGCAGCGATCGGATCCTCCAAGTCGATGACGACGGTGGTCGATGGTGACTCCACGGGTCTCGCCACCGTCGACCTCCCCGCAGCGTGCTCACCAGCACAGACCGATACGGGGTGCAGAATTCATCGTCTGACCGATGATTCTTTGGTCATGCTCTGGTCCATTGCAGCAAGATGCAACGCGCCAGAGTGACCCAGCGAAGAGGAGACGATCATGTTCAGGGACACCAGAGCCTTCAGCGGTTTCTCGGTCAACGATGTGCCGGAAGCCCGGAGGTTCTACGAGGGGACTCTCGGCCTGCGGGTATCCGAGGACAACGACATGCTGCGACTGCACATCGCCGGTGACCGCGACATCCTGGTGTACCCCAAGGACGATCACACACCAGCGTCGTTCACCATTCTCAACTTCCCGGTCGCCGACGTCGAAGCAGCTGTCGACGAGCTCACCAAGCGCGGGGTGAGCTTCGAGCGTTACCCGAGCATGGAAGAAGACATGGACGAGAAAGGGATCTTCCGCGGGGGCGGGCCGCTCATCGCGTGGTTCACCGACCCTGCCGGAAATGTCCTGTCGGTGATCCAGGACAGCTGACGGTCTGGCCTGTCCGGACGCCGTCGTCCACAGCTACCAGACACCGGGCTGTTGGAGGGGCCGTGCGTGGACTACGTTGGTGCCACGTTAGAACATCACACGGAAGAGGTCCTCCGGTGACGGATTCCCAGCCCCCTGCGGATAACGGACAGCGTAAAGTCGATACGACCGTCCCACATAGTGCGCGTATCTGGAATTACTGGTTGGGTGGCAAGGACAACTTTGCGATCGACCGGCAAGTTGGCGATCAAGTACTCCAGATCTTCCCAGATATCGGCTACCTAGCCCGCTCGGTTCGAGGTTTCTTGGAGCGGGTAGTGACCTTTCTTGCTCGTGAGGCGGGTATTCGACAATTCCTCGATATCGGCACCGGCCTGCCCACCTTCAAAAACACTCACGAGGTAGCTCAGGCGGTTGCGCCGGAAAGCTGCGTCGTCTATGTAGACAATGATCCCCTGGTGTTGACCCACGCCCGGGCGCTGCTCACCAGTGCGCCACAGGGCCGCACCGAATACATCGATGCGGACGCGCGTGATACCGAGAAGATCGTGCAGGAAGCCAGCCGGACGCTGGACTTCACTGAGCCGGTTGCGATCACGATGCTCGGCGTCCTTGGGCATATCCTGGACGACGACGAGGCCTACGCGACTGTCGACCGGCTCTTGAAAGCCGTGCCCTCCGGCAGCTACTTTGCTATTACCGATCCTACTCATAGTGAGTCGATGGATGCATTGCTGGACCATTGGAATCGGTTCGGCGAACCAAAAATGACGGCCCGAAGCCCAGAGCAGTTGGCTCGATTCTTGGCGGGCTTGGAGATGGTCGAGCCAGGCATGGTCCCGGTTTCCCAATGGCGGCCAGATCTCGGCGAAATGAATATCGAGGGTGGTGTTCGACCCGAAGCAGACCCATTGGGTGGCGTCGGCCGCAAGCCCTAGCCGACTCGAGGAGGCACCGTCCTCGTCGCGCCTCAGCGCTGCGCTGCACGTGCCGTCGCCGCCGGTGGCGATGATGGCGGACATGACCCGACTGAGCACAACGCATACGGCGGATCTGGATGCGCCGACACTCCAGGCGGCCCGAGCGTTGCTGTACGACGTGTTCGACGACATGACCGAGGACGACTGGGACCACGCACTGGGCGGCGTGCATGCGCTGGTATGGGACGGAGCGGAGCTGATCGGGCACGCGTCGGTCATCCAGCGGCGCCTGTTGCATGGTGATCGCGCGCTCCGGGCCGGCTACGTGGAGGGCGTGGGAGTGCGCGCGGACCACCGCGGGCGGGGGCACGGCTCAGCGCTAATGAGTGCGCTGGAACGCGTCGTGCGGAATGCCTACGAACTGGGAGCGCTGGGTGCGACGGACGAGGCCGTGCATTTCTATGCCGCCCGCGGGTGGAGGCAGTGGCAGGGCCCGTCGTCAGCGCTGACACCAAGCGGCATCAAGCGCACCGGGGACGATGACGGCGCTATCTACGTGCTACCGGTGACCGTCCCGCTGGATCTGTCCGGTGAGCTCACCTGCGACTGGCGCGACGGGGACGTCTGGTAGGGCGCGAGAATGATCAGATGAACCTTGACGTACTGCCCGCCGACTTCGTCTGGGGGGCGGCGACGGCCGCATACCAGATCGAGGGCGCAGTGGCGGAGGACGGTCGCGGCCCGTCCATCTGGGACACCTTCAGCCATACACCGGGGCGCACCAACGGCGGGGAAACCGGCGACGTGGCCGACGACCACTATCACCGGTGGCGCGAAGACGTGGACACGATGCGCGCGCTGGGTCTCGGCGCATATCGTTTCTCCATCAGCTGGCCCCGCGTACAGCCCGGCGGCTCCGGTCCGCTCGAGCCACGCGGAGTGGCGTTCTACGACCGGCTGGTCGACGCACTGCTCTCTGCCGGCATAGCACCGGTCGCCACGCTGTATCACTGGGATCTTCCGCAAGAGCTGGAGAGCGCGGGCGGCTGGCCGGCCCGGGATACCGCCACCCGGTTCGCGGACTACGCCGCGGCGATCGGTGCCGTTCTCGGGGACCGGGTGCAGACCTGGATCACCCTGAACGAACCGTGGTGCTCCGCCTTCCTCGGTTACGCCTCCGGCATTCATGCCCCGGGCCGGACATCCCCGGCAGATGCGCTCGTGGCCGCCCACCACCTCAACCTCGCTCATGGCGCCGCGCTCGCTGCGCTTCGCACGGCCGCGCCGAATGCGCAGGTCTCGGTGGCCCTCAATCTCCATGTCGTGCGGGCCGCCGGACCGGGTGATCAGGACGCTGCGCGTCGAGTCGACGCCATCGGGAACCGGGTGTTCCTCGGCCCGATGCTCGGGCCCGGCTATCCCACCGACCTGCTGGACGATACGTCGGCCATCACGGACTGGTCCTTCGTCCACGACGGCGACGAGGCGGTGATCTCGCATCAAAGGCCGGCGGTATCGACGTGCTGGGTATCAACTACTACCAGCCTTCCCTCGTGCGGCAGTGGGACGGCCAGTCGCAACGGCTGAGGGCTGACGGCCACGGCCAGGTCGGGCACTCGCCATTCGTGGGCTGCGGCGACGTGGAGTTCCTGCCCCAGCCCGGACTGCATACCGAGATGGGTTGGGTCGTCGACGCCACCGGTCTGACCGAGCTGCTGTTGCGCCTGCATCGCGACTACCCAGAATTACCGGTCATGGTCACCGAGAACGGGGCGGCCTTCGCCGACCAGATCAATGCGGACGGCCGAATACGCGATCAGGACCGGATCGACTACCTGCGCAACCACATCGACGCCGTCGCCGCGGCGGTCGCGGCGGAGGTTGACGTGCGCGGCTACTTCGTCTGGTCGCTGATGGACAACTTCGAGTGGGCCTACGGCTACTCCAAGCGATTCGGGATCGTGTACGTCGACTATGCGTCGCAGGCCAGGATCTGGAAGGACAGCGCGTTCTGGTACCGCGACCTGATCGCGTCCTGGAAGGACACCTCGCCGTAGGGGTGTGCGGTCTCACTCGGTGGGTGACCATAGCGAAGTGAGCGGCAGCGAACGGCGCGCGTGGCTGGCTGCTGTCGTCTGCGCTTTGGCCGCGTGCGGGTGTACGTCGCCCCCCTTGCAGGACCGGGCAACGCAGCCGACGACGGCACGGTCAGATTCCGCGGTCGCGACGCCGATACCGGGCACGCCGGCACGGAGCACCGCGGCACCGTCGCCCACTCCGACCCCGAAACCGCCGCACCCGGTCTCCATCCCGGCATTGATGAAGAAGCGGTACGACGGCGGGGGGCTCCGCCTGGGCGACGTGCTCGAAGAGAACAGCACGTACACGCGCTACTTCGTCATTTACCGCAGTGGCGAACTGACCATCTCGGGGATCCTGAACGTGCCTCGGGGCGACGGTCCGTTCCCTGCCCTCGTCCTCAACCACGGCTACATCGATCCCGACGTCTACACCAACGGTCGGGGCCTGAAGCGTGAGCAGGACTACCTTGCCCGGCACGGATACGTGGTGCTGCACACCGACTACCGCAACCATGCGCAGTCCGACGACGACCCGAACGCCGAGCTGAACCTCCGGCTTGGCTACACCGAAGATGTCGTCAATGCCGTACTGGCCCTGAGGACGTCAGGACTTGCCGCTGTCGACCCCGACCGAATCGGCCTGCTCGGCCGCTCCATGGGCGGTGGCGTCACCTACAACGTGTTGGTCGCCCAACCCGGCCTGGTCGACGCGGCGGTCGTGTACGCGCCGGTGAGCTCCAACGCTGTCGACAACTTCGACCGGTGGATCAGGGGCGACCCGGGCGACGATGCGCTCGCCCACGACATCGTCGCGGCCCATGGCTCACCCGAAGACAACCCGGCCTTCTGGCGGAACGTCTCGCCGGTGACCTTCTTCCAGCGAGTGAGCGAGCCGATCCTGGTCCACCACGGAACGGCGGACCAGAGCTGCCCGATCGAGTGGTCGCAGTCGACGGTCACCAGGTTGCGATCGCTGGGCAAGGACGCGGAGTTGCTGACCTACCCGGGTGAGCCGCATGCTTTCGAGGCCGCCTGGGAGACCTCGATGGAACGCACCGTGGCTTTCTTCGACAAGCACCTCTAGCGCCGCTGCTGACAGGATCGAGCGGTGCCCCTCGACGACGAGCAGCTGACCGAGCTGGCCGGCCGACTGGTGGAGGTGCCAGGCGTGGTCGCCGTGCTGCTCGGGGGCAGCCGGGCGCGTGGCGATCACCTGGCCGAATCGGATTTCGATCTGGGCCTGTACTACCGGCCGCCGCTCGACGTCGTGGCGCTGGGCGAGCTCGCTCGCGCCGTGGATGGCCCAGCCGCCAAGGTCACCGAACCCGGTGAGTGGGGGCCGTGGGTCGACGGGGGCAGTTGGATCGACATCGGCGGGACAGCGGTGGACTGGATCTATCGCGACGTCGACCGGGTCCACGCCGCATGGAACGACGCGCGACAAGGCCAGTTCGGCTTCCACTCCCAGGCCGGGCATCCGTTCGGCTTCCCAGACTTCGCCTACACAGGCGAGGTAGCCCTCGGCGTCGTCTTGGCCGACCCGACCGGCGAGTTGACCAATCTGCACGCCGCGACGGCGCAGTACCCACCAGAGCTCGGCACGGCACTAGTTGCCAGGCTGTGGGAGGCGTCCTTCCTGCTCGAAGCCGCTTCTAAGGCTTTGCCGCGGGCCGACAGCACGTACGTTGCCGGGTGCCTGTTCCGGGTGGTCCTGTTATGCGCTCATGCACTGCACGGTCACGACAGGCGGTGGCTGATCAATGAGAAAGCCGCTGTCGAGGCCGCCGGGCGGTTGCCGAATGCACCTGCGGAGTTCGCCCTGCGAGCCCACGGTTTGATGGGCCGGCTCGGCACGTCGGCCGCCGACCTCGAAACCACCCTCGATGCCGCATCCGAACTTCTCGACGACGTCACCGAGGCCTGTGAGAGGTGATTTGGGTGAGCTCGGCCCAACGAGGGCCACGATGAGGGGATGCTGATCAGGGAGGCGACCCCAGCGGACTGGCCAGCGATCTGGCGATTCATGCACGGCATCGTCGCAGCTGGCGACACGTTCTGTTGGGAGCCGGAAACTCCCGAGGACGTCGCCCGGAGCAAGTGGATGCACGAACCACCCGGTCGAACGGTGGTCGCCGTGGACTCCGACGGGACGATCATCGGAACGGCGGAGACCCATCCCAACCAGGGTGGCCCAGGTGCACATATCGCCAACGCAGGCTTCATGGTTGACCCGGAGCACGCGGGAAGAGGCGTCGGACGGGCGCTCTGCGAGCACGTCGTCGCACAGGCCTGGGCAGACGGCTACCGCGGGATGCAGTTCAACGCGGTCGCCGAATCCAATACCCGCGCCGTGAAGCTGTGGCGTTCACTCGGCTTCGAGGTCCTCGCGACGGTGCGCGACGGCTTCCGCCATCCGATTCATGGCTACGTCGGCCTGCACATCATGTACCGCAAACTCTGAGCCGTGGCTCAACCGGTGGTGGTCCGGATACGGCTGCTGGATCATGCCAATCGTGACGATGCACCTCCCGGACGGCGAGCCCGAGGCTGGGCCGTGGCGGGTCGAGCCGGTCCGCGCGGTCCGCCGAATGCTCACCGAGGCGGCAGGTTCGCCGACCGGACATCCCCGCGTCATTGCCGTCGACGGTAGGAGCTCCAGTGGGAAGACGTCGCTGGCCGGACGGCTCGCCGGGCGCGATGAGAAGACACACGTCGTTCATACCGACGACATCGCGTGGCACCACTCGATCTTCGGCTGGGTCGACCTGCTGACCGATGGGATCTTGGCGCCGGTCCGGCTCGGACAGCCGGTGTCGTTTCGGCCGCCGGCGTGGGAGGCCCGCGGCCGACTGGGGACTGTTGACGTGCCAGCCGGTGTCGTTTCGGCCGCCGGCGTGGGAGGCCCGCGGCCGACTGGGGACTGTTGACGTGCCAGCCGGTATTTCCATCCTGATCGTGGAAGGCGTCGGCGCGGCACGCCGGGAACTCGCCGATGTGGTCGACGCCTGCCTGTGGGTCCAGACCGACCTAGGCGACCTGGGCCAGAATCTGGCCCGGGTCGGTGCCGGAGAATTGCCGTTGGCCGTGCACGAACAGTGGATGGCGCAGGAAGTCCCGTTCCTCGCCGAGCAACGGCCCTGGGAACAGGCCCACCTGATCGTGCCGGAACACCGATGCTTCCGCACGACCCGGAGAGCGAACTGGTCGTCGCACCGCCACCGGCCCGGTGACCGGGTGGCGGTGACGAGAACCGACGCACTCCGCAATCACTGGGGGCCGGAGGCTCCGGACTACCTCACCTGGCACCTGCTGTTTGACGACCAGCCGGCTCTGCATGCGGTGGCGCGGAAGTATCACCGTGCGGTGGCCGGAATTGACGGGATCGACGTCGTCCCCACCAAGTGGCTGCACCTGACGGTTCAAGGTGTCGGCGCGGTGGACGAGATCACGGCACCCGAGGTCGACGATCTCGTCGATGCGGCGCGTGAGCGGCTGGCGGGCACACCGACGTTCGACCTGACCTTCCGCCCGGCCGAGGTTCACTGGGAGGGGATCACACTGACGGCTACGCAAGTCGAGCCGGTCAGCCGGGTCCGCACCGCCTTGCGGTCCGCGATTGCCACCGTCCGTGGGCCTGATCGGGTGCCCGGCGCCGACACCGAGGTGCTGTGGCCGCACATCAGCCTGGCCTACGTCAACGCCGCGGTACCAGCTGCCGCGTTGTTCGACGCCATCGGTGTTGTCCGGCGTGAATCGGTCGTGGTCAAGATCGAACAGGCGACACTGATCGTGCTCCGGCGCGCGGGCCGACGCTATGTATGGTCCGATGTCGCGACGGCACAGCTCGGCATTGTCGATCTCGGCGCGCCGGTCGTGGACCGTTAGTGAGGAAGATGTCCGTCGTGCTGCGACCCGCCACCGACCAGCAGCTAGCGACCCGGCGGTCGGCGTTGCATGCAGAGGCTGGCGAGCTACTCGGCGAGCTCAACCGGTCGGGGATCTTTGCCGACATGGGCCAGCTGATGGTCACCGGCAGCTACGTCTCGGACCTGATGTGCTGGCGTGATCTCGATGTCGGCCTACTGGTCGGGCCCGACTACTCGCCGACAGACGTTGTGCATCTGTTGTCTCGGGTCGTAGCCGTCCGTGGCGTCGTCGGATTCGACTACCGCGACGAGCGAGGAGACCGTAGCCCGACCGGGCAGGTCAAAGAGGAGCGGTATCACCTCCCGTTCCTGCTTCGCCGCAGCGAAGACACTTGGCGGGTCGATTTGTCGCTGTGGTTGCACGATCCGCACGAGAACGTCACCGCATGGCATGTGGCATTACGCGAGTCGATCACCGACGAGCAGCGTGCAGCGGTCCTGCGGATCAAGGATGTGTGGCACCGGCTGCCGAGCTACCCCGACCAGGTCGGTGGTTTCGAGGTCTACACAGCGGTCATCGACAACGGAGTGCGAACGCCGCAGCAGTTCCGCGACTGGCTGCTCGAGCGTGGGCTACCTGAGGCCTGAGCCGTGGATGCTCATGTCATATCCGCAGTCACGAAAGCCTGTCTCGCCGATACCACAAGTCGTAGTCTGGTCCAACCCCAGACGCAGACGCCCCAGAGCCACAATTTTCACAGGAGGCCGCGATGCGTCGACGTATCGTTCCAGCGACCGTTGTGATGCTCGTCGTCGGCTCGGCGGTGGTGGCCGCGGCCCAACCAACTGACACCGGCTCAGGCGAGTCTCCTCCGGAAGGGCCGCCCGCATCGGCCCCTCAGGCCGCGGCGTCGAGTTCGGACGCGAAGCCTCCGCAGCAACTGACCACCGATGAGACGGGCCGGTGGGTCGTGGAGCTCGAGGCGCGACCCAACCTTTCGACCGAAGCAGCAATTGAGGACCGGGAGGCTCGGATCACCGCGGTGCGCCGGGCGTTGATGCAGACTGCGCAACGCTCCCAGCTCGAGGTCGTCAAGACCCTCAAGAGCGCCAAGGCGCCGTTCCAGCCCTTCTGGTTGCGCAACCAAGTGGTGTTCACCGGCGACGAAGCGCTGGCGAAACGACTCCGCGAACTGCCCGGCGTCGCTGAGGTACGTGCCGAACGGGTCTATCCACTGGTGCAGCCGGTGGAGACCTCGGCGGCCGTCGCAGCCGCCGCGGGCGACCCGGAGTGGGGCGTGGACAAGATCGGTGCCGACGAGGCCTGGGCGGCTGGAGTGACCGGCGGTGGGATCGTCGTCGCTAACGTCGACAGCGGAGTCGAGTTCGACCATCCCGCACTGGTCAACCAGTACCGGGGCAACAACGGTGACGGTTCGTTCACCCACGACTACAACTGGTGGGATCCCGCCGGCGTTTGTGGACCGGCACCGTGCGACAACGCCGGCCACGGCACACACACGATGGGCACCATGGTCGGCGGCGACGGACCTGGTCCGTTCACGCCCGACATCGGCGTGGCACCGGGCGCGCGGTGGATAGCCGCCAAAGGCTGCGAGGACCTGGGCTGTTCGGAAAGCTCACTGCTGTCCGCCGGCGAGTTCGTTGTCGCGCCGACCGACCTCGCTGGCGACAACCCGGATCCGGCGAAGGCGCCGCACGTGGTGAACAACTCCTGGGGCGGGGGTCCCGGCGACCCGTTCTACCAGGACATCGTCAACGCCTGGCGAGCGGCCGGGATCTTCCCTGTGTTCTCCTCGGGTAACCCGGGGCCGGCTTGCGGCGAGGGTGGCTCGCCGGGCGACTACAACGAATCGTTCAGCGTCGGGGCGACCGACATCGATGACGTCATCGCCGAATTCTCCGGCCGGGGCCCGTCGGTGTTCGGCAAGATCAACCCCGACGTTTCGGCGCCCGGGGTCGACGTGGTCTCCTCAGTTCCCGGTGACGGATACGAGGCGTTCTCCGGAACGTCGATGGCCGCGCCGCATACTGCCGGCACCCTCGCGCTGGTGTTGTCCAGCGCTCCGGAGCTGATCGGGCAGATCGACGACACGCTCGACATCGTCCGCACTACGGCTGTCAACATCGAAGACCTCAGTTGCGGTGGGGACGCCGATGGCGACCCCAACAACGTCTATGGCGAGGGCCGCATCAACGCGGAGGCCGCCGTCCAGGTGGCCGCCACCGGCGGCACCTTGACCGGTGTCGTTACCGACGTGTCCTCCGGAGATCCGATCCCGGGGGCGCAGGTCAGCGCCGTTTCCGACGCCTTCACCGGCACCGGGGTGGCCGATGAATCGGGTACCTACACGATGCTCCTTCCCGCGGGCAGCTACACCGTGCTCGCCGAGGCCTTCGGCTACGAGACCGCAGTCGTCGCGGGTGTGGTGATCGCCCAGGATGAAACCACGACAGTCGACTTTGCGCTCGAGGCGCTACCCCGCTTCACGGTGTTCGGACGCGTCACCAGCGCTGAGAACGGGCGACCGTTGGCGAACGTGACCGTTCGGGCCGTCGGTACGCCAGCTCCGCCGGTGGAGACCAACCGCCAGGGCCGCTACTCCATGGAGCTCCCAGTGGGGATGTACACCATCGAGGCCAGCCAGGGCGGTTGTCTCGAGGCCGCGACTGCCGAGGTCGAGGTGACCGAAGACGTTCGCGTGGACTTCACCTTGGGCCGCAAGCTCGACCGGTTCGGCCACGGGTGTCGGCCGATTCCGTTCCGCTGGCGGAGTGTCCCGACGCAGACGGCCATCTACGGGGACGACGTCTATGGGCGCCTGCTGATGCCGGAAGCAATGACGTTCTACGGCGAGGAGTACACGGAGCTGTTCATCGGCAGCAACGGCCATGTCGGGTTCCTCGACCCATTCGAAAGCCCGTTCTTCAACACCCAGATTCCCAGCCGCGGCCAACCCAACGCGGCGGTCTATGGACTGTGGCAAGACCTGGTGGTCGACGGCCCGGCCTCCGTGCAGTATGCGTTCCGGGGAACTGGCGACAGCTTCTCGGCCCTCGTCGAGTACCGGGACGTCCACACCCTCGGGAGCAGCGCAGCCGGCAGCTTCCAGGTCAGAGTGCTCGGCAACGATGCCGCGGAGATCCACTGGGGCGATGGCGTCGACGAGTTGGGCGGAGGCTCCCGCGCCACGATCGGGATCGAGAACGCCGAGGGCACCGATGCCCTGCAGTATGGATTCCGCCAGCCCCTCGCGTCCCCTCGAACTGCGGTGCGCTTTGAGATCGTTGCGAACGCCACCATCACCGGGGTCGTGACCAACGCCAACGACGGTCTTCCGGTCGAGGGTGCCACTGTCGTGGCGTCCCCGGGGGGACAGACCGGGGTGACCGACGCTGACGGTCGATACACCCTCAAGGTGATCGACGGGACCTATGACGTGACCGCCTCGGCGGAGGACTACGTCAGCGACACCCAGTCGGTGACCGTCAACGCCGGCGAGACCGCGGAACTGGACTTCGTGCTGGCCGCCGCGCAAATGGAGGTGTCGCCGGAGTCGATCACGGCCACGGTGGGCCTCGGGGAGAGCACAACCTCCACGTTGACCGTCGCCAACACCGGAACGGCCACGCTCGATTGGGAGGTGCGCGAGCGAGAGACCGCGGTCACCCCGCCTGACTTGCCGCCGGCACCGACGCTGAACGGCAAGCCGATCATTCGCCCACCGGAATGGGAGCGCTTCTCGCTGCCGGCGGGGGTGAAGGCAACCCAGGTGCCCGGGCTGACCTTCGAAGGACCGCTCCAAGAGATCATCGACGACCCCGACGACGACGCGATCCACGCGCCTGAGATCACATCTGTCAGCGCCGGAGCGGACCAGGCCGAGCTGTCGGTGCAAGTCGACTTCGCCGAACCGCCGGACGACCTGGGCGGATATGTGTTCCTCGACGTCGACCAGGACCCGAACACCGGGATACCGGCCGAGGCGCTGGCCGGGCTGCCTACCCAGGACGTCGGAGTCGAGGTCTTCGCCGACATGTTCGAGGCCCTCAACGGCACCGTGCTGCTGGTCGACGCCCTCAGTTTCGAGGTCATCGCCGAGGTGCCCTCCGAGGTGGAAGGTTCGTCGGTGCGCTTCGACGCACCGCTCGAACTGCTCGGCGATGACGACGGCTTCGTGAACGTGGCGATGGTGCTCGGCGACTTCTTCGAACCCACTGACTGGGCACCCGATGTCGGTCACGGCACCATCGAGCCGTTCCGCGACGCCCCGTGGATGGCGGCGGACCCGACGTCCGGGAGCGCCGAGCCCGGGGAGTCCGACGATGTCATCGTCACCCTGGGTGGAGAAACCGTGCCGCCCGGAATCTACGAAGGCGAGCTCGTCGTACTGGGCAACGATCCGAGGACACCACGGGTGGTGGTCCCGGTGGCGTTGGAAGTGACCCTGCCGGAGAACTGGGGCTCGCTGGCAGGAACAGTCACCGACTCGCTCAGTGATGAGCCGGTGACAGGGGCGACGCTCGAGTTGGCGTCGGATCCGTCATTCCCTGTCACCAGCGCAGAGGACGGCAGCTACCGGCTGTTCGGGCCAGAAGGCACGTGGGATCTGGGGGTCTCGGCCGACGGATATCTGACCAAAACGGTGGACGCCACGATCGAAGCAGGGGTCACGACGACACTCGACGTGGTTCTCGACCCAGCCGTTCCAGTAGCAGTGCTGGAGGGCGGGCCGATCGAATTCTCGATCCCATCCGGCGACACGGCCGTGACCGAAGCCACCCTGCGCAACGCCGGCTTCGTCGACCTCGATTTCGAGATCGCCGAGCTCGAACGGGCAGTAGACGTGGCAGCCAACCCGAGAGCCCGCCGGGCTGGTGTGACCTCACGGACGGAGGGTTCTCGGACGGTTGACGTACAGCCCACCCAGGACGGTGGGCGGATCCTCGTGTTCGAGGACGCTTTGCCGTGGGAGAGTGACGCCCTGCATCAGATTCTCGAGGCCAACGGCATCGACTTTGACATCGCGGGATCCGACCAGATGGCCGACATCGAGTTGTCCAACTACCAGACGGTGATTGTCGCCAACGACCAGCCGCCGGAGTTCTACGACGCGTACAACGACAACGTCGGACGGTTGGAGGAGTACGCCGCCGATGGCGGCTTCGTCTGGGTGGAGGCGGCGTCATCGGGCTCGAACGGCGGCGCGTTCGGCAACGGAGTGCTCCCTGGCGGCGGCAGTATCCTCGAGGAAGTGTTCGAGGAGTCCAATGACGTGGCCGATCCCGCCCACCCGACGATGGCCGGGGTACCAAACCCATTCACGGGCACGTTCGCCAGCCACTCGGCGTTCGAAGACCTTCCGGCAGACGCACAGGTAATCGCCACGGGTACCGACTCGGGTCTGCCAACCATGGTGGAGTTCCCGCTCGGCGCTGGCCGGGTGCTGGCGACCGGGCAGACGTTTGAGTTCGCCGTCGAATTCGGTCAGGACGCTGCGCTGATTCTGCAGAACACGGTGCCATACGTGGCCTCGTTCTCACCGTTCAGCGACGTTCCGTGGCTCACGGTCGAACCGGCCGAAGGGGTAGTGGTACCGGATGAGTCGGCCACGCTGACCATCACCGGTGACGCGAGCGGGTTGGACCCCGGGACGTACCGTGCGGCGGCTGTCGTGCTGAGCAACGACCCCGCGCATTCGCGGCTGTTCCTCGACGTGACCTTGGAGGTGACGCCGGGCTGACCCCTTGGCGTCAATGCCGGGGGCGGACCACACCGGCGTCACCGCCGCCGCGTCGCACAGGTTCGGCGACGGCGACCAGCCGACCGTCGTCGCGGATCTCGATGGCGGTCACCGCCCCGATCTCCGGCACGTCGAGGAACGTGTGCCCGAGCGGCTGCAACGATGGCCTCCAAGCGGCGATGAAGGGCGGCTCGGCCGAGACCGCGGCGGTGTTGCGTTGGGACGCCCGGGGAGCGGCCACGGCGTCGAGCAGTGTCATACCGAAGTCCAGCCGGTTGAGCAGCGTCTGCAACACGGTCGTGATGATCATGGATCCACCTGGCGAGCCGAGCGCCAGGACCGGCTCCCCGTCGTCGAGAACAATGGTCGGGCTCATCGACGAGCGCGGCCGCTTGCCCGGCGCCGGAAGGTTCGGGTCCGGGACCCCATCGCCTTGCGTTGGGGTGAAGTTGAAGTCGGTCAGCTCGTTGTTCAGCAGGAACCCACGGCCCGGCACGACGATCCCGGAACCACCGGTCTGCTCGATGGTGAGCGTGTACGAGACGACGTTGCCCCAGCGGTCCCACGTCGTCAGGTGAGTTGTGGACCCGCCTTGGAGCGCGCCCGTCCCGGCGGATACCGCTGCCGGCGAACACGGCTCGTACTCCCCGTCCGGCGATCCGGGCGGCACCGGCTTGACCGCCGCACTGGTGGCAGTGATCTCACATGCCCGCTCGTCGGCGAATGCCTGGGACAGCAGCTGCCGAAGTGGCACATCGACATAGCCTGGATCGCCGACGTACCGGTTGCGGTCGGCAAATGCGAGCGCGGTGGCTTCCAGGTAGCTGTGCAGGGCCTCGACCCGGTTGGGCGCGCCGACGTCGGAGTTCTCCAGGATGTTGAGCGCCTCACCGATCGTCGAACCGCCGGACGACGGCGGCGCCATCCCGAACACGTCCAGTTCGTGGTATCTGACGCGGGTGGGCGGCCGGAGCAGCGCGTCGTAGCGGGCAAGATCACGCAACCGCATCAGCCCGGGCCGGACAACTCGGGTCGAACCTGGCCGTACCGGCGGGTCGATCACCGTCGCAACGATCTCTTCCGCGAGCCGCCCGTCGTACAGGATGTCGACGCCGCGACGCCCGAGTAGGTCATACGTCCTGGCCAGATCCGGGTTGCGCAGTACCGAGCCTTCCTCGGGCGGTGCACCACCAGGCAGGAAGAGTTCCCGAGTGCTGGTGAAGTCGGCGAAGCGTGCGGCGTTGGCCTCGGTCTGCTGACGGAACGTCTCGTCGACGACGAAGCCCTTCTCCGCGAGCCGCGCGGCCGGCCGAATCGCGTCCCGCAGGTCGATCGTCCCCCAGCGGTCCAGTGCCAGCTCCCACGTCGCCGGGGTCCCGGGGACGCCGACCGACAGGCCGCTGGTCACCGCGTCGGCGAACGGGATTGGCACGCCGTTCTCGACGAAGGTGTTCTCGCGCATACGCGCTGGTGCGGTTTCTCGGCCGTCGATGGTGCGAACGCGGCCCTCGCGCGCGTCGTAGAACACGAAGAAACCGCCGCCGCCGATGCCGGCGCTGTACGGCTCGGTGACGCCGAGTGCCGCGGCCGTGGCCACCGCAGCGTCAACTGCGTTGCCACCGCGGCGGAGTACCTGTAGGCCGATCTCGGTGGCGTAGGGGTCGACCGACGTCACCGCCCCACCGGTTCCTACTGCCTCTGGGGATTTCGGTGGCGCTGGCGGTACCGCGGTCGCCGGCGGTGCGGCGAGCCCGATTGCGAACATGCCGGTGAACACAGTGACGAAGACACGCTGCGGACGTCGGAGCATCGGTAGGCCCTCCGTCGGTGTGGGCGCTTCTCACCGACACCTATGCCCAGCGGCGTTCGGAGAAAACCGCTCGCGATCTCGATGGTGCACTTTAGCCTGGCTCCTCGTCACTCGAAAACCCGTTGCTGGCGGGTACGCCGCAATGCTGCACTTGGACCGGCCCGCAGGGGTGCGGACCGATGGTGCGCAGCGAGGTGACCGATGACCGTGACCACGGACATTGGCACGTCGCGCGCCGAGCCGGCTCACGTCGGCCGTACCTGACTGTCTTCGGGCGCGACGTTTGTCCTGACCGACTACGCCGCCCGGAGGTGCGACCTTGAAACCACAATCACCTCGCCGTGCGAGGCACGGCTCGTTCCGATGTCGTCGGTGCAAACTCGATGTTCCACTCGCGGCGCCGGGCACGATGCATCGCAACCACTGCCCGAACTGCTTGTGGAGCCGACACCTCGACGACGAACCCGGCGACCGCGGCGCCGAGTGCGGTGCAGCAATGGAACCCATCGCCATCACTGTCCGAGGCAGCGGCGAATGGGTGCTCGTACACCGGTGCACCTCGTGCGAGGAGCTGCATCTCAACCGCACTGCCGGCGACGACAACTCGCTCGCGCTGCTACGGCTGGCTACCCGACCGCTGGCACTGCCTCCGTTCCCGCTGGAGGCCGTAACCGCCCTGTGACGGCGGACGATCGGCGAGTCCGGTGGCTTCTCGCCGCCGCCCCTCACCGCGACTGGAGGGTGCGCGATTCAGCTGGGGGCGCGCTCGGGAAGCGTCGACTCCGTGCCGGACAGCTCGGGCTCGCGGCCGTGATGCCGCGCGGCGCGAGCGAACAGTGCCAGCGTCGGGGTGAGTAACAGGGCGCCGACGCCGAGCGCCGTGCGGACCGACCAGCGGGTGCCCACTGCGCCCAACACCGGGCCTCCGGCCCACTCGCCGGCACTACCGGCGACACCGGTAATCGACAGCACGGTGGCGCGGACCCGCGAGTCGGCAACCGTGCCGTTGAGCCAGGTGCGGAACGGTGCCTCGGTGAGGGCCCGGACGACAGTCGTCGCCCAGTACGTCACCAGCGCTACCCAGACGGTCCCAGCCCACGCGAAGGACAGTGCGGTGAGGATCAGCAACGCGTGCAACAGCAGCAGGAAACGGGCCAGACTCTCCGCCCCGAGCCGCTCGACTCTCGAAACCAGCGGCGCGGCGATGACGAATGACAACACCAAAGTGCCGGCGCCGATCAGGCCGAACCACGCAACGTCGCCGAGGCCGGCCAGGTCCGGTAGCCCGACGTCGAGCAGCAGGTGTGCCTCCCACAGCCGGTCGAAGCCCTCGGCCCACATCCCGGTGACGAACGCAATTGCCAGGATGAGCAGCAAGACGGGGTGTGT
The DNA here is from genome assembly GCA_963794465.1 of uncultured Actinomycetota bacterium. Taxonomy (GTDB): domain Bacteria; phylum Actinomycetota; class Actinomycetes; order Jiangellales; family Jiangellaceae; genus JACVRX01. The sequence continues at coordinate 63,306 of CAWCED010000015.1, read as the reverse complement.
CCGGACCAGCCGTGCGCCATCCCGAGCTGTTGCTGCCGCGGCCGTCAGGTGTGATGTATCCGCCGATCGTGCTGGCCGAGTGAACCCATGTTCAGGCATCGCCAGGCCCAGGAAGACTGCTAGCAGCACGGTGGTTGCGCCAGCGGCCAGGAACGGCAGCCGAAGGTCGGCCAGGGCGAGCGCGACCGCACCGCCGATCCCCAGCAGGCCGGTGACCCTGGCCAACTGGGCCGACCGCTGGTAGGCGGAGCCCAGCTGGCGCGGCCCGAGCTCGTCGGCGAGCCAGGCGTCTTCGGCACCGCTGCGGAACGTCCAGCCGATTCCCCACAACGCCGCCGCGGCGATCACCACAGCGGCACTCTGGGCGACACCGGTAATGATCATTGCGATGCCGGAGATGACCGCCGCGACGATCAGCGAGAGGCGCCGCGAGTAGAGATCTGCCACGACGCCGGTCGGAATCTCGAACAGGAAGTACCCCACCTCGAGCGCGGTGCCCGTGAGGACCAGCTGAAGCGGCGTCATGTCCACGTCGCGGATGAAGTAGACCGCTGCGGTCGTCCATGACAGCGAGCTCACGAAGGCCCACACGCCGGTGTAGGCCAACCACACCGGGTACGCGCGAAGCCTCCGAGTAGCCACGACCAAAGAGTGGCCGACCCGACGATGTCAGAACGAACGAATTACCCCGCCTGGCCGGCGCACGAAGCCGAGCCCAGCCAGTTGTGAGGTGCGGCGGCCCAGCACCAGCCGAGTCGGGGCCGGCCATCACTGACCCATAAGGCGGGGACGCGTCGATCACCACACCGGGACGCGAGCATCGAGAAACAGTTGCGCGTTCTCAGGATCCCGGGGAACTGCGTGACGATCGCCAGCCCCTCGTCGATGGTGAGGGGTGACCGACCCGCGTCAGTGATCAGCGGGAGAGCTTCGTCGGGTACCACGCCGAGAGTGCCCGGGCCGGTGTCGACGTCGAGCAGGAGGTAGGGACCGGCAGGAATCCTGTCGACCGTGGGTGTGAACCGCTTGAGGTCGTCGGTATCCATCGACGTGAAACCGGCGCGTCCGCTCATTGCCGTGAGTTCAACGGCTTGGCCGCGGAGACCAGCCCCTCGCCGGGCACGACGACAACGGAAGATGGTCGCTGTCGCCGTCGGGCAGCGCGGCAACCGGGTCCGCAAGCGGGATCATTCGGCGCGCGATGCGTCCTGCGACATGCCCATGAGCTGCGGGTATCCCAACCCAACCAACGTGTCGACCTGTCGGTCGAACTCAGCCCGGAGTCGGGTCTGACGATCATCGGCCGCTGCCGCTGTCACGCGAATCTCCTCCGCGGGGCGTGATGGGTCCGACGTCATCAACGCCGAGCCACCCGCGGTCGTTCCCCCGGGGCCCGAACATGCTGCGAATGGCTCTCACAGCAATCTCCCAGCTTCGTCACAGCACAGTTCAAAGTCGGCGCGCGAGTCTGCTCGTCGTGAGCGCATCGAGCGACAAGGAGGATCCAGCGATGCGACGGAAGCACAAAGCGATCGCCGCTGCGAGTGCGGTCGGCCTGGCGGGACTGGTCGGCGGGGTCGCTGCAGCCCCGGGGTTGTCCGCTGCGGCGGTCTCAGCTGTAAGCAGCGCCGCCCCTGATCGCGTCCAGATCATTGCGGACGTACTGGCCGGTCTGGTCGAGGACGGGACGCTGACCCAAGAGCAGGCTGACGCAGTAGCCGAAACGCTGAACGACCAGTTGCCTGCCCACGGCCCGGGTGGCCTCGGCGGGCCGCACGGCCACGGCGGGATCCTGCTCGAGCTCGATGTCGCCGCCGAGGAGTTGGGGCTCACCGAGGAAGAACTTCGCGAGCAGCTGCGAAATGGCGCAAACCTGGCAGAGATCGCGGAGGAACAGGGGGTCGACGTCGATGATCTCGTCGGTGTCCTCGTCGGCGCAGCTGAGGAGCGTCTCGCGGCAGCTGTTGACGATGGCCGGCTCGACCAGGAGCGAGCAGACGAGATAGCCGCTGGCCTCGAGGACCGGATCCGGACCTTTGTCGAAGACGGCTTCCCGGGCCCGCCCGATGGCATTCGCCCTGGCCCGTGGGGTGGTCGCGGACCGTGGAGCGACCGGGACGACACCGGTCAGGACGCCGAGCCGGAAGGAGAAACGTCCCAGACGACCACGTCGGCCGTCTGATGGGCGCCGGCTAGTGGGCTGATGCCTGGTTGACCGCGCCAATTGTGGCACCCCTCCGGTCAACCCGCGCAGCCCATCAGCCGGGCACGGGGGGATACGCAGACGTCACCTTGGTGGCGTCTGCGTATCGCTTGAGGGCCCGTCCCAGCATGATCGAAGGAGGATTATTGGGCCGCCAAGCCCAGCGATCCTCCTTCATCGTCGGTCCGCAGTGAGCAGCTCCGAGACAGCGGCCCGCAGCACGCCGTCGTCGGACTCGTCGTTCCACGAGACGACCCGGATCGTGATGCCCTTGGTCGCTGCCAGTTGCTCGCGGGCCGCGGTGATGTCGACGGAGTTGGTGATCACCAGAAGGGAGGCTCCTGGGGGAAGTCCGGGAATGAGCTGGTTGAGTGTGTCCCAGCGGAAGGCCGGCCGCGGGTCGGTCCGCCACTTCGTCTCGATGTGGATGCGCCGTTCGCTGTCGATGAGCTCGAAGTCCGGTACCCGGCGGCTTCTCAGCGTGCTGCGCAGCAGCCGTCCAGCCGGAGCGACCCGACGTATTGCATTGGACACAGCGTCGTCGTACTCCTCGGCCGGGTGACGCTGGAACTGCCCGGTCCTCTGCAGCTCGTCGAGGCGTTGGCGAAGCACAGTCAACTCTGTTACCACATCCGGCCGGTCATCGCGCGCCACTCGGATCTGGGAGTCCACCGTCTTCTTGACGTACTCCCATGACACCTCGTGTCCCGACACCGTGACGCGGGTCGGCCACCGTCCGATGGCTGCGACTGCACCAGCCAGAACTCCGCCAGCGACCAAAGCAGCGGCGCCCGCGCCGTTCGTGCTGACGAAGGCGGCGATACCTCCAGCGACCCACGACAACACTGCGATGACACCTAAGATCAACCGACTGCGGGCCCTTACGTCGAGCGGCTCAGGCCCGATAGGCGCGGTCACGGCACAGTCATACCGGAAACGACAGCCGTGGCGAGCCAACAGATCCGGATCTCGATGGCGAAGCTGCTCGTGCTCGGGCGCCGTAACCGGATTGCCTGCCAACCGCCTCGTTGGTTAACGTGCGCCGGTGGGTATCTTCATGAACGCGGTTCGCCGTGTCCGCCGTCTCCCGGCGGTCGCGCCGCGACTGGGGCTGGCATCGGCTCACTGACGAGTGGGCGGCTCGACTCGTAGCCAACGCCGACATCCAGCCGGGCGACCTGGTCATCGACATCGGCGCCGGAACCGGCGTCATCACCGCGCGGTTATTGGAGCGGGGCGCGCACGTCATCGCTGTCGAGTTGCACCCGGGCCGAGCGGCGCAGCTGCGGCGCCGGTTCGCCGGCACACCGACGACCGTCGTACGCGTTGACGCGGCCACGCTCCGGCTGCCACGTCAGCCGTTTCGCGTCGTTGCAAACCCCCCGTACGCAGTCTCCAGTGCGGTGATCCGCCGGCTACTCACCCGCGGATCTCGGCTGGTCGCAGCCGATCTGATTCTGCAGCGGGCGGTCGTTCGCCGCTACGTCGACGGTTCGTCCCCCGGTGCCAATCGCTGGATTTACACATGGGACACGCGGCGCGGCTTGATGCTGCCACGGCGCGCATTCGAGCCCGCACCACGCGTCGACTCGGCTGTTCTGGTGATTCGTCGCCGTTGACGCCTTACCGGCGGGCGCCTCTGATCTCGAGCTGGTCGAGCAGGGTCTGAGTCGCTGCCGCGACAGCAGTGACGGCCCGGTCGAACGCGTCGGCGTTGTGCGCAGCGGGGGAGTGGAACCCGCTGACCTTGCGGACGTATTGCAGCGCCGCCGCGTGGACGTCGCGGTCGGTGACATGGTCGGTATATGGCTCTCGGAGGGTCTTGATGCTGCGACACATGCCGTCGAGCCTACGTCTCGCCCAGGGCAGCGCCGGCGGCCCCAAGACTGGAGCCGCCGGCTTCCCCCTTCCCTGCCCCCGCAGGGTCTAACTGGTGAGTGCCCTGGCGAACACCACCACGTTTTCGGCGTAGCCGCTGTCCCGGTCGTACCTCCCTCCACAAGTGATCAGGCGTAACTCGGCATCCGGCGAGGCGCCATAGACGGCCCCGGATGGGAACGTCGCCTTCGGATGCCGAGTCACCGTGGAGACGGCGAACGAGAGGGCGGTCTCGCCGCCATTCTCCACGGTGACGACGTCACCGACCTCGAGCTCCGCGAGCCGGGCGAAAACCGCCGGGCCGTCTACGGAGTCCACGTGACCGACGATGACCGCCGGTCCTTTGTCGCCAGGCCGGCTGCTGCCCGAATACCAGCCCACGTTGGCGACGTCGGTCGGTGTGGCGAGTGTTCCGTCGTCGGCCAGCCCGACCGGCTCGACATCGGCGGTGATGTCAAGCGTGTCGATGACGAGCCGTTGCGGATCGACTGGTTCGCTGGCGAGGTGCTCGATGACCGGCTCATTTGCCACAGGCCGGGCCACGCCCCTCAATGTCAAGTGACCCGACGCCTCGGTGGGTGCAGACGTCAGAGCACCTGCCGCGGGAACGGCGAGCAGCACCGACCCCAGCACCAGCAGCACGGCCGACGAGGCCCTCCGGCTGCCGCCAGGTTGCGGGTACCGTCCCGTGGTGGTCATTCGCCGGATCCCGTCCGGGGCCGACGTGTGACGATGAGGCCAGCGAACGCGGCGGCAGCCAGGGTGAGCCCGACGAGAGCCCAGGGCATCGGCAGGCCGTCGGGCGCGGAGCCGCCGAGCCCTGCGTCGACACCGCCGGTCGGGATCTGGTTTGCCGCAGCGAAGTCCTGGATCGGCAGCACCCCGAGCCCGTTCTCGAGGTCGCGGACGACCACGGTGTACGTGGCGCCGGCACTGAGGTCCAGGCTCTCCTCGGCCGTGGCCGACCCGGCGTCGACCTGGATCGTCGTGGCACCGGCAGAGACTCCGCTGTAGTCGGTGAATGCGGCGAAGGCGAGATCCGTCGCAACTGGCGAGCCAGCCAACTCGACCGAGTTGACCACCGGCGCCGTCATCGCAGCATGGATCACGCGGACCTTGCTCCTGTCAGCACCCGGCGCTTCGAGGTCGTCGGTCAACGTGACCAGCTCAAGGTCGGTGTTCTTTCCCATCCCCGCGACCGTGGCGGCGGAGTGGGCCTCGAGTTGGATTGTCGTCGACAGGACCGGCGGCTCGGTGGCCGAGGCGCCTTCGAGCCGCATCGCGATCGTGAAGGACCCGGCCGGAACCCGCTGGTACGGCGAGAACATGCCGTACCCGACGCTACGCAGAACGGTCGGGTCGTCGTCATTGCCGAACGAGGAGACATAGACGTCGACCTTCGGCGTGTCGGGCGAGAGGTGGGCCAGCCGCAGATAGCCCACGTCGTCAGACGCGGCGGAGGCGGTGACGCCGACACCGAACGTGACGAGAGCCATGGACAGGACGATGGCGGCGATGCGTACGGCGGAACGGATCACTTCATGCTCCCAGGGGCGGAGATCGGATGGGTCGGGCTATGACGGAAAGAGGCCGGGCGGTTCGGAGGTTTGATAGATCAGCAGGAGGTAGGCGGCGGACTCCTCGTGGCGGACTTCCATCCGGTCGGGGTTGAGTCTGCGTTGGTTCTGTAGCCAGGCGAGGACGCGGTCGACGTCGACGACACCCATCTCCAGATTCGCCGGGTCGGCCGGCTCGCCGGGTGGAACGTCGATGGCGGTGAGCAGGTCGGCTGAGGCGAGTGAGGCGAGGACGATGAGGACTCGACCATCGACGGTTCCTTGCCGCAGCACGGCGGCCGCGGCCGGGGAGACGTCGATGTCGGCCCGGCCGGCGATCTCAGCACCAGCGGCAGCCCGGGCCACCGACGCGGTCCGGTTGGGTATCGCCCGGCTGGATTCCGCGGAGGACCGGTCCGGCATCGCAATCGGATCGTCGATGCGTTGCGAGGCGGGGGATGGAGAGGGACTGGGCGCTGCGTCGGGTTCAGGATCGGCTGACCCGAGCGTTGACCGGACGAACAGCCCGCCGCCCAGCACGACCAGCCCGCAGACGAGGGGCACCCACAGCCGGGAAGTCCGTCGCTCGCTGCCCTGTTCGAGCCGGTACAGACGACGTCGTTCCCGCGACAGCCGGATGGTGTCGGCGATGACTCGCGGCCACGATGGGGATGGGCCGCCAGCCAGGGGAGACCGCTGGTCCACGCGTCGTATTCGGCGCCGGGCTAGAGGCGGATTGCTCTCATCGATGTGACCTGTGTCACATCCACGGATTCCCAACCTGCATCGCGGCCGAGGAAACGGCCGATGTCGGCGACCTCGGTGTCGACCCCGGCCGAAACCCCGACGTCGAGAGGGCTGGGCTCGAACGGCCTAACCGCGATGGTGATTCGCCCATCGCGGGTCTCCGAGCGCCAGGTCCCGACGGCCCGGCCATCCACTGTCACCGTCGGCAAGACGTAGCCGCCACCGGTCCATACCTTGCGCCAGTGCTCGGCGGAAACCGCATGGTCGCGTCCGGCGTAGCCGAGCAGGTATGGGTCGAAATGCGGTAGCAGTCGCACCACCGGCCGGCGGGCGGCGCCATGATCTGGCTCGCCGGCGCGATCTTTCGCAAGCTGCCAGGCCTGCCGTAATTCCGAGACCGGGAGACCGGACCAGGCGGCGAGGTCGCGGATGTCGGCTGGGCGGTAGGCCATTCGGTAGCGGTTGGCCAGCTCGACCAGCGCCTGGACGCGGTCAACAGCCGTCGTCGATGGTTCGCGAAGGACCCAGGTCTGCTCTCGGCCCCGGTCAGGTCCACAGGACAGCAGCCCATGCAGGGCCGCGTTCCGGATCAGGTGGATGCCCCGCTGGCCAGCGGGGTCTACGCCGTGCCCGGACAGCCCGGCGAACAGTTCCGCACGGGTCGCTTGCCCGTCTTCGAGCAGCCGGATCAGGACATCGGCTGATCGGGTCAGCGCCGCAGAGTCGAGCCCCAGCTCGGCATGTCGGCGCCGGCTCGCGCGCAACACAGCCGGCGCCAGAACGGCCAACAACCAGTCCACGTCCTCGTTGGCCGCAAGGTGCAGCGTTCCACGCATCAGCCAGGTCCGCACCAGCGGGCCGCCTGGCGCGACGTCACGATGGACGTCCTCTGCGCTCACGTGGACCGTCCTGACCCGCACCGCGAGAACCGCGGCCGACGGGATTTGCGATTGGATTCCTATCAGGTGTCGGACGATCTCCACGGGTGCCGCCGCAGCGCCGTCCGGCGTGAGCCATTGCGCCCGCAGTCGGCCAAAACGCAGCTGTGCTGCGGCAACGTCCGCACTCATGTTGCGGGTCCTTCGCGGGAATGGCGGACGTGGAACGGCGAGGGCCGATTCCGGCCCTCGCCGCAGTGGTGCCTGCTTGGTCTGACGGCTAGACCTTCCGTCGGCTGCCCACACCCGCGAACAGGCCTATGGCGATGGCGGCCAAGCCGACTTGGAAGACGATCTCGATCCAGTCGATGCCATTCGTCGTCGCAACGCCAACCAGCTGCGCGAGCCAGGTACCAAGTAGCGCCGCAACGATTCCGATGATGATGGTCATCAGAATCCCGATGTTCTGCCGGCCGGGCAGCACGAACCGTGCCAGCGCGCCGATGACCGCGCCGATCACGATCGCCATGATGATGCCGGTGATGGTCATTCCCACTCCTTGTCCGGGGATCGTGCGGTGATCTTCTTTCCTTCCAGTGCCAAAACAAACCCCCAACTGCGCACCGTTGCCGGGTTGTGACGTGCGCGCCTCGTCCCGATAGGCCGCCGGATCCGCCGTGTCGTCAAGGTGTCGTCAAGACTGCGACCCTCGGCGTCAACGACCCGTCAAGGCTGTCGGAAACGCCCGAACGCAGGCATTGACTTCGGGGATGGCCCATCCGGGTCACCCCTGTTCCCAGGAGTCCAGATGCCCGACGTGATCTTCGTAGGCCTGATCGTGCTGTTCTTCGCCACGGTCGTGCTCCTCGCGAAGGGGCTGGAACGGCTGTGAACGCGGAGAACGCGGTAGCCCTGGTCATCGCGATCGCGCTCGTCGGCTATCTGCTGGCCGCCTTGCTCTTCCCGGAGAAGTTCTGATGAGCGCAACCGACGCAGGCATTCTCCAGTTGCTCCTGCTGGTGGCTCTCCTGGCGCTTGCCCACCGGCCGCTCGGCGATTACATGGCGCGGGTCTTCACCGGTTCCAAGCACCTCGCCGTCGAACGTGCTTTCTACCGCGTCGTGCGCGTTGACCCCGAGGCCGACCAGCGGTGGAGCACCTATCTGATCTCCCTGGTCGGCTTCTCCCTGGTGTCGGTGCTGTTCCTGTTCGGCTTCCAGCGCTTGCAGGGCTTTCTGCCGCTTTCGCTGGGCTTCCCCGGCGTTCCGCCGGCCGGCGCATTCAACACCGCTGCCTCGTTTGTGACGAACACCAACTGGCAGTGGTATTCCGGCGAGGCGACCATGGGCCATCTGGTTCAGATGGCCGGCCTCGCGGTCCAGAACTTCGTGTCGGCCGCGGTCGGCCTTGCCGTTGCTGTCGCGCTGATCCGCGGGTTGGTGCGAACCCAGACCGACCGGCTCGGCAACTTCTGGGTCGATATCACCCGCGCAACGTTGCGAATCCTGCTGCCGCTCTCGTTGGTCCTCGCGCTCGTGCTCGTGATCGGCGGGGCGGTCCAGAACTTCGCCAGCCCGGTAGACGTCACTACGCTCACCGGCGGTACCCAGTCGATCACCGGTGGTCCGGTCGCCTCCCAGGAGGCAATCAAGGAGCTGGGAACCAACGGCGGTGGGTTCTACAACGCGAACTCCGCACACCCGTTCGAGAACCCCAACTCGTGGACCAACCTGCTCCAGATCTTCATGCTGCTGCTCATCCCGTCTGCTCTGCCCCGCACGTACGGCCAGATGGTCGGCGACAAGCGGCAGGGCTATGCGGTGCTTGCCGCCGCTGCCGTGCTGTGGGCAGCGTCGGTGGTTGCGACGACGGCAGCCGAGGTCGCGCATCCCGGAACGGTTCCCCAAGCCGTTGGTGCCGCGATGGAGGGCAAGGAGGTGCGGTTCGACACGTGGGCATCCGCGCTGTTCGCGGCCTCGACAACCGGGACCTCGACGGGTGCGGTCAATGCCATGCACGACAGTTTTACCGCCGCGGGCGGCGGCGTCGTCCTGTTCAACATGATGCTCGGCGAGGTTTCGCCGGGCGGTGTCGGAGCCGGCCTGTACGGCCTCGTCGTGCTGGCGATCTTGGCGGTCTTCCTGGCCGGGCTCATGGTCGGCCGTACACCCGAGTACCTGGGCAAGAAGATCGGACGGCGGGAGATCACGCTGGTCGCCCTCTATGTGTTGGCCGTGCCGTTCGCGTTGCTGATCGGGGCGGGTCTCGCGACGTCGTTCGAGGGGCCGAAGGAGACCATCCTGAATACCGGGCCACACGGTTTCTCCGAGGTCCTGTACGCGTTCACCTCGGCAACCAACAACAACGGAAGCGCGTTCGCCGGCATCGGCGTCGGCACCACCTTCTACAACACGGCGCTCGGTCTGGCCATGCTGGTCGGCCGGTTCCTGCCGATCGTGTTCGTGCTGGCCCTGGCCGGTTCACTGGCTCGGCAGCGCCTCACCCCAGTGACGGCAGGCACGCTGCCGACACACAAGCCGCTGTTCGTCGCCCTGCACGTATCGACCATCGTCATCGTCGCGGGCCTGACGTTCTTTCCGGCGCTCGCACTCGGACCGATTGCCGAGGCCCTGGTATGAGCGCCACACCCGTCCCACCCGGGAGAGTCCGGTGACCACCGCCACGCCCGTCGCCCCACCAGAGGCGAACGCAGCTTCCCGGCCGGGTCGGCGCAGGCCTGTTCGAACCGCGCCAACTGCTGGCCTCGCTGCCGGACGCGGTGCGCAAGCTCGACCCGCGGCACATGGTCAAGTCCCCGGTCATGTTCGTCGTCGAGGTCGGCGCCGTTCTCACGACCGTTCTCGCCATCGCCGACCCGAGCGCGTTCTCCTGGTGGGTGGTCGCGTGGCTCTGGCTCACGGTGATCTTCGCCAACCTGGCCGAGGCTGTCGCCGAGGGCCGCGGCCGGGCGCAGGCCGCCACGCTGCGGGCGACCAAGAAGGAGACGCCGGCTCGGCTCCTGGTCAAGGGCACGGAGAACGTCGTGCCCAGCGCGAGCCTGAAGCCTGGCGACGTGGTGGTGGTCGAGGCCGGTGAAATCATCCCCGGCGATGGCGACGTCATCGAGGGAGTCGCCAGCGTGGACGAGTCCGCGATCACCGGCGAGTCTGCGCCGGTCATCCGCGAGTCCGGCGGCGACCGGTCGGCCGTCACCGGTGGGACGAAGGTGCTCTCGGACCGGATCGTCGTCCAGATCACCGCGAAGCAGGGCGAGAGCTTCGTCGACCGGATGATCGCCCTGGTCGAGGGCGCCCGGCGGCAGAAGACGCCGAACGAGATCGCGCTGAACATCCTGCTGGCCAGCCTGACCATCGTGTTCCTGCTGGCCGTCGCAACGCTGCAGCCGTTCGCGGGGTACGCGGGCCAACTTCAGTCGATCATCGTCCTGGTGGCGCTGCTGGTCTGCCTCATCCCGACCACGATCGGGGCGCTGCTGTCGGCGATCGGCATCGCCGGCATGGACCGGCTGGTCCAGCGCAACGTGCTGGCAATGTCCGGACGAGCCGTCGAGGCAGCGGGTGACGTCAACGTCCTGCTGCTCGACAAGACCGGGACCATCACCCTGGGCGACCGGCAGGCGGTGGAGTTCATGCCGGTCGACGGCGTCACTGCGATGGAGCTGGCGGATGCCGCGCAACTGTCCAGCATGGCCGATGCGACGCCCGAGGGCCGCTCGGTCGTGGTGCTCGCCAAGCGGCAGTTCGGCCTGCGTGAGCGCGCCGCCGGAGAACTACCGCAAGCGACATTCGTGGGGTTCACCGCCGAGACCCGGATGTCCGGCGTCGATCTCGACGGCGACCGGCGGATCCGGAAGGGCGCGGCGGCGGCGGTGCTGACCTGGGTTCGTCAGCACGGCGGCCGACCCACGACGCAGATCGACGGCTTCGTCGACAGCGTAGCTGCGGCTGGCGGCACGCCACTCGTCGTCGCCGAGATTGCCGACGGAACAGCACGCGCCCTGGGCGTCGTGCATCTGGCCGACGTCGTCAAACACGGGATGAGCGAGCGCTTCGACGAGCTGCGCGCCATGGGCATCCGCACGGTCATGGTCACCGGCGACAACCCGGTCACGGCGCAAGGCGATCGCTGAGCAGGCCGGCGTCGACGACTTCCTGGCCGAGGCCAAGCCCGAGGACAAAATGGCGCTGATCAAGCGCGAGCAGGCAGGCGGGCGGCTGATCGCGATGACCGGTGACGGCACCAACGACGCGCCAGCGCTCGCACAGGCCGATGTGGGTGTCGCGATGAACACTGGCACGTCGGCGGCGAAGGAAGCCGGGAACATGGTCGATCTCGACTCCAACCCGACGAAGCTGATCGAGATCGTCGAGATCGGCAAGCAACTGCTCATCACCCGCGGCGCCCTGACGACCTTCTCCATCGCCAACGACGTTGCCAAGTACTTCGCAATCATCCCGGCGATGTTCGCGGCCGTGTATCCGCAGCTCGACTCGATCAATGTCATGCGATTGGCGACTCCGCAGTCGGCAATCGTGTCGGCGGTGATCTTCAACGCGCTGATCATCATCGCGCTGATCCCACTTGCACTACGTGGAGTCCGCTACCGACCGGTCGCGGCGGCAGAGCTGCTGCGGCGGAACGCGCTGATCTACGGTCTGGGCGGCATCGTCGTCCCGTTCGTCGGCATCAAGCTGCTCGACCTGCTCGTCTCGACGATTCCTGGGATCGGGTGATCGTGGTGTTCGCCAACGCTGTGCGACAGAGCTGGGTGGGTTTTCGGGTCCTTCTCGCCTTCACGATCGTGCTCGGCCTGGGGTATCCGCTCGCAGTCGCCGGTATTTCACAACTGCTGATGAACGACCAAGCCAACGGCTCGCTGGTGGAACGCGATGGCGAGGTGGTCGGCTCGTCGTTGATCGGGCAGACCTTCGAGGGCGGGGAATGGTTCCATCCCCGCCCGTCAGCCGCCGGTGACGGATACGACCCGTTGGCGACCGCCGGCTCGAACCTAGGCCCGGAGAGCGAGGACTTGCTCGCCCTGGTCGAAGAGCGCCGGTTGGCCGCCGCTGAGGAGGACGGCGTCGACCCGGCCGACGTCGCGCCCGATGCGGTGACCGCCTCGGGGAGCGGCCTGGACCCGCACATCTCGCCGGCGTACGCCTACCAGCAGGTCGAGCGGGTCTCGGCAGCGCGTGCGCTCGACCCGGCCGAGGTCCGCACGCTCGTCGACGACCATGTCCAGGGCCGGGTGCTGGGCTTCCTCGGCGCCGAACGGGTCAACGTCCTCGAGCTCAACCTCGCACTCGATGCGCTCGCCCGTTGAACGTGATCAACAGACAGCACACGGCAATCGGAGCGATCGTGGCGCATGCTGGGCTCATGCGACGTGGCGTGCTGCGTGTGTACCTCGGCGCGGCGCCGGGTGTGGGCAAGACCTTCGACATGCTGTCCGAAGGCCACCGCCGGCAAGACCGTGGCACGGACGTTGTCGTTGGGTTCGTCGAGACGCACGGCCGAATCCACACGGCCGAGCTACTCGACGGGTTGGAGGTCATCCCGCGCAAGATGTTCGTCTACCGCGGCGGCGAGTTCACCGAGATGGACCTGGACGCAGTGCTGGCCCGGGCCCCGAAAGTGGCGCTGGTGGACGAGCTGGCGCACACGAACGTGCCCGGATCCCGGAACGAGAAGCGTTGGCAGGACATCGACGAGTTGCTCGCCGCTGGCATCGACGTGATCTCGACAGTGAATATCCAGCACCTCGAATCGCTCAACGACGTGGTCGAGTCCATCACCGGCGTCAAGCAGCGTGAAACCGTACCGGACGAGGTGGTACGCCGGGCGGACCAGATCGAGCTGGTCGACATGACTGCCGAGGCGCTTCGCCGACGGCTTGCCCATGGCAACGTGTACGCACCGGAGAAGATCGATGCCGCGCTGGCCAACTACTTCCGAGTGGGCAACCTCACTGCGCTGCGCGAGTTGGCACTGCTGTGGCTGGCGGACCGGGTGGACGACGCTCTGGAGAAATACCGCGAGCAGCACGACATCGAAGCGAGTTGGCCCGCCCGGGAGCGGGTCGTGGTGGCGCTCACGGGTGGTCCTGAAGGCGAAACCTTGCTGCGCCGGGCGGCCCGGATGGTACGCCGCCGCGCAGGCGGCGAGCTGCTCGCGGTGCACGTAACGCGCAGCGACGGCATCGCCGGAGCTTCGCCCAAAGCGCTGGACCATCAGCGAGAGCTGGTCGAGAGCCTGGGCGGCACCTTCCATTCCGTCGTCGGTGACGACGTCCCAGAGGCGATCCTGGACTTCGCTCGCGGCGTCAACGCCGCGGTGATCGTGATCGGTGTGAGCCGCCGGCCGCGCTGGAAGGCCCTCTTCAGCGAAGGGGTAGGCGCTGCCGTCACCCGGATGTCCGGGCCAATCGACGTGCATGTCGTCACGCACGAGGAGGCCGCCGGTCGCGGTGATCAGCTGCCTCCGCGAGCCGAGGCGCTCGGCCGGCGTCGCCGTCTCACCGGTTGGATGCTCGCGGTGCTCGGCCCAGTGGTCCTCACCGTCATCCTGACCAACCTGGTGGGCGACCATGGGCTCTCGACGGACCTCATGCTCTTTCTCGCGCTCACCGTCGGCGTGGCGTTGATCGGCGGGCTATGGCCGGCGTTGACCGTCGCGGTGGTGGGCAGCCTGCTCCTCAACTACTACCTGACACCGCCGGTGCACACCTGGACGATCGCCGACCCGGAGAACGCGCTGGCCCTCGTGGTATTCGTCCTGATCGCCGTGGGCGTGGCGTCGATCGTCGACATTGCCGCCCGGCGCACGGTCCAGGCGGCGCACAGCCGGGCCGAGTCCGAGACGTTGAGCGTTCTGGCCGGCAGCGTTCTCCGCGGACAGAACACGGTTGTGGCTGTCCTGGAACGGCTGCGTGAGACATTCGCCATGTCCTCAGCGACGCTGCTCGAGCGGGACGACGAGCACTCGCCGTGGCAGCAGGTCGCTGCATCCGGTTCGGCACCGTGCGCGACTCCGGAGGAAGCGGACGTCGAGGTGATGGTGGCGCCCACCCTGGCACTGGCCATGCGGGGCCGGGTACTTCCAGCCGACGACCGGCGGGTGCTGGAGGCGTTCGCGGCCCAGGCGGCGGCCGTGCTCGACCGTGAGCGGTTGCGTCGACAGGCTGGAGAGGCTCGGCAGCTCGAGCAGGGCAACGCCATCCGCACCGCGCTATTGGCGGCCGTATCGCACGACCTGCGCACCCCGCTCGCGTCGATCCGCGCCGCCGTCGGCAGCCTCCGCCAGACCGACGTGAAATGGACTGCCGAGGACCAGGCCGAGCTTCTCGCAACCGTCGATGTCGCGACCGGCCGACTCGAGCGACTGATCGACAACCTGCTGGACCTGTCTCGACTTCAGGCTGGCGCAGTTCGTCCGCTCAGCCGTCCAGTCAGCCTGGACGAGATCGTGCCCAGGGCTACCGAAGGGGTTCCGCGGGACCGGATTCGCATCGACGTTCCCGAGGCGCTGCCGCTGGTGAACACCGATCCAGGTTTGGTCGAACGAGTGGTCGCCAATGTCGTCGAGAATGCGCTGCGATATGCACCGCCGGGAGTCCCGGTGGTCGTGAGTGCATCGGACTTCGGCCATTGGGTCGAGCTGCGCGTCGTCGACCGTGGGCCTGGTGTTCCCGACGAAGCCAAGGCCAGGATGTTCGAGGCGTTCCAACGCCTCGGCGACTCGCCGGCCGGCGACGGAGTCGGCCTCGGGCTCGCCGTCGCCCGCGGATTCGTGGAGACCGTCGGTGGCACGCTCTCCGCCGAGGACACGCCAGGCGGGGGGCTCACCATGGTGATCTCCTTGCCAACCGTGGAGCTCGCCGCCGCACCGCCCGCGGAATGGGCACGGCCGGCGGCGTCGTCATGAGCCGCGTGCTCGTTGTCGACGACGAGCCGACCCTGGTGCGGGCACTCTCGATCAACCTGCGGGCCCGTGGCTGGGAGGTCGTGACCGCGAACGACGGGAAGGGCGCCCTGGAAGCTGCCAGCGACAAGCACCCCGACGTCGTCGTGCTCGACCTGGGACTACCGGACATCGACGGCGTCGAGGTGATTCGCGGCCTCCGCGGCTGGACCCGGGTGCCGATCATCGTCCTCTCGGCGCGACAAGTCTCCGACGACAAGGTCGAGGCGCTCGACGCCGGTGCGGACGACTACATGACCAAGCCATTCGGTATGGACGAGTTGCTCGCCCGCTTGCGTGCGGCAATACGCCGGGTCGCGCCGGCCGAGGAGGAGGCCGTCGTGGCCGCTGGTGAGCTCTCAGTCGATCTTGCCCGCAAGAAGGTCACCAGGTCCGGGGCCGACGTCCGGCTCACACCGACCGAGTGGCAGCTTCTCGAGGTCCTGGTCAGAGCGCGCGGCAAATTGGTCGACCGGCAGCAGCTGCTGCACGAGGTGTGGGGGCCGGCGTACAACTCGGAGACGAATTATCTGCGTGTCTACACAGCCCAGCTCCGGCGCAAGCTCGAGCAGGATCCCTCGCGCCCCCAGCACATCCTCACCGAGCCGGGCATGGGCTACCGGTTCGAGGTCTGACTCGCCCGTTGCCCTCTGAGGACCTGATGCCGACGATGGCTTCGTGACGAGCTCACGCCGGGTGATGGCGATGGTGTCGACGGTTCTCTACCTCACCGCTTGCACTGCCGCGCCACCTGCCGAGGATCTACCAGCGTCGGGGCCTAACGCAGGCTCCGCTGCCGGGCAGGTGACGTCTGCCGCGGTCATGACCATAGACCGAGCAGCACACAGCGCGACATTGCTCGAGGACGGTCGGGTGTTGGTTGTCGGTGGCATCCGGTCCGGCGAGGTCGGGCTCGATTCTGCGGAACTGTTCGATCCGGCAACCGGCGGATTCGAGCTGACCGGACGGATGGGTTCGGTGCGCGCCGGGGGACAGGCGGCCGTCCGGCTTCGGGACGGTCGCGTTCTCGTCGCAGGTGGCTGGGCGGGCGACACCGTGGCCCGCACGGCCGAGCTGTTCGATCCGGCCGCCGGCGAGTTCGTCGCCACCGGTTCGATGTCCGCCCCGCGGAGCGACGCAGCAGCAGCTCTGCTGGCCGACGGTCGTGTTCTTGTGGCCGGTGGGTCTGACGGCGAAACGGCAGTGAACACGGCTGAGATTTACGACCCTGGCAGCGGAAGCTTCACACTGAGCGGATCCTTGTCGGTGGCCCGGTCCAGCGTCGCCAGCACCGTGCTCAAAGACGGCCGGGTCCTTGTCGTGGGCGGACAAGGCGTGAACGGGGACATCCTGGCGAGTGCGGAGCTTTATGAGCCGACGACGGGCAGATTCTCGATGACCGGCTCTATGGAATCGATGCGCCACAAGGCGGCCGCCGTGACGCTGGCCGATGGCACGGTGCTGGTGATGGGCGGCTCTGATGAGCGCGATTGGAACGGCCAGTACGACACGGCCGAGACCTACGACCCGGCCACGGGCAGGTTCAGTCCGGCACCTGCCATGCGTCGGATGCGGTTCAAGATCGCTGCTGCGGTTGCGAGCCTGGACGACGGCCGAGTGCTGGTCGCCGGCAGTGACCCGAGCGTGGAGGTCTTCGACCCCGCCCGCGGCGTGTTCGAACTCACCGCCGGTCAGCTCGACGCCGAGTACCATTTCGCCACGGCGACGGCGTTACTTGACGGTCGGGCATTGATCGCCGGCGGTTACAACCCGAATATCCTGCCGACGGCGAGCACCTGGATCTACCAGCCGTGACCAACATTGCAGGGCAAATCGCGACGGGTCATCCACCCGAGTCAGGTTTGATGTCGGCGGCTGTGTGGTGTGGGACTTCGGTTTGGCCGAGCCGACCCGCCTGGAAGTCCTCGACGGCCTCGATGATCTCAGCCCGGGTATTCATCACGAACGGGCCGTAGCGGGCGACTGGTTCACGGATGGGCAGCCCGCCGAGCACGAGAACGTCCCAGCCGGACACCGATGCCGGCTGCTCGTCTGCAGCCCGCATCGTCAGGGCGTCGCCAGTGCTGAAGACCGCGAGCTGGCCCTCGCCCAGCGGTTGCCCGAGTGGGCCAACGTGGCCGCGGCCGGACAGGACGTATGCAAGGGCGTTGAAGTCGACGGGCCAGGGCAGATCCAGCTTGGCGCCGGGTGCGACCGTCGCGTGCAAGTACGTGATGGGAGTGAATGTGACGCCAGGCCCGTCATGACCACCGAGCGAGCCGGCGATCAGCCTGATCAGCGCGCCACCGTCGGCGCTGGAGATCAACCGGACGTCGTCGGCGTCGATGTCCTGGTAGCGCGGCGGAGTCCACTTGAGCGACCGCGGCAGATTGACCCAGAGCTGCACACCGTGGAACAGCCCACCCTTGGCGACGAACTCCTGGGGCGGCAACTCGCTGTGCAGGATTCCGGCACCTGCAGTCATCCACTGGGTGGTGCCGTCAGTGAGCAGGCCGCCTCCGCCGGTGGAGTCCTTGTGCTCGAACGCGCCGTCGAGCATGTACGTCACGGTTTCGAATCCGCGGTGCGGATGCCACGGTGCACCCTTGGCTTCACCTGGGCCGTACTCGACGGCTCCCATGTGGTCGAGGAGCAGGAACGGGTCGGCGAGGCTGAGGTCCATGCCCGGGAACGGTCGACGCACCACGAAACCCTCACCCTCGAGCTGCCGGTGCGCGGTGACGACCTTGCCGACCCCGCGCCAGTCGGTCGTCTCCGGCAGCGCGGCCAGTCGCGGCAACGTCAGCGTGTCGGCTGTCACAGCGGGCATCGGGGCTCCTCGACTCGTGGTCACCCAGTCAGCGCCGTTTGACGTGTCAATTATTCCGGCGCCAGCCCTTCGTCCCCACTGCGCCGCGAAATCTGCGGAACGTTGTGTTGGCGGCTGGGTAAACCGGGCGGAGCAGGACCGCGTCTTTCTTGCGTCGCGTCGCAACGACGCAGAGCAAGGAGCACCATGATGAGCTGCCGACGGCCATTACTCGCTTCTGTCGTCCTCGCGGTCGGGCTCGCCGTCGGAGGCTGTGGGCAGGCCGATACACCCGAGGGTGCTGACGGCGCGCCGGACCCAACCGCCGCCGTGCCGACCGCCCAAGCGACGGGCACAGCCGACAACCCGGCGACCGAGGAGGCTGCGCCGGAGCGTGTCGCCGAGCCACCGGCCGAGGAACCGACGCAGACCGCTACCGAACACCAGGTGACCTACGACTGGGGCACACCCTCGGACGTCGTGACCATCGACCACCCAGCAGCCGCGCCGACTCCGTACCTCGTCGCCATCTACGCCGGTGACCATCCCGAGGGTGACCGGCCCTACCAGCGGATCGCGTTCTACTTTCGAGAAGGACTCCCGGAGTACAACCTCCAATACGTTCCGGCGGTCGCCGACGAGGCCACTGGCGAGCCCATCGCCCTGCAGGGAAACGCGTTCCTTCGCATTGGGTTTGTCAACGCACAGGCTCACGACGATGCAGGCGAATCGACGATCTCGGCTGCACCCGGCGGGTCCGTCGGATTCCGGAACCTCAAGAGCTACCGCTTTGCCGGTGACTTCGAGGGACACCTGACGTACGGACTCGGCCTGCAGGTCGCTCCGAACAGCGACCAGGTGCTGCATGTTCGGGCTGGCGAGCTGACCAAGCCGGCCGAGGCAGGCGGGACCTACTACGTCGTCTACGCCGACATCGAAACCGGCTGATCACCCCCGCTATTGGCCGCCGACGCTAGAAGCGCAATGCGGCCGGTGCATGTGTGGGAACAGCGGGTCGACGAGGTGGAACCGGGTCGACCCGGCGGTACGGCGCCCCGAGCGGTGGGCGTGGGTCGGGTTCTCCCTTGTTCGGCCACATTGCCATCGCTCGCTCTGCCTGCGCTGTGATCGTCAGCGACGGATTCACACCGAGGTTCGCCGAGACCGATGAGCCGTCGACGACATGCAGCCCGGGATGCCCGAACACTCGGTGGTAGGCGTCGATGACGCCGGTGTCCGCCGAGTCGCCGATCACACAGCCGCCCAGGATGTGTGCGGTCATCGGCACGTCAAGCACATCGCTGATGGTGCCGCCTGGGATACCGCCGATCTCCTCGGCAGCAATGCGGGCCGCCGTGTGACCGGCCGGAATCCAGGTCGGGTTGGGAGCGCCATACCCTTGTCGGCTGGTAAGCCGCTCGCGTAGCCACCCCCTCTTCCGAAATACCGTCAACGAGTTGTCCAGCGACTGCATGACCAGCAAGATCACGGTCCGTTCCGACCAGCGGCGCACTGAGAGCGAACGCAGGAACGTGACCGGGTGTCGCACGACCACGCCGATGAAGCGTGCCGGCCGGGGAACCCGTCCGCCGCCGTCCACCAGCACTGTGCCCAACAGGCCCATGGCGTTGGATCCCTTGCCATAGCGCACGGGCTCGATGTGCGTGGTTTCGTCTGGATGCATCGACGATGTGATCGCCTGACCGCGGGAGTAGTCGGTCTTCCCGTCGCGGGCGGTCGCACCGAGCAGCGCTTCGGAGTTGGTCCTGGTCAGCTCGCCCAGCCGAGGGGAGACGCCAGCCAAAATGGCCTCGTCGCGGAGCCGGTGCAGCAGCAATTGAGTGCCGAGTGTTCCGGCGGCGAACACCACGTGCTGTGCCGTGATCGTCCGCCGTGACCGCGCCGGTCGTAGCCGCTCGTTGACGAGCGAGGCAGGACCGTGCGGCGTCCGGCGAACGTCGATCTCGTATCCCCCACCGCCCTGCTGTGGGCGGACGCACACGACGGTCGCGCGCGGCAAAATGCGGGCACCGGCTGCTTCGGCCAGGTAGAGGTAGTTGGTCTCGAGGGTGTTCTTCGCGCCGTGTCGGCACCCGGTCATGCATTCTCCGCAGCGCAAACAGCCAGTGCGTCGTGGTCCGCGGCCGCCGAAGTACGGATCGTCAACCTCCTCACCGGGCCGGCCGACGAAGACGCCGATGGGGGCGTACCGGAATGTCTCGGGCACGCCCATCCGCGCGGCAACCGCCTCCACGACGGTGTCCGATGGGCTTGGCCGACTGTCGACGGTCACGCCGAGCATCCGTTCGGCCTGGTCGTAATACGCGCCGAGCTCAGCCCGCCAGTCGGTGATATGCCGCCATTGCGGATCACAGTAGAAGTCGTCGAGCGGCCGGTAGAGCGTGTTCGCGTAGACGAGGGAGCCGCCTCCGACACCGGCGCCCGACAACACGACAACGTTGCGCAGCAAGGAGATCCGCTGGATGCCGGTGCATCCGAGGATCGGCGCCCAGAGGAAGTTGCGCAGGTCCCAGCTGCTGGTAGGGAATTCATCCGGGCGAAACCGCCGGCCCGCTTCGACAACCGCGACCCGATAGCCCTTCTCGGACAGCCGGAGGGCCGCGACACTGCCGCCGAAGCCGGAACCGACCACCGTGACGTCGACGTCGACGGGCTCGCTGGCGGTCATGGATCACCACCTCGTCGCGAGCCTAGCCACCTGGTGGCGCGGCCAGTGGGTGGCTACCCCGCGGACTCCCGTACCCGCGGCTGCTGCCAGGATGCGGGGATGCGGCTCGACCACGTCTCATACGCTGCGGGCCCGGAAGGGCTCGAAGCGACGAGCCGTCGGCTGGCGAGCACGCTGGGGGTCGAGTTCGTCGACGGGGGAGTGCACCCACGCTTCGGGACGCGCAACCATGTCCTGCCCCTGGCCAGCGGCCATTACCTGGAGGTAGTCGCCGTGCTCGACCACCCCGTCGCGGACAAGGTGCCGTTCGGGCAGGCCGTCAAGACGCGCACCAATCTGGGAGGAGGTTGGTTGGGCTGGGTCGTAGCCGTCGACGACCTGACCGATATCGAGACCCGCCTGGGCCGGCCCGCCGTGCCGGGGAACCGCAAACGCCCCGACGGCTTCGAGTTGCTGTGGAAGCAAATCGGCGTCAAGGGTCTGATCAACGACCCCCAACTGCCGTTTTTCGTGTGCTGGCAGTCCGACCCGAGCCAGCATCCGGCGGCGGGAGCAGACGATGGTGTGGACCTGGTGCGGCTGGAGATCGCCGGCGATCCGCACCGCGTGGCTGAGTGGCTCGGTGAGCCCGAGGATCATCCGCTCGACGACGTCGAGGTCGACTGGGTGGCTCCATCTGGGTCTCCGGGCGTGCTGGCGGCGCACTTCCGGACACCGTTGGGCGTCGTCCGCATCTGACACTCAGCGGCCGGCATTCACCGTGAGCTCAGAACGGCCCGTGCGAGCTGGCCGGCGCTGTGCTCCATAGGAGCCGCCGAACAGCACTGCATGGACGAGCACCGGGTGCAGTTGATGCAGGGCAATCCTGGCCTGCCATCCGCTCGCGAGCGGCCACTCCTCCTGGTAGGCGGCCAGCACTCGATCAAGGTGTGCCAGTCCGAACAAGGCGAGCATCGCAAGGTCTGTCTCACGGTGGCCGCCATGCACGGCCGGGTCCACCAGACGGGCCCACCCGTCGGCACCCCACACCACGTTTCCCGCCCACAGGTCGCCATGGATGAGCGCTGGCGACTCGACTGGGCCGGCCAGCTCGGTAAGGACGGCCAGCACCCGCTCGATGTCCCGGGCGTCGCTGGGTTGTACCACACCCCGGTCGACGGCCGCTTGGAGATAGGGCCGGATCCGACCCTCGACCCAGAGGTCGACCCAGGTGTGCCACGGCCCGCCTGGAAGTACCAGGTCGGCTATCCAGCCACCGCCTTCGGCCGAGCCGAAGACCTCCGCGCCGGCGCGGTGGGTCCGTGCCAACGCTTGGCCGAACCGCTCAGCCGCAGGACCGGTGGGCGGCCCAGGCTCGACCCACTCGAGCACCAAGCAGCGGCTGTCGTAGGCAACCACGGCGGGCACTGGAACACCGCCCTCGACCTCGGCCAGCCGAGTCAGCCCCGCCGCCTCGGTGGCGAAAAACGCCGGCGGTGAGCTTGGTCGAGACTTGGCGAAAACGGTGCGCCCGTCGGTCAGTCGGACTCGATATGCCGCGCAGATGTCACCACCAGCGACCGATTCGACGCTGCCCACCCGGCCGGCGACCAATCGCGCCACCGTGGCCGCGACCGGCTCGTTGTCAATTCCCACGGGGGTCGTTGTCGAGTTCGCGCGTCAAGGCCTGAACGAGCCCATCGAGAGCCGGCTCGATCTCGTCGAACACCCTGGCGAAACCGTCGTCACCACCGTAATAAGGATCATGGACGTCGAGATCGCCCGACGCCAGTGCCAGCGGGTCGTAGGCGCGCAGCATCTGGATCTTGTCGCGGCTGGCGTCGTCGGGCGCGAGCAGATGCAACTCGGCCAGGTTGTCGCGGTCCAGAGCCAGGATGAGGTCGCAATGGGCGAACGAGGCTCGGGTGAACTGCCGGGCCCGGTGGTCGTCCGCGTTCAGCCCACGGTTGCGCAAGGCGACCAGGGTGCGCGGGTCAGCGGGTCCGCCGACGTGCCAGCTGCTGGTACCGGCCGACTCGACGGACACGACGTCAGTGAGCCCGGTGTCCTGTAGTCGCCTTCGGAGCACTGCGGCGGCCATCGGCGAGCGGCAGATGTTGCCCAAGCAGACCAGGCAAATGCGGAACGTGCCGCTTGCAGCCATGTGGACGAGACTCAGGCGACCCCGGGATCAACGCGGCGGGCGAGCTCACCCACAGCCAGCGCCAGTTCGGTCGCCAGCTCGAATGACCGCTCATGGTTCGGATGGCTGCGCATCCACAGACAGACCGTCTGGACGACCGCTCCAGACCAGGCAGGGTCGCGACGCAGCGCGTGCCGCAGCGAGACCGGGTTTGGCGTGAACGACGCGACGTCGTACCACCGGCCGTCGGCGAAGGCCAACAGGGGATATCCGTCTGCATCGTCGTAGACGACCTCGTACTTTCGACCGCCGAGCAACCCGTCGTACCACGAGCGCTCTGGGGTCATCTCGACTCCGCTCGTTGGCCCTGGGTTTGGGGCCGCGAGCGGTGTCGGCATACCGGTGCGCGCCGCCGAGGTGGTCCATGGACTATCCGCTGGGGGCTGCTCGGTCAGGACCGAAGCGACGCTCCCGTATCTGCCGGCCATCGTCTCGCTCTTCCTTCCCACGCACGCAAACCGAGGCACAACGAGCCCCACGACACCCGCTGGGCTCGTGGCATTGCGGGCGTCGTCGTCGTGCCAGAAGTAGGCACAACGGTATGACACGGGCAGAGACGGTCAAGCACCGGACCGGCGCGTCGTCTGTATCGGGCCAGGTCAGTCGGGCAGAAGGACGTTCAGCAGCCAGCTCACGACCGAGATGACCAGGCCACCGAGCACCGCATCCCAGAAGCCGTCGACCTCGAACGGGACGCCCAGCAATCCCGCGATCCAGGATGTCAACAACAGCATGAGTGCATTCACCACAAGGGTGAACAGCCCGAGAGTGATGATGTAGAGGGGAATCGAGAGCAACTTGACGATCGGCTTGATGAACAGATTGATGACGCCGAACACTGCGGCGACCGCCAAGATCGTCAACACTTCGTCACTCGTCGTGGCCGCGTCGACGTCCACGCCGTCGACGACCAGGGTCGCGATCCACAGCGCTACCGCGTTGACAAGGAACCGGACGATGAGGCCCACGGGTCGGGAGCGTAGTGGTCGGAGGCTCACTCGGCGAGACTGCGGCTCCCGATGGCGGTCCAGGCGCCCGCCGGTTCGGTCAAGACAGTCATCAAGGCCGAGGGGCGCCGAGCCGCTGCGCCGTAAGGTGGCGGTCATGCCAACCCCCCCTCGTCTCCGTGGCGCACTGGACGCTCTGCCGTCGTATAAACCTGGTCGGCCCGCAGCCAGCGGAGCTGACGTGAAGGCGTACAAGATCTCGTCGAACGAGAACCCGTACCCGCCGTTGCCAGGCGTGCTCGAGGCTGCGGTAGCTGCCGCGGGCATCATGAACCGATATCCGGACATGTTCGCGACCGGTCTGGTATCGGCGCTTGCCGAACGTTTCGACGTCCCTGAGAGTCACGTCGCCACCGGCACCGGCAGTGTGGGCGTTTTGCAGCAGATCGTGCAGGCGACGGCCGCCGAGGGCGACGACGTCGTCTATGCCTGGCGTTCCTTCGAGGCCTACCCGATTGTCGTCGGCATCTCTGGAGCGGCTTCGATCAGAGTTCCGCTCGATGCAGAGGCGCGCCACGATCTGACCGCGATGGCGGAGGCCATTACCGACCGCACGCGGCTGATACTGGTCTGCAGCCCGAACAACCCAACCGGGCCTGTTGTCCGTCGCGCAGAATTGGCTGAGTTTCTCGACCGCGTCCCGGACGACGTGCTGGTGGTCCTCGACGAGGCCTACTGCGAGTTCGTCCGCGACCCGGACGCCGCCGACGGCGTCGCGTTCTACCGCGATTGGCCAAATGTCTGTGTTCTTCGCACATTTTCCAAGGCCTACGGTCTCGCCGGACTGCGCGTCGGCTTTGCGATCGCTCATGAGCTGGTCGCGGATGCGTTGCGCAAGACCGCGGTCCCGTTCGGCGTATCCAGCATCGCGCAGCGCGCCGCGATCGAGTCCTTGCGGCGGGAGGCGGCATTGCTCGAGCGAGTGGAGACCCTGGTGGCAGAGCGGGAGCGAGTCCGGGCCGCCCTCCTTGACCAGGGGTGGCAGGTCCCGGTCACGGAGGCGAACTTTGTATGGCTCGATCTCGGCGACGCCACCGCCGAGTTCGCTGCGGCGTGCGACGACGTGGGAGTCGTTGTACGGGCGTTTCCGGATGAAGGCTGTCGAGTCACCGTCGCCGAGCCCGAAGCGAGCGACCTGCTATTACGAACCGCAGCGGAATGGCGCAAAGTCAGGTCGTGAACTGAGAACGGCACCCGGGGTTCGGGGGGCGAAACCCAGGTGCCGTCTCTACTGCCCGCCTACACAACACCAAAGCGGGCCTCTTGCCACGATGGCCTCTGGTGGTTGCGGTGACGACGCCACTACCGGCGCTGCGACGGCGGCCCCGAGGGCCACGGTCGCAAAAGCGACGGCAATCAGACGCCGCGTTCGCGACACCACTTCTACCTCCAGGGGTTGGGGGTCTGGCGCAGACGTGACACCTCGTAGTGAAATAGCGTCATGGCCGTTCGTCAAGCTCACTCGCCAGCCGATCCCGAAGCGCGGACAGCGGTTGGAGCCCGGATTCGGGCCCTGCGCCTCGAGCGTGGCCTGTCTCAGGCCCAGGTCGCGGAGGGAATGCTGTCGGCCAGTTACGTCTCTCTCGTCGAGAGTGGTCGCCGCCAGCCGGCAAGCTCTGCGCTCGGCCACATCGCCGAGCGGCTCGGTGTCGACACCGGGTTCTTGCGCGACGGTATCGACGCCGAAGTGCGACATCGTGCTCGGCTCGCGCTCGGGCGGGCCGAGGCTGCGCTCAGCCGAGGCGAGGTCGACGAGGCGTACGCGCGCTTCGCCGAGCTCGACGGCTCTCCAGGCCTCGGTGACGAACAACTTCGACAGGTCCGGATGGGCCGCGCAACGGCGGCCGAGCGCCGCGGCGATCTCGAGGATGCCCTGCGGCTGCTGGCCGAACTCGCCGACGAAGCCAAGCGCGCTCCGGCCGTGCATCCGTGGGTGGACGTCGGCGAGGCGTTGTGCCGCTGCTACCGGGAAGCAGGTGACCTCGACCTCGCGATCTCGACCGGTGAGGATGCGATGCGCCACGCAGCCGAACTCGGGATGGAGGCAAGCGACGAGTACGTGCGGCTTGGTTGCACCGTCCTAGCCGCGTACCAGGAGCGAGGGGACCTGGCCAGGGCAACCTTGTTGGCGGCCGACATGACCCGGATGGCAGACGCGATGGGCGCACCGCAGACCCGCGGCGCCGCCTACTGGAACGCATCGCTGATCGCCGAGTCCCGAGGTGAGATCGGCCAGGCCCTCCAGCTCGTCGATCGGGCTTTGGCGATGTTCGGCGAAAGCGACGACCGCCGCAACCTGGCTCGGCTGCGCGTCACCTATGCCTGGCTGCTGCTTCAGCAGCACCCACCAGAGGCGGGAAGGGCGTTGGAGCTGCTCGACAGTGTTCGCGGTGGCCTGGTGGAGCATGGCGCCTCTGTCGACGTCGGTTCATGTGACACCGAGCGGGCGCGCGCCCTGTTGGCTCTCGGCCGCACGGACGAGGCACGCGAGGCGGCGGAGCAGTCCCTGGCCGGCCTCGGCGATCAGCCCCGCATCGAATCCGCGCGGGCACGGCTCATGCTTGGCCGCGTGCTGCGGGAGCAGGGCGACACCAACGGTTGTATCGAGCAGTGCAGTTCCACCGCGTCGACGCTCGCATCGATGGGTGCGTCGCGGCAGGCCGCCGCGGTGTGGCGCGAGCTCGGTGACATCTACCGCGATCTCGGTCGAGCCGAGGTGGCGATGGACGCCTACGACCGCGCACTGCGAGCCGTTCGCATCGCGCCAGTCGTCGTCGACACGGCGCCAGGTCGGCTCGACCGGGTGGCGGCTGGACAATCCGGGGGATAATGCGGCAGTACGCCCACATCGTCCGCGCCTCCGGGCGCTGGCGGCGCACCGCAGGGGAGTGCGCGAGCCAGCACCGGGGGCGCGGCGCGTCAGCCGCTCCGCGCCGGTTCGGGGAGGCGCATGTTGGCGTCGTCCACCGGCGCGGGCTGTCGCTCTCCCCGTAGGACCAGCGCCACACCCGCAACCACCAGCAAGCCGCCACCGAGCACCACCGCCGTCACGGGCTCGCTCAGGATCAGGGCGCCCAAGATGACGGCGACGACGGGGTTCACATAGGCGTACGTTCCGACGACGGAAAGCGGCGCATTGCCCAACGCGAAGATGTACGCGGTGTATCCGAGGATCGAGCCCACGACGACCAGGTAGGACAGGGCGACCCAACCTTCAGTAGGAACGGCGCCGACGTTGAGATCGTTCGCCTCGCCGACGGCGAGGCCAACGGCGGTCATGATCGCGCCACCGGCGAGCATCTCGTAGGCCGTTGCCACCATGGCGCCGGAAGGAAGACTCAGCCGCGGCGAGTAATACGAGCCGATGGCCCAGAACAGCGTCGCCGCGAGGATGACGAGGACGCCCCACGCCTGCACATCGTCGATACCGCCGCGCGGCAAGCTGATGACGGCAATGCCGACGAAACCAACGATCACGCCGAGCCAGGTGAGCCCGCGGGGCCGCTCCCCCCCGCCTACCCGGAGCAGGACGAACCACAACGGCACGGCGCCGACGATCAGCGCCGCCAGGCCGCTCGGGACGGTTCGTTCCGCGACGGCCACCAAGCCGTTTCCGCCGAGGAGTAGCAGCGATCCGACGATCGCGGCCGAGCGGAATTCCCGCCAGTTGATCTTCAGCGAGTTTAGGCCGCGGCGCGCCGCGAGGAATCCCATCAGCAGCGCTGCCGCCGCCAGGAACCGAGCACCCATACCGAGCAGCGGGGGAATTCCGGCCTCGACGACGACCCGGATGCCGAGATAGGTGGATCCCCACACGATGTAGACGGTCACTAATGCCGTCCAGATGGCGGCGGTGCTGGCGCGGGCGCCGTCGCGTGTCATGACCGTAACCTCCAGTTGTTGCTGTCACCTCCCATTGTCGGGGATGGGCGCCCTGCGAGGACAGCGGATAACGGCCATGGAAGTGGCACATCGCGACACGCGCCAGCGGTGGGTCGCATCGCCCGACCCAGTCGTGAAGATCGTTGTGTTGGCCAGCGCCCGCCTGGCGCGGAGGCGGACACATCACGACGATCTTCACGGCCCGGCCAACTGAGCGCGCCCTGCCCGCGATGCGGGTCAACCGGCCTGGCCCTACCAATCCGGCAGAATGCGGCGACCCGCCGCGGCTCGGTACCGTTGGGTAACAGCAAGGCTCGTGGCCTCCCGGTCACGAATCCTCCGTCCGAGCCCGCGCGCCCTACCCACGGCGCTGTGCCCGGATGGCCGACGCGCGACGACGGGCCGACGCGGCGATCCCGCTGGCCGACGCGAAGGAGGACGATGACCGTCGAGACCGGCCTGGCGGCGGCGCCACAGGCGCACGACGAGCACGAGTTGGTTCAACTCCTCACGCCCGAAGGCGAGCGGGTCGCGACCCCGGAGTACGACCCGCTGATCGCCGACATCACCGATGAGGATGTGCGCGGCTTCTACCGCGACCTCGTCCTCGCCCGGCGAGTCGACACGGAGGCTGTGGCGCTGCAGCGCCATGGCGAACTGGGCTTGTGGGCGAGTCTGCTCGGTCAGGAGGCCGCCCAGGTTGGATCCGGCCGGGCCATGCGGCCGCAGGACCACGTTTTCCCGACGTACCGTGAGCATGGCGTCGCATGGTGCCGCGGTGTTGACCCTGGCCTGCTGCTGGGCCTGTTCCGCGGCGTCGACCAAGGCAGCTGGGACCCACATGAGCACAACTTTCACCTCTACACGATCGTCATAGGCGCTCAAACCCTGCACGCCACCGGGTACGCGATGGGTGTGCAGCGAGACGGTGCCGTCGGCACCGGCGACCCAGACCGGGACACCGCCGTGATCGCTTACTTCGGCGACGGCGCGACCAGTCAGGGCGACGTCAACGAGGCGTTCATCTGGGCGGCCGTCACCAACGCGCCAGTCGTGTTCTTCTGCCAGAACAACCAGTGGGCGATCTCGGAGCCGCTGGAGCGGCAGACCCGCATCCCCTTGTACAAGCGGGCCGCCGGTTTTGGTTTCCCCGGCGTCCGCGTCGACGGCAACGACGTGCTGGCCTGCCTGGCGGTGACCCGTGCAGCGCTGCAGCGCGCCCGGGAAGGCGAGGGGCCGACCCTGATCGAGGCCTACACCTACCGGATGGGCGCGCACACGACGACCGACGACCCCACCCGCTACCGGCTGGAAGCCGATCTCGAGCACTGGAAGCTCAAAGACCCGATCGAACGGGTCAAGGCCTACCTGACCCGAACCGGGGGTGCCGATCACGAGTTCTTCGACTCGGTCGAGGCGGAGGCGGAGGAGTTGGCCGAGCATCTCCGAACGTACTGCCGCGAGTTGCCGGACCCCTCGCCTACGTCGATCTTCGAGCACGTGTACGTAGAGCCGACGCCGATCCTCCTTCAGCAGCGCGACGACATGGCGGCCTACCTCGACTCGTTTGTCGGCGAGGAGGTGGCGCGATGACGACATTGGCTCTCGGCAAGGCCATCAACGCGGGGCTGCGCAAGGCCATGGAGAGCGACGCGAAGGTCCTGGTGATGGGCGAGGACGTCGGCAAGCTCGGTGGGGTGTTCCGGGTCACCGACGGGTTGCAGAAGGACTTCGGCGAGGACCGGGTGATCGACACCCCGCTGGCCGAGTCCGGGATCATCGGGACTGCGGTCGGGCTGGCGCTGCGGGGCTACCGGCCGGTGTGCGAGATCCAGTTCGACGGATTCGTGTTCCCGGGTTACGACCAGATTGTCAGCCAGGTCGCCAAGATGCACTTCCGCTCCGGTGGCCGGCTACGAGTGCCCATCGTGATCCGGGTGCCGTTCGGTGGTGGCATCGGAGCAGTCGAACATCACAGCGAAAGCCCGGAAGGTTATTTCGTCCATACGCCTGGTTTGAAGGTCGTCGCGATCTCCAATCCGGTCGATGCGTACTGGATGATCCAGCAGGCCATCGCTCTCGACGACCCGGTGCTCTTTTTCGAGCCCAAGCGCCGGTACTGGGACAAGGGGGAGGTCGAGGAGGACGGAACACCTGAGCTGCCGCTGACCGCAGCGCGGACTGTGCGGAGCGGCACCGACGCGACCGTGGTCGCCTACGGGCCGATGGTGCGCACCTGCCTGGACGCTGCGACAGCCGCAGCCGAAGAGGGCCGATCGCTGGAGGTGATCGACCTGCGTTCGCTCTCGCCGCTGGACATGCCGGTGCTGCACGGCTCGGTGCGCAAGACCGGCCGGTGCATCGTCGTGCACGAGGCCCAGCGGACTCTTGGCATCGGTGCGGAGATCGCGGCGAGGGTCACGGAGGAGTGTTTCTACTCCCTCGAGGCACCCGTACTGAGGGTCACGGGCTACGACACCCCGTATCCGCCGGCGCGGGTCGAGGAGGAGTACCTTCCCGACCTCGATCGCGTGCTCGACGGTGTAGACCGAGCGTTGGCGTTCTGAGAGGACCGACGTGAGTGACGTTTCGCAGTTCAAGCTGCCCGACGTTGGGGAGGGGCTGACCGAGGCCGAGATCGTCTCCTGGAAGGTCAAGGTCGGCGACACGGTCAAGGTCAACGACGTCATCGTCGAGATCGAGACGGCCAAGTCGTTGGTCGAGTTGCCCAGTCCTTTCGCCGGCGTCGTCGACGGGCTGCTGGTCGAGGAGGGGCAGACCGTTCCGGTGGGGACGCCGATCATCGCGGTTCGTTCGGGCTCGGCCGGCGCAGCAGCACCGCGGGCCGAACCGTCCGCGGACGTGCTGACTGAATCCGGCGAACCTGGCGGCGCGGGCATCGTCGGTGGTGCTGGCGAGGACCCAACCAGTGACATGGTGCCGCCGCCGGTGCCTGCCCAACCCGAAGACCGGCAAGCAGTCCTGGTCGGATACGGTCCGCGCACAACTGCGGCCCGACGCCGACCGCGTCGGCATGCACCAGCCGCTCCAGCCGCGGCACCAGCCGAGGCATCCGCCGCGCTCACCGCTACCTTCAACGCCGTCGACCATGGGGCCGCGACGGCCACAGAGCGACAAGATCAACGAGTAGGGCCAGGCGAGGCTGCACCGGACACTACCCGGGCGCTGGCCAAGCCACCGGTGCGCAAACTCGCGAAAGACCTCGGCGTCGACCTGTCGACCGTGGTCCCGTCCGGGCCTGACGGCACCATCACCCGTGCCGACGTCGAGGGGGTCGCCGGCGCCGGCCCGGCGGTGGCTGTCGGCGCACCGACGGGCGCGGGCTGGGACGGCCAGCCGCGAGAAGAGCGCATCCCGATCCGGTCGGTACGGAAAGCGACAGCAGCCGCCGTCGTCCAGTCCGCGTTCACCGCTCCGCACGTCACCGAGTTCGTCACCGTCGACGCCACTCGCACTAAGCGGCTGGTGGATCGGCTTCGAGACTCTCGCGAGTTCCACGATGTCCGGCTCTCACCGTTGGCGGTGCTGGCTCGGGCGATGTGCATCGCGGCCCGGCGCACGCCGGAGGTCAACGCCCGATGGGACGAGGACGCCGGGGAGATCGTGGTACAGAGATATGTCAACCTCGGCATCGCCGCGGCAACGCCGCGCGGTCTGGTCGTGCCCAACATCAAGGACGCCGACCGGCTGTCGCTGCGCGACCTCGCCGTCGCGATCAACTTGCTGGCCGCGACGGCGCGCGAAGGCAAGACACCGCCCTCTGACATGACCGGTGGAACGATCTCGATCACCAACGTCGGCGTATTCGGCGTCGACACGGGCACGCCGATCTTGCCACCCGGTGAGGCCGCGATCATGGCATTCGGGGCAGTCCGCAAGCAGCCGTGGGTGCATCGAAACAAGGTGCGACCGCGCTGGGTCACCACACTCGCGCTGTCATTCGACCATCGGTTGGTCGACGGCGAGCAGGGCTCGCGGTTCCTGGCCGACGTCTCCGCGATCCTGGAGGACCCCGCCCAAGCCCTGGTCTGGGGATAACCGATAACCGACTACGAAGCTGCAGCCGGCGCGACCCACAACGCAACTCCAATGATCCAATCCGTGTCAAAACGCTCTAACCGGCAGGTATCGCACGGTTTTGATCATTGAAGTGGACGAGAGACGCGTGCTCACCGCCCGGAGTCCTCGGCAACCAAGCTGCCGCCGATCTCGCGCGACCGGCCACGGAACAACGCCACGTACTCCACTTTCGCCGTGCCGGCGCGCCGGACCGTGACGTCGTAGACACCGTTGCGACCGAACCGAGTGACCTCGACGGCCTCCGCGATCAGCTCGTCACCCAGCCGTACAGCCGCGACGTATACGATGTCGCATGCCTGCGCGACAGTGCTGCGGTTGTACGAGTTACATGCGAAGGCAAAGGCGGAGTCAGCTAAGGCGAAGACGAAGCCGCCATGGCAGATGCCGTGCCCGTTGACCATGTCGGAACGGATGGTCAACGTCAGCCGGGCGTACCCGGGCCGCACGTCGTCCAGCGTCATACCCATCGCCTGGGACGCCGCGTCCTCGGCCCACATCGCAGCGGCGGACTGCTCGGCCAGCCGCTGCGGGTCAACCACCGGGACGCACCGCCCGTCGGCGCACGCTGTCGAAGCTGCGGTAGCGACGTTCGTCGTCGGCAGCCGCCAGCGCGGCCAAGACACGCTCGATCCAGCCCCAGCCCACGGCGTCTCCCCACTCGATCGGCCCGCGAGGGTAGTTGACGCCCAGGCGCATCGCGGTGTCCACGTCGACGGCATCGGCCACACCGGCGTCGACGGCATCGGCGCCAGATGCGGCCAGCATCGCAACAGTTCTGGCGACGACAAGGCCCGGCACGTCGGGCAGAACGGTGACACTCAGCCCAGCGGCCTGCAGGCAGCCCACTGCGGCATTCACCGCTCCCGCCGGTGCGTTCGCCGGCGGTGCGATCGCCAGCCGCGTGGCGGTCGCATAGTCGAGAGCCAGGTCAACAGCGACGACCGTCTCGCCCGCCGCCTCGGAAAAGTCCGCTGCCGGGCGTCCGTCGGTGAGCCGAAGGACGACGCCGGGTTCGGGCCGCAACCGAACCGGTCCGAAATCCATGGTCCGAATGCCCTGGGTGCCGGCCTCCGCCAGCCGTGCGACTACGGGCTCCAGTGGATCGCCAGCGCCGTTCACGACCAGCCGCAGCGGCCGCGGTGCCGGCGGCGCGGTTGATGGCTCCGGACGCTGTCCGCCCTCAAATATCCCGTGGCCGGACTTGCGGCCGAGCCGTCCCTCGGAAACCAGTGCCGCCTGAATCGGCGACGGCGCAAACCGCGGGTCGTGGTCAAACGCCTCCCAGATACTCCGGTTGACGGCGGCGTTGACGTCCTGACCGATCAGGTCAGTGAGCTCGAGCGGGCCCATCGGAAAGCCGCCCGCCTCTCGTAACAGTGCGTCGATCGTCGCGGGATCGGCCACGCCGGCTTCGACCAAGCGGAACGCCTCGCCGTAGAACGGCCGAGCGACCCGGTTGACGATGAACCCCGGTGTCGATGCGCACCGGACCGGCGTCTTGCCCCAGGCCCGAGCCGTCTCGAGCAGAGTGTCGAGGATGGCCGACTCAGTTTGCGCTGCCGCGACGATCTCGACCAGCGGCAACACCGGTGCCGGGTTGAAGAAATGCATGCCGGCAACACGCCCAGGTTTCGCTATACCGGCAGCAATTTCGGTGACGTCCAATGACGACGTGTTCGTCGCCAAGATCGCAGTACTGTCACAGATCTCCGCCAGCTCGGCAAATAGAGCACGCTTGGTGTCGAGGTCCTCGACGACCGCCTCGACCACGAGAGCGCAGGGTGCGAGATCAGCGACCGACCCGACCACGGTCATCCGCCCGGCGGCTGCGTTGGCTTCGTCCCTCGTTAGTCGGCCCTTGGCCACAGACCGGTTGAGCCGCTCCCGTGTCGCTGCGACTGCGGCATCAGCCGCGCCCGTAGCCGCGTCGACGATCAATACCCGATGACCTGCCCGCGCGGCTACCTCGGCGATCCCGCCGCCCATCGTGCCTGCCCCGACGACGCCTACGGTCGCCGCACGGCTCAGTGCCGCCATGCGGGCGAGTGTGGCACGGCCGCATCCGTCGCAGTCGTGAAGATCGTTGTGCGTACTAGTTGGCCGGGGCGGGGGCCGCTATCCCACCACGACGATCTTCACAACGCATCGCCAACCCCAATTGGCACGCTGCGGCTCTCCACAAACCTGGGCGAGTCGGGCGGCGCAACGACATCTCAGCGAGCCAATCGCGACCAGACAACGTGCCAATCAGCTGTGACCACACTGCGCGCTGCTCGGGCTCCGAGCTGTCAGGGTGCGACCCGCCATTGCGGACAGCTCAGCAAGTTGTGCGGCCTGACAGGTCGCACGGTGCCCAAGTCGTCAGCGTGCAGTGCGCGTCGGGGCAGCTCAGTGAGTTGTCCGGCCTGACAACTCGGACTGGGCAACCTTGGAGATGGCTTCGATGCTGCGGGTGACGTCGTCGTCGGTGGTCGCCCACGAGCTGACGCTGATGCGCATGGCGGGTCGGCCGTGCCAGACGGTTCCGCCGCACCAGCAGGTGCCGTCAGCTTGGACCGCGGCCACGATCCGGTCAGTGACATCGGCGCTCGCCGAAGGACACCAGGACCTGGTTGAGCACTACGTCGTTGAGAACCTCGTAAGCCGGCCGCCGACAGTTCGGACGCAAACCGGCGAGCCATCCGGCAGTTGCGCTCGATCAGGTCGACAGCCCGTTGCGGCCGAGCGAGAACAGCGCCGCCCAGACCTCGACCCCCCGGCCGCGCCGGGACATCTCGGGGGTGTAGTCGGACGGGTTGCGTTGCCCACCGGCGGGCGGCAGGTACTCGGCCGAGACGGCCATCGCAGCTCGGAGCGCATCGGGTCGCGGACGAACGCGAGGCCGCTGTCGTATGGCACGTTGAGCCACTTGTGCGCGTCGGTCGCCCACGAGTCGGCGTCCTCGATGCCCCGGGTCAGTCGCCGCAGGCTCGGCACTGCGGCCGCCCACAGGCCGAACGCACCGTCGACGTGCACCCAGGCTGCGCCTTCGCGAGCGCGAGCGCAGATCTCGGCCGAGCGGGTCGACCGCCCCGGTGTTCACGTTCCCCGCCTGCGCGCAGACGATCGTCGGGCCGTCGATTCGCGGCATCTGGTCGGCGCGCATCCGGCCCTGGTCGTCGACGGGCACCCGCACAACCCGGTTCCGGCCCAGGCCGAGCATCCCGAGTGCCTTGACCAGCGACGGGTGGACCTCGTCGCCGACGACGACGGTGATCGGCGGCGCCCCGAACAGGCCGTCGGCTTCGACGTCCCATCCCGCCTGGGCGAGCACGGCGTGCCGCGCCGCCGCCAGTGCGGTGAAGTTGGCGACCGTCGCGCCGGTCGTGAAACCCGCTGCCGTTCCGTCGGGCAACCCGAACAGGTCGACCAGCCAGCGCAGGGAGACCTCCTCCAGGCGTCGCCGTCGCCGGCGCGACTGAACGGAACGCGGATTTCTGGTCCCAGGCACCGGCGAGCCAGTTCGCCGCCAACGCGGCGGGCAGCGAACCGCCGACGACGAAGCCGAAGAAGCGTGGCCCGGCCATCGCGGTCGTCGCAGCGGACGCCGTCTCGTCGAGGAGACGGAGCACCGCCGCCGGGTCGGTCGGCTCGTCGGGCAGTGGCGACGTCCAACGCTGCAAGTGCCGCGACCGCGTCGGCCTGTGGTGCAACCGACCGATGGGGCAGTGCACGTCAGGTACCGGATCGCACGGTCCGCGGCATCACGAAGCAGGGCGTCCATCGACCACCTCCGAGTCGGCTCAGGTCCTGCATACCACGATCTGGCGACAGGACAACAGTCGACCGGTCCACCGCCGAATCACGGATCCGTGTGACACAGTGAACCCGTAACTGCGCACCTACTGTCACATCCCAGAAGCCGGAGGCCGTCGTGTCCGCGGAAGAGCTCGTCGCCCGTCACCAGCCAACCCTGGACAACGCGCTGCAGGCGATCCGGACCCGCGAGTACTTCTCCGCCTATCCCGAGTCGCCGAGCCCTCGGGTTTACGGAGAAACCGCGGCAGATGACGGCAAAGCGGCCTACGAGGCGTTGGCTCGGCCAAGATTTCCAGCTTGACACGCCCGGCGCGGAGGGTCTGGGTCGCCACCGAGCGCAGCCCGTATGGCCCTCGACCTGGGCGTTCGATATCCCCGCGTCACAGCGGCCGGGCTCGACCCGCTGCTCGCAGCCGTCGCCGAGGCGATGCCAGCCTGGCGCGACGCCGGGCCGACCGTCCGCGCCGCCGTCAGCCTGGAGATCCTCGCCCGACTCCACGAGCGGGTCTTCGAGCTCGCCAACGCGGTCCAGCACACCTCCGGACAGGCGTTCGTCATGGCGTTCCAGGCCGGGGGCACCCACGCGCTCGACCGGGGCCTGGAGGCGGTCGCCTACGCCTACGAGGAGCAGACACGGACGCCGGCAACAGCCCACTGGGAGAAGCCCGCTGGCAAAGGCGAGCCGCTGCGGATGACCAAGACCTTCCATGTCGTCCCGCGAGGAGTCGCCCTGGTAATCGGATGCAACACGTTCCCGACGTGGAACTCCTGGCCCGGCTTGTTCGCGTCGCTCGCGACCGGAAACGCGGTCGTCGTCAAACCGCATCCCAACGCGGTTCTTCCGCTCTGCGATCACTGTGCAGACTGCGCAAGACGTACTCGCCGAGAACGGTTTCGATCGCAATCTCGTGATGCTGGCCGCGGAGGACCCGGTGGACCGGTTGGCGGCAGTGCTCGCGGTCCGCCCAGAAGTGAAGATCATCGACTTCACCGGCTCGAGCGCATTCGGGACGTGGCTCGAGCAGAACGCCCGCCAAGCCGTCGTGTACACGGAGAAGTCCGGCGTCAACACAGTGGTCGTCGACTCGACCGACGATTTCGCCGGACTGTGCCGCAACCTGGCGTTCTCGTTCAGCCTCTACACCGGCCAGATGTGCACGGCGCCGCAGAACGTGTTCGTGCCGCGCGAGGGAATCGCCACCGACGAGGGGCACAAGTCCTTCGACGAGGTCGCCGAGGCCGTTGCCGCGGCCGTGCAGAAGTTGCTGGCTGACGAGGCCCGCGCGGTCGAAGCTGCTCGGCGCCGTCGTCAACGCAAGCGTCCTCGAGCGGCTCGCGGCCGTGTCCAGTCAGGGCCGCGTAGTCCTGGGTCGCGAACGATCGCACATCCGTCCTGGCCCGACGCAACGGTGCGTACGCCGACCATTCTCGCTGTCGACGCAGGCGACACCGACGTCTACACCCAGGAATGCTTCGGACCGATCTCGTTCCTGATCGCCACTGACTCGACCGACGCGTCAATTGCCCTGTTCCGCGGACACGGTCAGGCGGCACGGCGGCATGACCGCGTCGGTGTACTCCACCGACGACAAAGTGATCGACGCCGCCGAACAAGCCGCCCTGGATGCTGGCGTGGCACTGTCGGTCAACCTAACCGGCGGAGTGTTCGTCAACCAGTCTGCGGCTTTCTCCGACTTCCACGGCACCGGCGCCAACCCGGCAGCCAACGCGACGTTCACCGACGGTGCGTTCGTTGCGGGCCGGTTTCGCGATCGTGCAGTCGCGTCGCCACGTCACTCCCACACCAGCTGGCTGAACTGGAGGACACCGGAACGGTCCAGAACGGACGGTATCCGGACCGCGGCGGTCCGGTACTTAGTCGGTGAAACGCCGTAGATCCGGGAGAACCGATGAGAGAAGTGGCCGACGTCGGCGAAGCCGCATTGCCGGGCGATGGCCGCGATCTTCAGGTCGGTGCGGGTGAGCAAGGCCTCCGCGCGTGAACAGCGGAGATGCTCCAGGGCCACCGCAACACTGACGCCGAATCCGACCTGGAACAGCCGGTTGAGGTAGCCGCGAGACACGTGTGCGGCCGCGGCGAGCTCCGCCACGCTCACGCGCCGCAGCGGCATCCGCGACCACTCGCTTCGCAGGTGTGCGACTGCTGCGTCCATCGGACCGCTCGGCGTGGGCACCGCGTCGACGCTGGGCAATGGTCCGGTGTCGATCAGTGCCAGCATGTAGTCGAGGGTCCGGCGCACCCAGAGCTGCCAGTCATCGTGGGTGATCCCGCCGAGCCACAACAGGTAGGCGCACAGTCCAGAGAGTGGGTCCGCTCCAGACATCCGGGTCAGTCGAGCCTGCGGCGCCACGTCCCTGTCAACGTCAGTGGGTCCGAAATGGACATATCCGTGCCGGCTCGGCCGGGCCGGATCCCACCGGAAGCCATGGTGAAGACCGGGCGGAACCAATAGGAGGGCACCAGGTTTGAGCGGCAGCTCCTCGCTGGCCGTGAAGCGGGCATTGCCTTGCAGCATCCAGACGAACTCGAAGTCCTCGATTACCCGCGGCCGCAGTCCTGTGCCGGGCGGGTAGTCAGCCGTCGCCGGACGGTCCAACGCGACCATCCAATCGAGTGCACGTTCAGACAAACGCTCACGTCATTCAAACATTCTTTCTGTGTAAAGAATCGCTGAGGATGAGACATCCGAACAAGACCGGAGCGAACGATGCCGGACACTGAGACCGCCGTTCTACCACCCTGGGCCACCCGTTTGCGGCGCGGCGCAACGGCCTCCGACTATGACCGCCACGGCTATGTAATCATCCCCGATGCGCTGTCACCGGCCATGCTTGCCGAAGCCCGCGCCGAGGCGACGGCCATATGCCGCGGTCTTCGGGGCAACATCGACGGGATCGCGCCGGCGCACGAGCAGGACGACGACGCGGCCGTGCTGCGTCGCTACCTGTGCATCCACTTCCCGCACAAGATCTCTTCGGTGATGCTCGACATCGGACGGCTGCCGTCAGTGGTCGACATGCTCTGCGAGGTCGTCGGTCCAAACGTGAAGATGATGCAGTCGATGCTGTTCATCAAGGCGGAGGGCAAGCCAGGACAGGCATGGCACCAGGACGAGGCTCACATACCGACCCGCGACCGGTCCCTGACTGCAGCGTGGATCGCGCTCGACGACGCCACGGTCGAGAACGGTTGTCTCTGGGTAATTCCGGGCTCCCATCGCCCCGGTGTGCTCTACCCGGTTCGGGAACAGCACGACCCCCGGTTCGACTGCACCCAGGAAGCGCACGGCTTCGGATACCGCGAGCAGGACGCCGTGCCGATGGAGTTCGCCGCGGGCGCCGTGCTGATCTTCGACGGCTACCTGCTCCATCGCTCGCTGCCGAACACCGGCCAGCGCGGTATGCGTCGGGCCCTGGTCAACCACTACATGAGCGCTGAGTCGCTCCTGCCGTGGTTTCCACCCGGTCCGGACCAGGCCATGGGAACGCTCGACCACCGCGACGTCCTGTTGGTCGCCGGCAGGGATCCTTATGCGCTCAAGGGGACCGAAGACGTGATGCGTCCCCACGTGCGACCCGACGGCGATGGCGGTTGCGTGCGGTGACGGCGGTGTGCTGGGCGCCGTCGGCCAAACGAAATCGCCTGTTGTGTGTCGTCGAGGTGCTCAAATCGTTACGTCACCTCAACCCACTCGGCTTGTGCTTGCCGCCTGCTACCAGCCACGCTGACCTGTGAGCTACGCCACGCGTGGCCCGGCATAGACGTCGAGGGAAGGGAGCCGCACCATGCGGCGCAAACATCTGGCTTTCGTCGCGGCGGCGACAGCCTCCGGAATGGTGCTGGCGGCCTGTGGGGGTGACGACGGCGGCGGAGATGGTGAAGAGGCCGGCGGCGAACCTACGGGAGCACCGGCGCTCGAAGGCACGGGACCCTTCACGGTGGTCCACGGCAAGGACACCACCGGTGGTGTTGTGCAGGAGATCCTGGACCAGTGGAACGCCGAGCACCCGGACGAGGAGGCCACCCTCATCGAGCTGCCGGAGAGCGCGGACCAGCAGCGCGCACAGATGATCCAGAATGCCGAGACGCAGTCCGACGCGTACGACGTGATCAGCGTCGACAACGTGTGGACCGCGGAGTTCGCGGCGAACCGGTACATCGTGGAGCTGCCGGAGGAAGAGTTCCCAGTGGACGAGATGCTGGAGCCGGTCATCGACTCCGCGAGGTACCTCGACAAGCTCTACGCCATCCCCAGCGCCTCCGATGGCGGGATGCTGTACTACCGGACCGACCTGCTCGAGGCCGCGGGCATCGCCGACCGCCCGGCAACGTGGCAGGAATTGATCGACCAGTGCGAGCAGATCCAGGCCACCCCGGAGGGTGAGGGCGTCGACTGCTACGCCGGCCAGTTCGAGAAGTACGAAGGCCTCACCGTCAACGCCTCCGAGGCGATCAACAGTGCGGGCGGCGTGGTCACCGACGACGAGCGGCAAGCCGAACGTCAACACGCCGGAGGCCGCAGAGGGCCTGAACTTCCTGGTGAACGGCTTCAAGGAGGGCTACATCCCCGCCGAGGCCATCACCTACAAGGAGGAGGAAGGGCGCCGCGCCTTCCAGGAGGGCAGGCTCATCTTCCACCGGCAGTGGCCCTACCAGTACAGCCTGGCCAACGCCACCGACGGCTCGTCCCAGGTTGCCGGCAAGTTCGCGGTCGCGCCGCTGCCGGGCCTCGACGGCCCCGGTGCCTCCAGCCTGGGCGGCCACGCGATGGGAATCTCGACGTACGCGAAGAACAAGGCGAGCGCGCTGGAGTTCATCAAGTTCTACACGAGCGAGGAGCAGAACCAGAAGAACTTCGAAGCTGGCGTTCCCAGGCGCCGATCTACACGTCGATCTACGACGATGCCGCGCTGCAGGAGAAGTACCCCTACCTCCCGGTGCTCAAGGAATCGATCCTCAACGCAGTTCCGCGGCCAAAGGTGGTGCGCTACGGTGATGCCACGCTCGCGATTCAGGACGCGGCATACGCTGCGCTCAGCGGAGACATGACGACCGAGGAGGCGCTCGAACAGCTGCAGACGAAGCTGGAAGAGCTCACCCAGTAGTTTCGGGCTGGCGTTGGTGGGGCGGCCGGCCGGCGGGCCGGTCGCCCCACACCGAGGGAGGTCGCATGGCAACCGTTGAGGCACCCCCGAGGGTGCCGCCTGCGGAACCGGTAAAGAAGCTCAGGAGCTTCGAGGACCAGGGGCGGCTGGCATCGGGGCTGATGTCCCCGACCTTCCTGGTGCTGCTCGTCGTGATCGGGTACCCGATCGTCGCCGGGATTCGCCAGTCGCTGTTCAGCACAAGCCAGGCTGTCGACGAGAGCGGATTCGTCGTCGAGGGCGAGCAGTTCGTCGGGCTGGACAACTACACCGCCGTCTTCAGTGGCGAGACTGGCGACCGCTTCTGGAACGCTTTCTACAACACCACGTTCTTCACCGTGGTGTGTGTGGCCATCGAGGTCGTCATCGGCGTCGCGATGGCGCTGATCATGAACAAGGCGTTCCGCGGCAAGGGACTCATCCGGGCCAGCATCCTGGTGCCATGGGCCATTCCTACGGTGGTCTCGGCGTTGCTCTGGCGGTGGATCTTCGACGCCAACGGCATCGCCAACGCAGATCATCAACCAGCAGATCCTGTGGTCCACCGACGGCTGGCAGGCCAAGGCAGCGGTCATCATCGCCGACACCTGGAAGACGGCGCCGTTCATCGGCCTGCTCGTCCTCGCCGGGCTGCAGGTCATCCCCGGCGAGGTCTACGAGGCGGCAAGGATTGATGGCGCGTCGGCACTCCAGCAATTCCGGCATATCACCCTGCCGCTGGTGAAGCCGGCCCTCCTGGTCGCCGTGCTGTTCCGCATCCTGGACAACCTGCGAATGTTCGACCTGCCCTACGTGCTCGTCGGCCCAGGAAAACCGAGCGTCGAGACGATTTCGATCCTCGCGTTTCTCGAGAACAACGCCACCAGGTTCGGGCCGGCAGCGGCGTACGCCGTCCTGCTCTTCCTCTACGTCGTCGTCGTCGCCTATGCCTTCGTGAAGCTGCTCGGCGCCGACGTCATCGGCGAGGCCCGGGACAAGGCCGCCAAGCCCGTCAAGGGCCAACGAGGTCTCCGCCCGACGATCGCAAGGGGGGCCACGCCATGAGCAGCACGTCCGTCAGCGCCCCCCAGCAGGGCGAAGCCCAGGCCCGGACCGCACGCACCACACGGGCCAACGGCGGCCAGACCCGCTCCAAGATGTGGCTGGCCTACGTCGGCATCGTAGTGATCATCATCTACTGCCTGGCGCCGTTCTACTGGATGATCGTCAGCAGCCTGCGGCGGCCCAGCGACGTGTTCCAGACCACCCTCCTGCCCCAGCCACCCTCCCTCCAGAACTACCAAGATGCGTTCGCCCCGGCGAACCACTTCGGCCGAGCGCTGTTCAACAGCGTCTTCGTGGCTTCCTCGGTCACCGTGCTGGTGCTGTTCATCGCCATTTTGTGCGCTTACGCACTAGCCCGTTTGAAGTTCCGGGGCAAGAACCTTGCGCTCTCGCTCATCATCGCGACCTCGATGTTCCCGGGGATCGCGATGGTGATCCCGCTGTTCAGCCTCTTCACCGACATCGGCTGGATCAACAGCTACCAGGCGCTGATCCTGCCGGCCATGTCGTTTGCCCTGCCCCTGGCGGTCTGGAACCTGGTGGCGTTCTTCCGGCAGATGCCCGCCGAGCTCGAGCAGGCGGCGATGATCGACGGCTGCACCCAGGGGCAGGCCTTCCGGAAGGTCATCCTGCCGCTGGCCGCACCCGGTGTGTTCACGACCGCGATCATCGTGTTCGTCGCGGCCTGGAACGAGTACATCATCGCGCTGACGATGACCAACAAGTTTGAGTACCGCACCGCCACCGTGGCGGTGACTTTCTTCACCGGCGCGACTGGCCGTGACATCCCGTTCGGCAGCATCATGGCGGCCGGCGTCATCCTCACCGTCCCGCTGCTCATCATGGTCCTCATCTTCCAGCGCCGGATCGTCGCAGGCCTCACCGCTGGCGGCGTCAAGTCGTAGCAACTACAGATCACTGACGGTGACGGCCCCGCTCCCGAACGGGGCCGTCAGCCGTTGTGGTTATGGCCGTAATGGGCAGCCAACATGTCTTCGCCAAAGTCAGCTTCGGGATCGCGCACGACCGTATGGATGTGATTGGCACCGTTCTGGGTGTTGTCGAACTCCACCAGGAAGCGTTGCCCGCTCAGCCGGTAGTAGTGGCCGATGCCCGGTTCGAGCGCGCCCGCCCACGCGAACCACAGCTCGTCCGCCGGTGGGCGCTTGACGCCATCGGCAAACCGGTCGAGATAGATGCGAACCAGCTCTCGAGCGGTCGTCCCCGCAGACCCGTCGAGTACGGACAGCGGTACTCCGGCCGGATCCGGTGGCGCATCGAGGCGGGGCCGGTTCCGCGTGATGATGTCGGCTGGGGCGGCATCGGACAGCAGTGCCGAAGCGCGCTGTTCCACGGTCAGCGCATGCACGAGGTCGAAGCCGAGCCGCTCCTCGACTCCTATTGGAGCGAGCACGACATGCTCACCGTCGCCGACCGACGCGGGGTTCGCGCCGAGGAACAGTGGCGTCAGTGCCACTTCTCCTGCGCCGACAGTGGCATTCACCGACACGTGGTGACCTTCGAAGCGCAGCCCCCAAGGCTCCACGCCGGGTTCACCGAAGACCGCGATCCAGTAGTCGCCGACGTGCCGCCTGCCCGATGTGCGGCCCTCAGCCCGGTCGAGCACCTCTTCGAGGCCCATGACAGCGACGGCCCGGGCGAATGCAGGCGGCGCAAGCAGGGCAGCCAATAGCTTGAAGGCTGATTTCGTCGGGCCCCGAGACAGCGCCCACATCGGCACCCCACCCCGTGGGCCGGGCGTGTACGCCCAGGTTCGCCGGTCGGCATCGTCGAAGCGCAATGTGGCCTGTCGACGTTGGTGGTCGTCCAGCGCGTTGAGGAACGTCGACGTCGCCGAGTGGAGCCGTCCCGCTGCGTCCATCGCGCCAGCCTACGAACCAGGCGTCAGTCGGTGCCGGCGACGAACCAAACGCCGACGGCAGGCTCGGTTCCATCGTTGTGGTAGCGGTGCGGGGTGGGGGACTCGAACGATATGGCGTCGCCGGGCGTGATCCGCAGCTCGTCGAAGCCGAGCGTCAGGACCAGCTCACCGCTGATCAAGTACCCGTATTCAGCGCCCGGATGGCGCATGAGGCGCCCGCTGCTGGACGACATGCCGCCGGGTTCGTACGTGATGAGAAGGAAGTCGACGTGCGTGCGCGGAAGCTGGCCGAGCCGCTCCCACGTCACCCCCGAGTCCAGCTGCAGGACCTGCCGGGCGCTCGGCGTCACGAGCGGCCCGACCCGCTGGCCGCGCAGGGATCCCAGGGCCTCCAGCACCGTGGTCGGTACGGCCGACGTGTTCGCGGAGTCCACCGGACGCACGCGAGGGGGCTCG
Organism: uncultured Actinomycetota bacterium; assembly: GCA_963794465.1. Lineage (GTDB taxonomy): Bacteria > Actinomycetota > Actinomycetes > Jiangellales > Jiangellaceae > JACVRX01. The sequence continues at coordinate 19,048 of CAWCED010000015.1, read as the reverse complement.
AAAACATCCTCGACGGAGATGTCGAGAGCGGTGGTGATCGCGTACAGGGTTCCGACCGACGGCTGGCTCTTGCCGGTTTCGATCTGGGAGATCAGGCTCGCCGAGACTCCGAGATCCCTGGCCAGGCTGCGCACGCTGACGCCCCGCCGCAACCGTTCCTCACGCAGCCGCTCGCCCACGTACGGCACGGGGTCTGGAGACACGAGCGACCTCCTCGAACCGAAGCGTACAGAGGCCTTGAACGGTGGGTCGTGAAGATCGTCGTGATGTGCCCGCCTGGCCTTTGCGCAGGGCGATTCATCACGACAATCCTCACGACGGGGTTGAGCGTGCGGGTCAAGCCCAGCGGGCAGTTGGCTGTCCAGTCACACTTGACGCTCGCGGCAAGCGTGACTTTACTCACGGGTGACGTTTGGGAAGGGCGGTGCACCATGGCGATCCGCACCTATGGCCCAAACGCTGTCGACTGGGAACAGCGCATCGATGTCGACCGCCTCCGGCGCGAGCGGCTGCAGCGGCTCGACGTGACACTCGAAGCTTCGTCGCTGGGCGCGCTACTCACGTTCGACTTCGCGAACATTCGCTACATGACGGCGACCCATATCGGAACCTGGGCGATGGACAAGCTCATCCGGTTTGCCGTCCTGCCCCGCGGGGGCGAGCCGGTCGTCTGGGACTTCGGGTCGGCGGCGCGCCATCACCAACTGTTCAACCCATGGTTGGACGGGACCAAGCGGGCTCGCGCCGGCATCTCGACCCTGCGCGGCGCATTTCACCCCGATGCCGGCGTCGCCGAGGAGGTGGCCCGCAAGGTCGCCACCGTGCTCCGCGAGCACGGCTTGGAGAACGAGCCGATCGGCGTCGATGTGATCGAGATGCCGATCCTCGCGGCGCTGCGGACCGAGGGCCTGGAGGTCGTCGACGGGCAACAGGTCTTCCTCGAGGCGCGCCGGATCAAGACCGAAGACGAGATCGGGCTGCTCACCCAGGCCTGTTCGATGGTCGACGCTGCCTACGAGGAGCTCTACGCTTTCCTGCGCCCGGGCGTGCGTGAGAACGAGTGCGTCGGTGTGGTGAGCAAGGTCCTCTACGACCTCGGCAGTGAGTACGTCGAGGGCGTCAACGCGATATCCGGCGAGCGGTGCTCGCCCCACCCGCACGTGTACAGCGACCGCGTGGTGCGTCCGGGCGACCCGGCGTTCTTCGACATCCTGCACAGCCACCTCGGCTACCGGACGTGCTATTACCGGTGCTTCGCCGTAGGGAGCGCGTCGCCAGCGATGCGTGACGCCTACACCCGTTGCCGCGAGTACATGGACGATGCGATCGCGGCGGTGAAACCGGGCGCGACGACCGCCGACATCGTCACGCTGTGGCCACGCGCGGAGGAGTTCGGCTTCGCCAACGAGGAGGCCGCGTTCGCCTTGCAGTACGGGCACGGGGTCGGCTTGGCGATCTGGGAGAAGCCGATCTTCAGCCGGCTGGTCTCCCTGGACCACCCGGAGACGCTGGAAGAGGGCATGGTCTTCGCCCTCGAGACCTACTGGCCGGCGTCCGACGGCTGGTCGGCGGCACGGATCGAGGAAGAAGTGGTGGTGACCGCTGACGGTTGCGAGGTCATCACGAAGTTCCCGGCCGAGGAGCTCCTGGTGGCCGGCCAGCGGTACTGGACCGTCGGAGGCGCGCTTCCGCCCATTCGCGAGTCCCAGTCGCACCTCAACACGCCGGCTGGCCGGGGCGAGCCGTGACCGTCGACACGCGCTCGGTCGACGCCGCGACCCTGTTGGACCTGTACGAGCAGATGGCGGTGATCCGGCGTACGGAGCAGGCGGCCCACGACCTGTTCCTGCGTGGTCTGGTGAAGGGCACCACGCACCTGGCGGCCGGGCAGGAAGCGGTGGCGGTGGGTGCCAGCGCCGCGCTGCGGCCGGACGACTATGTCTTCGCCACCTACCGCGGGCACCACCACGCGATCGCTCGCGGGGCGACACCAGAGGAGTGTCTGGCCGAGCTGATGAGCAAGGCGACCGGGGTCTGCAAGGCCAAGGGCGGCTCGATGCACCTCACCAAGGCAGACCACGGAATGCTCGGGTCGTACGCCATTGTCGGCGCCCATCTGCCAATGGCTGCCGGGGCAGCGTGGTCGGCCAGGCTCCGCGGCACCGACCAGGTCGCGGTCGCATTCTTCGGCGATGGAGCCACCAACATCGGGGCCTTCCACGAAACGCTCAACCTCGCCGCCGTGTGGCGGCTGCCGGTGATCTTCGTCTGCGAGAACAACCTCTACATGGAGTACACGCCGATTGCGAGTGTCACCTCGGTGCCCAATCCCGCCGCTGACCGGGCGGCTGCCTATCGGCTGCCCGGCCATCTGCTCGACGGCAACGACGTGCTGGTCGTCCGCGAGGCCGTGGCAGCCGCGGCCGCCCGCGCCCGCCGAGGCGAGGGACCGACGGTGATCGAGGCCCGCACCTACCGGCACTTCGGCCATAGTCGAACGGATCCCGCGCAGTACCGCCCGGCGGATGAGGTCGAGCAGTGGCTGCGCCGCGACCCGCTGCTGGTGACCAGGGATCAACTGGCCGCGATGGACGTCGATCCGGCCGATGTCGATGCCGCGGACAGTCGAGCCGCCGCGGCCGTAGCGAAAGCGTCCGAGGCCGCTCAGGCCGCGCCGGATGCCGACCCAGCCGAAGCGCTCACCGACGTGTGGGCGGACGGAGGCGTGGCATGGCGGACGTGACGTACCGCGAGTCCGTCGCCGAGGGCATCGCGCGGGAGATGCGCCGCGACCCGACGGTGGTGTGCATCGGCGAGGACATCGGCGCGGCCGGCGGTGTCTTCAAGACCACGGTTGGCCTGTTCGAGGAATTCGGCCCGCAGCGAGTCTGGGACACCCCGATCTCCGAGCAGGCGATCGTTGGCGCAGCCATGGGTGCGGCGATGACCGGCATACGGCCGGTCGCGGAGATCATGTTCAGCGACTTCTTGGCGTGTTGCTGGGACTACCTGGCGAACGAGATCCCGAAGGCGCGGTACATGACCGGCGGCCAGGTCACGGTCCCGCTGGTGATTCGTACGGCCAACGGCGGCGGGCTCGGCTTCGGGGCCCAGCACTCCCAGGCGGTGGAGAACTGGGCGTTCACCATCCCCGGCCTGAAGGTGGTCGCGCCTGCCACCCCGTCCGACGTCGTCGGGCTGATGGCTGCCGCGATCCGCTCCGACGACGCCGTCGTCTTCTTCGAGCACAAAGGGCTCTTCGCCAGCAAGGGCGAGCCGGCGCCGCCAGATCACGTCATCGAGCTCGGTCAGGCCCGGATCGCCCGTGATGGAGCCGACCTGACGCTGGTCGCCCTGGCCTCGACCGTGCCGCTCGCCCTGACCGCCGCCGAGCGGCTGTCCGGTGAGGGAATCTCGGTGGAAGTCGTTGACCTGCGCTGCCTCGTGCCGCTGGACGTTGCAACCGTCCTTGCCTCCGTCGAGCGAACGAACCGCCTGCTCGTCGTCGAGGAGAACCCGTACCAAGGCGGCTGGGGTGCGACCGTCGCCTCGATTGTTGCCGACGAGGGCTACGAGATGCTCGACGCACCGGTCCGCCGACTGGCGGCCGAGTGCGTACCGCTGCCCTTCGCGGACGCACTCGAGGACGAGGTCATCCCAACCGTCGACAAGGTCATCACAGCCGTACGACGGCTCGCCGACTACTGACGGCGGGCCTCCCGGACCCACGACTCGAAGGGAGTCAGGCATGGGCAAGCTTCTCCTCAAGGGCGGGACGGTCCTCTCCGTGGACCCTGAGGTGGGGGATCTGCGAACCGGGGACGTGCTCATCGAGGACGACCGGATCGCCGCCGTTGAGGCTGGCATCGAGGCTGACGCTGAGGTCGTGGACTGCGCCGGAAAGATCGTCATTCCCGGCTTCGTGGATACCCATCGGCACACCTGGGAAGCCGCGATCCGCAATTGCGCCCCGAACGCCACGCTCGACGACTACTTCGTCGAGGTCCTGGACACCTTCGCTCCGCTGTACCGGGCTGAGGACGTCTACGCGAGCAACGTCGCGGGGTCCTTGGAGTGTCTGAACGCCGGCATCACGACGCTGGTCGACTGGTCGCATATCAACAACACACCCGAACATCCGGACGCCGCGGTCCGGGGCCTGCAGGAGACCGGGATCCGGGCGCAGTACGCCTACGGCAGCGCCAACACGTCGCTGGAGAAGTATTGGTTCTTCAGCGCCGAGGCGATCCCCGGCGATGACGTGCGCCGGGTCAGGAGCTCCTACTTCTCCTCCGACGACAGCCTGCTCACCATGGCCCTGGCGACCCGCGGCCCGGGCTTCACCCAGGACCAGGTGGTCAAGGCCGAGTGGGAGCTCGCGCGCGAGCTCGGCATCCCGGTCACTGTCCATGTCGCGATGGGCCGGCTGGCAGGCCGGTACGCCATGGTCGAGCAACTCGATCGGCTCGGACTACTCGGACCCGACACGACGTTCATCCACTGCTGCTACTTCAGCGAACACGAGTGGAAGCGGGTCGCGGATACGGGGGGGACCATTTCCATCGCTGCCCAGGTGGAACTGCAGATGGGCCACGGCTGGCCGCCGGTGAACAAGAGCTACCAGTTTGGGCTGCGGCCGAGCCTGTCCATCGACGTCGTCACGACTGTCCCGGGTGACATGTTCACCCAGATGCGCGCCGCATTCGGCGCCGAACGGGCGCGGGTCAACGCGGTCGCGTGGGAGGCCGACACCGGTGTTCCCGACACGATCCTGACGGCGGACAAGCTGCTCGAGATAGCGACGATCAATGGCGCGCACGTAGCTGGGCTGGAGGACCGGGTCGGCTCCCTCACGCCCGGCAAGAAGGCCGACGTCGTCGTCATCGACGCGACCGCGATCAACGTGGCACCGATCCACGACCCGGTTGCCGCCGTGACCTTGTGCGCCGACGTGTCCAACGTCGAGCACGTCATCGTCGACGGCGAATTCCGCAAGCGGGACTTCAAGCTGCTCGCCGACGTCGACCGAGCGCGCACCCTGGTCGAGAACGCCCGCGACTATCTTGTCGAAGCGGCCGAGAAGGCGAAGGCGTCCGCTGCGTGAGCACGCATCACCTCGTTCGCCGGGCCGCAGATGCGGTCTGGAGGCCGGTCGCGGGACCGCTGTCCGGTGCCCGCGGCCTCGATGCGTGGTCGGTCGTGGACTCCTCGACAGCAGCCGTGCACACCGGGTTCGCGCTTGGCCGCCTCGACGCCGGCGGCTCGATGCCCGCGCATGTGCATTCCTACGAGGAGAGCTTGTATGTCCTGGACGGGGAGGTGGTCGTTCAAACGCCTGGAGAAGCTGCCCTGCTCGGGCCCGGCGACTACGGCTGGATCCCAGTCGGGGTTCCGCACGTTTTGCGCAGTATCGGAGACGTCGAGGCCCGCTGGGCTCGGATGTCGGCACCAACCCCGCGGGTCAAGCATGACCTGGATACCTACGTCATCCCGGAGCTCGTGGCGACCGAACCGGTTCCTGCCGACGTCCGCGACCCCCGCACCCGCCGGTACGGACACATCGACCCGGAGCACATGGACCCCGCGCAGCAGACCCAAGACCGGCTGGCCGTCTCGGCGAGCATGCGGACCGCGCTGCTCGTCTACAGCGGCATCACTGTGAAGATGATGATCGACTCCGACCTGGGGGCGCAGCTGGCGACCATGTTCATGGTGCAGTACGAGCCGACCGGGCTGATCGGAGGGCACGACCACCCGTTCGAGGAGACCTACTTCATCCTGGACGGATCGGTGGAGGCGACGTTCGACGGCGCGTCGTATGTGCTCGGCCCCGGCGACGTCGGCTGGGCCAGCGTCGGATGTGTCCATTCGTTCCGACCAGCCGGAGAGGGTCCGGTGCGCTGGCTGGAGACCCAGGCACCGCAGCCGCCGGGCCGGCACTCGTATCGGTTCGCGCGGGACTGGGACTACCTCCGGCAGCGCTTGGAGACGGGAGACAAGCAGTGATCACAGTCGTCGTCGGCGGAACCAGCGGACAGGGGTTGGAGATCGCCCGGCATCGGAGCAAGCAGGGCGACGACGTTGTCATCACCGGCCGGGACCCGGCCAAGGCAGCCGAAGTGGCGTCGTCCCTGGGCGACAACGCCCGCGGCGTGGCGGTCGAGCTCACCAAGCCAAGAGGCATCGCAGCCGCGCTGGCCGGGATCGGACGGGTCGACAATTTGGTGCTCGCCGCCATTGACCGGGACGTCAACCACGTCCGCGACTATGACCTGGACCGGGCGCTGAATCTGGTAACACTCAAGCTGGTCGGGTACACCGAGGCCGTGCATGTCCTGTCGCCCGCGATGCACGACGACACCGCCATCGTTGTCTTCGGCGGGCGGGCCAAGGATCGTCCGTACCCCGGCTCGATGACCGTCTCAACGGTCAATGGCGGCGTCATCGGGATGGTGAACGCACTGATGATCGAGCTTGCGCCGATCCGGGTCAACGCCATCCACCCCGGGATCGTGGGGGACAGCCCGTTCTGGGCCGGCAAGCCTGACGCGGTGCTCGAAGCCTTTCGCTCGCGGACGCCGACCGGACGCCTTTCGACCATGGCCGACGTCGTGGGCGCGGCTGATTTCCTGCTGACCAACCGCAGCGTCAACGGCGTCCAGCTCTACGTCGACGGCGGCTGGTTGGTGATGTGAGCAGGTTGCCGCCGGTCGCCGTCGTCGGTACCGGGCGGATGGGGTCGGCGATGGTCGGCCGGTTGGTCCTGGCCGCGTACGACGTCACCGTTTACAACCGCACTCGATCGCGGGCCGAAGCGCTGGGTTCGGAGCACGGCGTGTCGGTCGCCGCGACCCCTCGGGAGGCCGTGGCGGCTGCCGACGTGATCATCGTGTCGCTCGCTGACGACGAGGCCGTTCGGGCCGCCTACGTCGGCCCGGACGGATTGGTCGCCGGGTTGCGCGCGGGGATGGTGGTGGCGGACACGAGCACCGTGGACCCGGCGACGCTGCAGGAGCTGGGGCCCGAAGTCGCTCGCGCAGGTGCAACGCTCATCGACACGCCCGTCTCCGGCAGCGTCTCCACCGTGCAGAGCGGTCAGTTGCTGGTGATGGCCGGTGGGGACGAGGCGGCCCTGGCCCGAGCCAAACCCGCGCTCGAGGCGTTTGCCAGCCGGGTGATCCCGCTAGGTCCGCTCGGCGCCGGCGCGACGATGAAGCTGGTCGTCAACAGCATGGTGCATGCGCTCAACGCGGCCCTGGCCGAGGCGCTGGTGCTGGCCGAGAAGGCGGGAGTCGAGCGCTCCGCTGCATACGAGGTGATCGCTTCCAGTGCCGTCGCCGCGCCATTCGTCCTGTACAAGCGCGCCGCCTACGAGCGTCCCGACGACACCCCGGTCGCATTCGCCCTCGACCTGGTCGCCAAGGACCTGGACCTTGCCGCCGGATTGGCCGCCCGCGTTGGTGCCGACGTGCCTCAGCTCGCCGCCAACCGCGCCGTCGTGCAGCGGGCGCTCATTGCAGGGCTAGGCCAGGCAGATCTCAGCGCTCTCGCCTCCCTCTTCCGCTGATCACGTGAGTGCCGCTACTCCGGCTCCGAGGCGAACAGACTCAGCCCCAGCCTTCGAGCCAAGTACTGCGACGCGAGTTGTCCCCTGACGCTGTTCCCGGCGCCGTCGAGCGGCGGGGCGAAGGTCCCGAGCCCACCCTTGCCGGGCGCGATGGTGACGATCCCGCCCCCGATACCGCTCTTTCCCGGTACGCCGACGTCGTAGAGCCAGTCGCCCGAGGTCTCATACATGCCAGCGGTGGTCATCACGGCCAGCGTGTAGTGGCAGACCTCTGGGTCAACGACCCGCGTCTTGGTGACCGGGTTCGCCCCGCCGTCAGCCACGGTGGCGCCCATGGTCGCCAGGTCGGTCGCGGTGACGCTCAGGGAGCAGAGCCTGGTGTAGAGCTCCAGTGCGTCGGCCGGGTCGCAGTAGATGCGGCCGTAACTCTCGAGCAGGTTGGCAAGACCTCGATTTCGGTGGTTCGCCGTCGAAGCGGAGGCGTGGACCTCCTCGTCCAGCGCAAGGGCCCGACCCGCGAACAGGGACAGACCTTCGTGGATGTATCGCCATCTCGCCTCGTCGGTGTCCCCGGGAACCAGGCTGGTCGTCGCGATCGCGCCCGGGTTCACCATCGGATTCGTTCTACCGTCTGCGCTGTGTTCTACGGCGGCGAACGAGTTAAACGGCAGGCCGGTCGCGTTGACCCCGAGCTTTGCCCTGGCATCCGCCGCACCCAACGACTGACAGACGAGGGCGAAGACGAACGGCTTGGCAGCGCTCATGATGGCGAACTCGTACGCCGCATCGCCCGCGGTGTAGACGTTGCCACTGGTTCCTACTGCGCAGATGCCGAACAGCTCGCTAGGAACTTTCGCCAGCGCTGGATATACCTGCGCGTTCTCCCCGTCTGTGACCGATCGATAGCGTTCGTGCGCTTCGTCGACCCAGCGCTGGATCTGGGCGGGCGACGGCAGGTGCCCGGTTGAGACGTACCGGGAATCGACCGCGGCATCCGGCTGCATCTCCATGCGATCCCCTTGATTGCGAACAGCACGGCTGTCGTTGCGTATGGACTACTCGGGCTCAGATTGTCACGAACGCATACTGGCCAGGTGGAGGCGAGCCTCGTCCACGCCAGCAGGCTCGCCGGAGTCAGAGGCGCCCGCGTGCTGGAAGCCGTCGGAGCCGTATCGCGGGCGACCTTCGTTTCGCCAGACCTCACCGATCGGGTCGACCTGGCAGACGGCGCTGCTGGCGCACCTCGCCGAGGAGGTCTGGAGCGTCGAGCGACTCGCCGATGAGGTGATGTACCCTCAGTTGTAGGTACATTTGGGAGTCATGGACAGCATCGGTGTGCGTGAACTCGCTGAGCGTGCCAGCGCTGTCATCGCCGAGGTGGAACGTAGCGGAGAGCCTGCGCTTGTGACTCGCCGCGGGCGACCTGTGGCCGCAGTCGTACCCATCGATATGGACGATTTGCATGATTTCGTGCTGGCGCACGCACCCGAGTTCGTGCGTGGGAGGCGGGCGGCGGAAGCAGAGATAGCACGCGGCGTTCGTGGTGTGGCGGTGGAGGAGGCTTTGGCCGAGCTGGATCACGACGACGTTGCATAAAGTCAATCTGCGACGCAACGCCGTGCGCGATCTTCGCGGTATCAGCGGTCCAGAGCGCAAGCGCCTAGTCGACGCGCTTCGGCTTCTCGGCGAAGGCGCAGCGAACCTTGATGTGAAGGTCCTGCGTGGCGCCTCACCGTGGCTCCGGCTTCGTGACGGTGGCTACCGAGTTCTCTACTACCCGACCACAGACACCGATGAGGTGGACCGGATCGTGCATCGCCGCGAACTTGACCGGGCGGCGCGGACGCTCGGGGTCATACACGCAGACGACGATTGATCTTCTGCAGCGTCACGCGCGATGCGTCAGAACGCGGCCTCGTCGAGATCCATGAGGGTATTGTCCGTGCTTTCAGTGACGGCCCGCTCTGAGGTGAGGCGGGGCAGCACCTGGCGGGCGAAGAACTGTGCTCCCGCCACCTTGCCTTCGTAGAACGCGCGGTCTTTCGTGGGCGCGGCGGCATCGAGCCGCTCCAGGGCAACGGCCGCCTGCCGCAATAGCAGCCACCCGATCACGAGATCTCCGACCGCAAGCAACAGCCTGGTGGTGTTCAGACCGGCCTTGTATACGTTGCGCACGTCGCCGTTCTCCGCTGTGGGGTCAGCCGCCATCAGGAAGCCGACCATGGCGGCCAACATGCCCTTGACGTCCCCGAGCGCTCTCGCCAGCAGCTCGCGCTCGACCTTGAGCCGGCCCCCGCCGATCTCGGCGCTGAGGCTGTCCTGTATCTGACCCGACAGCCAGCCGAACGCCTGCCCCTTGTCCTTGACGATCTTGCGGAAGAACAGATCCAGACCCTGGATGGCGGTCGTGCCCTCGTACAAGGTGTCGATCTTCGCGTCGCGGACGTACTGCTCGATCGGGTAGTCCTGCAGGTAGCCGGAGCCGCCGAAGGTTTGCAGCGTCTCGGTGCCAAGCAACGCCCACGACCGTTCGGAGCCGTATCCCTTGACCACCGGAAGCAGCAGGTCATTGACCCGCGCGGCGAGTTCGTCGGTCCTCCCACCAAAGCGAGCCTGGAGGAGGCGGTCCTGGATGCTCGCCGTGAACAACACCAGCGCCCGCATCCCCTCGGCGTGCGCCTTCTGGGTCATCAGGGATCGGCGGATATCGGGGTGGTGCGTGATGGTCACACGCGGCGCCGTGCGGTCGGTGGCGGTCGTCAGGTCAGCGCCCTGCGCCCGTTCTTTGGCGAACTCGAGTGCGTTGAGATAGCCCGACGACAGCGCCGCTATGGCCTTGACCCCGACCATCATCCGGGCGTACTCGATGACCTGGAACATCTGAGCGATGCCGTCGTGCCGGTCGCCGAGCAGGTAGCCGATCGCCGGTTCACCAGCCCCGAAGGTCAGCTCGCACGTCGCGGACGCCTTGAGACCCGTCTTCTTCTCGACGTTCGTTGCGTAGACGCCGTTCCGCCCGGCGAGCTCACCAGACTCCAGGTCGAAGCGGTGCTTGGGAACGAGGAACAGCGACAGGCCCTTGGTGCCCGGCCCGCCGACGCCCTGCACGCCGACAGGCCGGGCAAGAACGAGGTGGACGATGTTCTCGGCCAGATCGTGCTCACCGGAAGTAATGAACCTCTTGACGCCTTCGATCCGCCAAGTCCCGTCTTCGTTTGGAACGGCCCTGGTGCGACCGGCGCCGACGTCGGAACCTGCGTCGGGCTCGGTGAGCGCCATCGTGGCGCCCCACTGCCGGTCGAGCATGATCTCCGCGATCCGCCGCTGCTCAGGCGTTCCGTTGCGCCAAATGGTGGCGGCAAATGACGGGCCGGTGGAGTACATCCACAAGGACGGGTTGGCACCTTGGAGCAACTCGGCACCCGCCCAGTACAGCGACGGCGGCACCGGGTTGCCACCGAGCTCTGGCGGCAGTGCGAAGCGGTAGAACTCGGCATCCATCAACGCACGAATGCTCTTCTTCAGCGAGTCCGGGACCGTAACGGTGTGTGTATGTGGGTCGAATACCGGCGGGTTCCGGTCCGCATCTGCAAAGGACTCGCTGAGCTCCTCGCGGGCCAACCGGTCGACTTCGGCGAGGATCGCGCGAGCGGTGTCTTCGTCGACGTCGGCGTAGCGTCCGCGCCCGAGGATCTCACCGCGGCCGAGGACCTCGAACAGCGTGAACTCGATGTCGCGCAGGTTGGACTTGTAGTGCCCCATGCGCCGCCTCCGGCCGTCAACTACTCGTCAGTAACCCATGATGCTACTCGTGGGTAACTTAAGACAAGCAACTGTGCCCGTCGGCGTCAGCACCCGGGGAGGAGGGGGAGGGGGGGGGGAGGGGGAGAGGGGAGGAGGAGGGGGGAGAAGCGGGAAGGAGGGGGGGGAGGGGGGGGGAGGGAGGGAGGGGAAAGGGGCCCGGGGGGGGGGGGGGGGAGAGGAAAGACGGAGGGGGGGGGGGGGCCGAGGCCCCAGGTAGACCTGTCTGCTGCGACCGCGCCGTGACTGGGCTGTGACCGGAGCGCGGAACGGTATGGTCAGAGCAGCGCGTGGCACGGAACGGGGCGATGAGGCCATGGCGCGGAACCCGGGTGTGCTCCCGCGTTCGAAGCTGGAGTTCGCCGTCCTTGGGCCGCTGCAGGTGTGCAGCGACGCCGGGCAGATCGCGCTGCCCAGCGTCAAGGAACGCGCCCTGCTTGCCCACTTGGTGGCTCGGGCCAGCCGGACGGTGAGTACCGACGAGCTGATCGACACGCTCTGGGGGGAGACGCCTCCCCGGTCGGCGGCCAAGGCGCTGCAAAACCATGTGCTGCGGCTGCGCAACACACTCGAACCGGACCGCGACGGATCACCGGTCCTGCTGGTCACTGACGGCTCGGGCTACCGGCTGAACGTGGCCGACGACGCCATCGACGCACGGCGGTTCGAGCGGCTGGTCGAGCTCGGTCGGCGGGCGCTCCAGGAGGGCAGGGTCGAGGCTGCGGCGGCGACTCTGGGCGACGCCCTCGAGCTGTGGCGCGGCCCGGCGTACGCGGGGCTGGAATCGACCCCGTTCGGCGGCGGTGAGGCCCGGCGCCTGGAGGAGCTGCGGCTGATTGCTCTCGAGGACCGGATTGCCGCTGACCTGGACCTCGGCCGAGCCCGGGAAACGGTCGGTGAGCTGGAGTCGCTGGTGCACGAGCACCCGCTGCGAGAGCGGTTCTGGCAGTTGCTCATCCTCGCCCTGTACCGCTCCGATCGGCAGGCCGACGCGCTGGCCGCGTACTCACGTGCCCGTGACGTGCTCTTGGACGAGCTCGGCGTCGAGCCGAGCAACGAACTGCGCCGCCTGCAGGTGCAGGTCCTGGAGCAGGACAGCGCGTTGCAGGCCCCTCCCCGCGTCCTGGTCCTTCCGGACGCGCTCGTTCCGCCGCCCGGACCGTTCGTGGGACGGCACGCCGAACTGGCGATACTGCGCGCGGCCTGGGATCGGGTGAACACGACGGAAATCCCGGCACGGTGATGCTGCGCGGGCCGCGGGGAGCGGGTGTTACCCGGGTGGCGGCGCAGTTTGCCGCCGAGCTGGCAGATAGGGGCGTCCCAGTCGAGTACAGCTCCGTTGCGGTGCAACCAGTCGAACCAATCGCTCGTCCCACGCTCAGCGTGGTCGACCTGCGCCGCTCGACAAACAGCGCTCTCGATGTCCCTCAGGTGCCTGATGCGGCCGGCGGGCCCCGTCTCACGGTCGTGCTCGCCGCGACAAGCACTCCTGCCCCAGCTGGCGCGGAAGTCATCGAAATCGGCTCGCTCCAGCCCGACGAGGTACGTGCCATTCTCGCCACGTACGTCGACGAGACAGTCGCGGACGACGCGCTCGACGAGGTGCTCCGCACATCGGGCGGTCTGCCGAGCCGGGTACACAACGAAGGCCTGGCGGTGGCTCGGCAGCGAACGGCGGCGGCGGTCAGCGGAGCGGCGGCGTGGGCCGGGCGGGTCGGGACCGACCTCGAGGCGGCTCGGGCGGAACTGCGTGAGGGGGTGACGCGATACCGCGAACTCATCGAGCGGCAGGCAGTCGTCGATTCGGCCACCTGTCCGTGGAAGGGCCTGGTGGCGTACGACGTGGCCGACGCGCCGTGGTTCGCGGGTCGGGAGCGGCTGGTTGCAGAGCTGCTGACGCGCGTAGCGTCGGCCCGCCTGGTCGCGCTCGTCGGCGGCTCCGGTACCGGGAAGTCGTCGCTCCTCCATGCAGGTCTGCTCGCGTCACTTCAGGCTGGAGCGCTGCCGGGCAGCGAGCGCTGGGTACCGGTGGTCATGCGGCCCGGTACTCATCCAATGCGCCAGATGGTTCGGGCCGCGCTCAGTGGTGCCGACGTGACCGAGGACCGCACGGCCGAGTTGTTGGAGCGCATCGTGTTCGGTGCGCCTGCCGCATCCCGGATCGTCCTGATCGTCGACCAGTTCGAGGAGGTATGGACTGCGTGCACCGACACCGCCGAGCGCCAGTCGTTCCTCGACGCGCTCGCCGAGGTGGTCGACTCCACCTCCCGGTGCACGGTTGTCCTCGGCGTGCGCGCCGACCACGTCGCGGGTCTCGCCGACCAGCCAACGCTCGCCCAGGCGCTCGCCGACGCCACCGTGCTGATCGGCACTCCGACGGCCGCCGAGGTCCATCGGGCGATCGAGCATCCGGCGCAGCTCGCGGGACTCGTGCTCGACGTCGGGCTGGCCGACGCCCTCGTCGATGACGCGGGAGACGAACCCGGTTCGCTTCCGTTGCTGTCCACGGCACTCACTGAGCTGTGGGATCAACGGGACGGACGACGGCTCACGCTCGAGGCGTATGCAGAAAGCGGTGGGCTGCGTGGAGCGGTCGCTCGCATCGCCGAGCGGGCGTACGGCGAGCTGGACGAGACCGACCGAGCGGCGGCGCGGGTGCTGCTGCTTCGGCTGGCGGGGCCGGGTGAGGGCGACGCGGTGACCCGACGACGGGTGCCGCTCACCGAGTTGGCTGCCCTGCCGGATCCGCGGGTCCGTGCGGTGGTCGAGCCGCTTGCCGATGCGCGGCTGCTCACGTCTCGACGCCGGTTACGTCGAGGTCGCGCACGAGGCGCTGTTCCGCGAGTGGCCACGGCTGCGGGCCTGGTTGGAGGAGCACGCCGCGGCTCGGGCGGTGCAGCATCGGCTGGCCGTGGCCGCCGCCGAGTGGGACGAGGGCGGCCGGGAACAGACGGAACTGTGGCGTGGCGGCCGGCTCTCCGCTGGACTCGAGTTCGCGGCCGCGTATCCGGACGAGGTGACCAACCGTGAACGGGCATTCCTCGACGCGGGCCAGGCCCAGCTCGACGCGGAGCGTCGGGACGCTGAAGAACGCGCGGCCGCCGCGACCAAGCAGAACCGCCGGCTGCGCTGGCTGCTCGGCGGGCTGGGCATGTTCCTCGCCCTTGCTTTGGTCGCTGGAGCCCTTGGCCGTCAGGGCGCAATCCCGGGCCGAACAAGAAGCTCGGACGGCCACGGCCAGGGAGCTGGCGGCCGCCGCAGTCGCGAACCTCGAAACAGATCCGGAGCTGGCGGTTTTGCTCGCAAGACGCGCGGTCGAGGAGACCCGGGACGTCGACGGAAGCGTGCTTCCCGAGGCGGAGGAGGCGCTGCATCGAGCAGTCGTGTCATCCCGCGTGGTGGCCACGTATACGGACCTTGGCGGCTCCCTCGACTGGAGCCCAGACGGTTCTATGTTCGTCACCGAAGGCCCCGAGGCGACTGGCATGGTCGACGTGCGGGATCCCGACACGGGCCAGTCCCTCCGATCTTGGAAAGGCCACAACGTCGATGTGAACAGCGTCGACTTCGGCCAGGACGGCACACTCGCAACTACTGGCGACGATGGTGCAGCAGTGGCCTGGAATCCGCGGACCGGCGAAGAGGTGGGCCGGATCCAGGGACCGGATGGCCCGGTGTGGGGGCCCTCCCTCAGTGGGGATGGCTCGCTGCTGAGTGCGGCGTGGCTCGACGAGGGCCTGGTACGCGTGTTCGACCTACGTACCAAGCGGTCAATTCGGGAGGTCAGGCTGGAGGGCGGCGCACAGTTCACGGCGCTGAGCCCTGATGGCGGCCGCCTCGCCGTAGGAACGTCGGATCAGCAATCGATCCTTGTCGTGCACCTCGCCTCCGGTCGCGAGGTGCTCCTTGATGGCGGATTCGGTTGGTTCGTCAACGAGGTCGCCTGGAGCCCCGATGGCCGCTGGATTGCCGCGACCGGCGATTTTGACGCACGCGTATGGAAAGCGACGACCGGAACGCTGCAAGCGGTGTTGCTGGGACACACGGCGATCACCCAAGGGATTGACTGGAGCGCAGACTCGACCAAGATCGCCACTGGGAGCGCCGATGGCACCGCGAAGGTCTGGGAGATCACCGAAGACGGCGTACAGCAGGTGCTGTCACTGTCGGCAGCCGGGACGCTCACGAGCGTGGTCGGGGTTGCGTTTTCACCCGATGGCCGGCGCCTCCTTGCCGGTGACGAGACCATCAAAGCCGTGACGATCTTTGATGTGGGCCTGACTGGCACCGCCGAATGGGCCAATGTCCCGGCGCCGTCGGCGTTCACCGGCGTCGACTTTTTCCGGACGGGCACGAATTGTTGCCAGTAGCAGGGAAGAAGTGTCCGCGACAATCTGGGATCCTGAGACCGGGCGCTCCCTCGGCTTAGTGGCACTCATCGGCTGCCGGGCGATCCAGCGACGGGCACGCATGTTGTTCGTGTCGATGTCAGCCCGGACGGCGAGCTGGTCGCGACCTCCAGCGACGGTCAACGAAGGTCTGGGACGCAGGCGACCGGGACGGAAGTCTTCGAGTTCGGACCAGGCGCCATCGGCTGGAGCCCTGACAGCTAGTTCTAGCGGCGACTCGGCCACGTCGAGGGGTCACCTCGATCCTCGACCGAACCGGCAGAACGGTCGGCCAGGTGCGCGAGGCGGACGGGTTCGTCCCCCTGTCTGTCGGGTTTAGCTCGGATGGTGCCTGGCTTGCCACTGGCCGGGATGTCGGCGACGGGAGCATCCGATTCGGGAAGTACGGCGTGACGATCTGGGATTGGCGCACCGGTGAAACAGTGAGGACGTTGGACACCCTGGCGGATAGTCTTGCCTTCGCTCCCGTCGGATTCCTGCTTGCCACCGCAGACCCGGCAGGCCCCGCTCGCATCTGGGATGCACGCTCCGGTCAACTGCGCGCCACCCTGGTTGGCCATACCGGCGGTGTTGGGACGTTGCGTTCAGTCGGATGGCGAGACCGTCGCAACAGCAGGCCCGGGATGGAACCATGAACTTATCGATTCGATTCGGGGGTGCAGCGCCTGGTAACCCGCGGACACGGCGGTAAGGTCCGGGGCCTGCAGTTGAGCCCAGACAAACGCGTGGCGTCGACGGGCACGGACGGCGTCGTGCGCGTGCTCTGGGCCTGGATCATCGTCGACAACCTGTCGCATTGCCGGCGACAACGTTACGAGAGATCTACGCACTTCCGCCGAATGCCGGCGATACCTGCACGTCGACACCTGCCCCTGACTGGCAACGCCACCGTGACCGGCCGGTGACCGGCCTGCAACGCCTTCTCCATGACCGCGGTGTTGTGACCAGGGCAGCCTGGAGGAAAGCCGGCCGTGCGGAGCCACGGACCTGGAGGGTCATCATGGACCCCCGCATCCAGCGTGCGCGGCAGCTGCTTGTCGGTGCCGCGGTGATCGCGCCAGCCGCTCTCGGGCCGGCGTTCGCCGAGCCCTACCCATGGCGCCACACATGCCGCCGACGACCGCGTCGACGGCTGCGAGGAGCGGCTGCGCTTGCGGAGTCAACAATTCAAATGCCCGCCGACGAGCACGGCGAACGGCTGCGAGGAACAGCTCCATCTGCGGGGGAGCCAGTACCTGCAAGGGTAGTCGGCGGTACCTGTTCGCCGATACCCAACGTCGGACGACGCCGGGTTCTGGTGGAATCATCAGGCCGCGGCGCTGGTGCAGGCGCACTCGCGGCCCGTAGCGCATCGTCGTTGCCGTTGTCGCCATGTCCCGCGACGCGTAACCGACGAAGCCGGTGTGCACCGACGTGTGGCGGGGCGCGCAATTGCGGCCTGCGGCTGCACCACTGGGCGGTCGAGGAACGGGGCGGTCGATGGGCTAGCCAGTCCCACGCCTGACGTGCCGTTGGCCGAATGCACCAGCCTCTGATCATCGACGCCAGGTGCATGAGGTTCCAGGTCATAGAACAACGGTGTTGCGCTTGGTGAACTGGTTGCCTAACGCCGCCGGGAACCCTCGTCCAGATTGGAGCGGCCCTGGTCCGGCCACTCGCCGATCCCACCCGCGTCGGCCTGCGGCGGGATCACGCAGCCGAGGTGCTGTAAGGAATAGAGACGTTCATCGGAGACGTGTTTGATGCCGTCCTCGTTGCCCGTGACGTGTCGCCGCGACCTTGCCGTAGTCGGCACTCGCCTGCGTCGTTCAGTTCTCCGGAGTTGGCATGAGCCGCTCGATCACCGCGGGTACACATGCTGGACTTGTCACCCAGCCCGTATCGGCGTTCCCGATCATAGGATGTCCGCGGCCTCGACGTCTGGTGAGTCTCCGGCCAGTCGTCGGTGTCGAAGCCCGTGCTCCGTCATGTCCGGGCCGCACACCGGGGACGAGGTCGTGGTCCACGGCGCCCTGGATTTCGTCGATGGGACGCGGCGCCTGCGCATGATCGACGTGCTGACGCTCATCAGGCCGGCGGTGTTGGAGAGCTCCGGAGTTCGCTTGAGCGTGCAGTTGATGTAGAGCGCGCGTAGGTCGGAGAAGTCATTGATTGGCTCGGTCACGCGCAAAGCATGCCGTGCGGCGACGGTGGCCGGGCTAACGAATCCGAAACATCCTCACGCGGCTTCGCGCCAGATGTCGATGTGCTGGATCAAGTCGGCGAGCCGGTCGACGATCGCGTCTGGCTCGACGTCGACTGGGACCTGCTGGCTGACCGGGATCTCGGATTGCGGCACCAGCACCGCGCGCATGCCGATCGCGCGGGCGCCGGAGATGTCGTCGTAGGGGCGATCGCCGACGAAGACACACCGCGCCGGATCGGCGACTCCGACAGCGGCCATGGCACGACGAAACGCTTCTGGATGGGGCTTGGTGTGTGCGATCTCGGATGTGTAGACCGCGCCATCCAGGAGGTTCAGTACGCCGTCTCGGGTGAAGACTCCTCGTGCCATTCGCGAGGCCAGATCGTGTTGGACATACCCCGATCCGGATGTCCCGTTGGCGAAGCTGGGCAACAACTCCGGCACATGGGTTCTATAGGTGTGCGGCTCCCAGAAGTCTCGCAGCGCCCGGCGGCTCGGTCGTCGTGCGGGACACCGGCTGCGGCAAGCAAGCCGGCCAACGTGTTCGACTCTGCGTGCACGCGGGCGGCTGCCACACGTCGTCGCCGGCAGTGATCAGCGCGGCCGCGACCGCGTCGACGTCCTCGGGTGCGACGACTCGTGCGTAGACCCGCCACTCCTCGGCCAGGTCAGCGGTACCAGGGAGTAGGCGTGCAGCCCAGTGAAGATCACTGCGTTGGATGCTCACCGGTGAGATGAGTGGCCAGGCAACGGGCCATTTGTAGACCGGAACTCATCGTGGAGTCATCGGTGCGCTGGGATGTCCCACACATGGCCATGCACAGCCTCAACTCGCACCTCGATGGAGCTCATCACAGTCCAGGCGACGATGGGCTCTGGGAACGTGCAGGCGGGCGCAGGCGGGCGGGACGGCGGCGGCCGGCGGACGGCGAGCACCAGGGCGGCGGCGGCGGCGGGCGGCCGAGCAACCGCCGCCGCCGCCGCCGCCGCGGTGAGTGCGCGGGCGTGCGCGGGCGGCGGGCGGCGGCGGCGGCGGCGGCGTGGCGGCGGGCGGCGGCGGGCGCGGGCGGGCCGGGCGTGCGCGGC
>CAWCED010000014.1:0-32643 GCA_963794465.1 uncultured Actinomycetota bacterium | reverse complement strand
CCCGGCTGCGGTCTCCGCTGGGGCGAGTGCGCCGGGCTGACGTGGGCCGCCGTCGACCTGGACGCAGCCACGCTCGATGTTCATTCCCTTGAGGTCGCCGTGGAGACGGCACAACGGGCGTCACCACCCTGCGGCCTTACACCAAGACGCGCTCCGGGCGCCGTACGGTCCCGCTGGCGAGCTTCCCCCCTGCTCGCGGAACTGGCGGCTCAGCGCGACCGGCTCGACGCGCTGTTGCCGGACTGCCCGCTCGTGTTCCCGTCTCCCGGCCCGGCGCCATCGGCGGTCGAACTTCCGCCGGGAGGTGTGGGAACCGGCGGTCGAACGGTCAGGGCTGCCCGCCGACTGCGGTTTCACGACCTGCGGCACAGCTACGCGACCTGGCTCGTCTCCGACGGCGTGCCGATCAACGTCGTCGACTCATGGGCACGAGCAGATCACACGACGCTCAACCGCTACACCCACGATGCCCGGGACTACGCCGACTTGCGGGTCCGCGCGGTGTTCGCTGGGTTGGCTGCTGACGATCTGCTGACTTCTGGGAGTCCTGACGTGACTCGACAGAGCAAACGTGCTGGTGGAGACGGGGGGACTCGAACCCCCAACCCCCGCCTTGCAAAGGCGGTGCTCTGCCAGTTGAGCTACGTCCCCGGCAACCTCACCAGCGTACCGGCGAACCGATCAGACATAGCCGCTGACCGCCTGCTACACCGCGCTGATCAGCCGCGCTCGGACACGGGCGCGCGGTTCTCCGCAACCGTGACCAATGGGGAGGCCGAGCGGAGATCCGCACTGCGAGCACGGCGGGTGGCGCAGAGACGGTCGCCTGGCGTAGTGCCAATGGTGTGACTGCCGTCGACAAGGCGCTCTCCGCACCGACGCCGGGGACCTACTTCCGAGGCTGCGTGACGATCACCAACCACACGATCAGCACGTGGACGATGTCGTTCCTGTATGGCGTTGGCGCCGGCTCGCTCGGCGACATCGGCCCCACGCAGCGACCCTCTCCGGGTGCGTGGTCCTGCGGTGACTCCGGGATGGGTCCGGTACGCCTGACTGGCTCCGCGCGTCAACGCATCGTTCGAAACTCTCACCTGCCAGACGACTTGAGGGATCGCGATCACGAACTACGACAGGCGGGCGTCCGCGTAGGCCTTCATGGCGTCGCGCACATAGGTGGTCAAGCCCTCGCGGACGTCCTCGTAGTTCTTCGCGAACCGTGGGTCGTCGACGTACATCTGGCCCAGGCCGGTGTACGACTCGCGGTTCGGTGTCCAGAACCGGGCGACGAGCTGGTAGTGCCCGTCGATCGCATCCAGCACGCGTGAGTCGTCGACCGGCACGCCGGCGTCGAACAGGTCGGCGATGCGGTCCGTCACAGCTCCCGCCTCAACCTTGTAGGCGGCCCAGTCATTGCTGGTCCAGTCCTGGACGCGACGGATGGACTCGTCGACGCTCTCACCCCAGCGCTCGCGGGCTTCGTCGACATACTGCTCGGGCTCGAAGCCGCCGAACTGCTCGGGGTCGAAGCCCTCGAACATCTTCTCCGGTGCCATCGTCTCGTCCTTCTCCAGTTTTTCGATGGTGTCGGCCACTGTCTCGATCAACCGGCCCAGACGGCGACGTTCGGCCACCAGCCAGACCCGGTGCCGCCGGAGGGCTTCGACCGTGCCCGCTTCGCTCTGCGCAGCGAGCACCTCGCCGATTGTCCCCAGTCCCAGCCCCAGGTCGCGCAGCAGCAGGATCTGCTGCAGTCGCAACAGCTGCTCGTGCTCGTAGTACCGGCGGCCGTCGGGCGCTGCCCAGGCCGGTTTCAGCAGGCCGATCGCGTCGTAGTGCCGCAGGGTGCGAGACGTCACGTTGGACATCTGCGCCACCTCGGCGATCGACCAGCTCACCGCCAGCTCCCGTGCTGTCCAATCGAGGAACCGGTCCCTCCGGTCCAGCTACGACGGTACGGGTTGACGTCGCGTCAACTGCAAGTCCATGACCAGCGTTGTTGTGGACGGACCGGTGGACAAGACCGTGGATAACGTGGGCGAAGCTGGGGGTAACGCAGCGGGTTCTGTGGACAGCGACGTCGGCGGAAAAGAATCTTGAAAAAGGTGCCGCCAGGCCCTTGCGCAGGATCTGCCACAGGACTATGAATTCTCTCACGTCGCCAGTCATGGCGATCCGAGTTCAGGGGTTCGCCTCTGGACACGGGGTCATCGGGTAACCGGTGATTTCGGGATCGTCGTGACAGGTGGCTGGGTTCCGCAGAACCGAGCGCGCCGAGCGATCGGCAATCCGGGGACGTGGAATTCGAGGGGCTCCCTCCAACTCATACTTGGAGGGAGCCCCTTCCTCGTGATCCATTATCACGGCGGACAGTTCGTGCCCGCACAAGCGACACGCGGAAAGTTCATTTGCTCTTCACTGGCGGCTCCAGGCCAGCAATGCATCCGCGGACCAGGTGTTGACGATTCGCTCGACCGGCACACCGCACGCCTCGGCCCGCTCGCATCCGTAGTGCTGCCACTCCAGCTGGCCGGGTGCGTGCGCGTCGGTGTCGATCGCAAACAGACAGCCGGCCTCGACCGCCAGTCGCAACAGCCGCTTCGGCGGATCAAGTCGCTCCGGGCGGGAGTTGATCTCGACGGCAACGTCGAACTGCCGGCACGCCTCGAACACGATCTCGGGGTCGAACTGGGACTCCGGCCGCGTTCCCCTCCCGCCGGTGATCAGCCGGCCGGTGCAGTGGCCAAGGACGTTGGTATGGACATTGGCGATCGCCATGACCATCCGCTGGGTCATCTCATCGGCCGGCATTCGCAGTTTCGAATGCACGCTCGAAACGACGACGTCCAGCCGATCAAGGAGAGCCGGCTCCTGATCGAGGCTGCCGTCCTCGTTGATGTCGACCTCGATGCCGGTCAACAGCCGGAACGGTGCGAGTTGCTCGTCAACGTCCGCAACGACATCGAGCTGCCGGCGTAACCGATCCGGCGATAGCCCGTTGGCCACCGTCAGCCGAGGGGAGTGATCAGTGAGCACGACATACTCATGGCCGAGGTCACGGGCAGTCGCTGCCATTTCCTCGATCGGGCTGCCGCCGTCGGACCAATCCGAGTGAGTGTGCAGATCACCGCGGAGGGCGGCCCGGATTGCTTCGCCACCACGTCGTTCCGGCTCACGAGCCTGGTCGGCCTCCTCCAACCGTCGGAGGTATGCCGGTATTTCGCCGGTGAACGCCTCCTGCACGACCTCGGCGGTCACCGCGCCTACGCCCCGGAGCTCTGTTAGCGTTCCCTCGGCCACCCGGTTGGCGAGCTCGTCAGGCGACAGACCGGCAATGGTCGCGGCGGCAGTGCGAAAGGCGCGGACTCGGTACGTGGGCTCCCGGGCACGCTCGAGCAAATAGGCGATCCGCCGCAGCGCCGCCACCGGGTCCATCTCGGCCCCGGGATACGAGCTACTGACGGTCGCGCGGTGCGACCGGGTCGGTGGCCTCGGCCCACAGGTCCTGCTCGGCCTTGTCGGCCTGAACCCGCTTGTAGCCCAGGTAGCCGGCGATGGCGACGAGTGCGGTGATCAGGAGCTTCTTGTTGATCACAGTGAGCTGCCTCCGGAATGGTCGTCAGGACATCGCAGGCTAGCGCAGAGATTGCCGGGACCACATGCTGGTCCAAACTGCCTCGGCCTTGCGGGGCGCAGCTGTCTAGCCTTGGGTCATGCTCGTGAACGCGGCGGCCACCAGAGGTTGGCCGTGACCGGGGCGGTCGTGACAGCGGTGAGTCGCAGCGGCTCCCACACCTTCTCGAAGCGGAACCAGCCCGCAATCCGGCTGATCAGAGGCTTGGGAGTCGAGGGCGACGTGCACGCTGGCGCCACGATCCGGCACCGGAGTCGGATGCGGCGGGAAGCGGCCCAGCCCAACCTCCGTCAGGTTCATCTGATGCATGCCGAGCTGCACGACGAGCTGGCTGATGCAGGCTTCCCCGTGGAGGCGGGCGACCTCGGCGAGAACGTCACGACCAGCGGCATCGACCTGCTTTCCCTGCCGACGGCCACCCGGCTCCGGCTCGGCGACCAGGCCATCGTCGAGTTGACCGGCCTGCGCAACCCGTGCCGGCAGATCGACGACTTCCGGCCTGGACTGCTCAACCACGTCCTGGCCAAGAATCAGGACGGTGCCGTCGTCCACCGGGTCGGCGTCATGGGCATCGTCATCAGGGGTGGCGACGTTCGCGCCGGCGACGGGATCGGCGTCGACATTCCGTCGCAACCGCATCGCCCACTCCAGCTGGTCTGACGCACACGTTGATCGGAGGGTCTCCTCGACGCTTCAGGGGAGACCCTCCGAGGTTCCGCACCCGAGGTTCGTAGCGGTTGGCCGGACAGATTGCGGCCGAGCGTTGTGATCGCGACTGTCGATTACCGACAGGCCCGTTCGTCGTCAATGATGAGGCGGCAACCGGCCGCCCAAGGATCCCGAGGAGGGGCAGACATGCAGTATCTGCTGTTGATCTACAGCGAGGAACCGACGGCACCACCCGCGCAGGATGAGATCGACGCGTCGATGGCGGAGTGGTACGCGTACGACCAGGCCATCAAGGACTCCGGCGTCCACCTGGCCGGCGAGGCCCTGCAGGCTTCGCAGACCGCGACGACCGTGCGGCTCAAGGACAGCGAGCGGGTCGTCACCGACGGGCCGTTTGCCGAGACCCGGGAGGTGCTCGGCGGGTTCTACCTGATCGACGTCCCCGACCTCGACACCGCCCTGGACTGGGCCGCCCGCTGCCCTGGCGCGAAATACGGGTCCATGGAGGTCCGGCCGGTCATGGAGTTCGAGGCACCACAGTGATATCAGCATGAGCGAGCGGGCAGCCGACTCCGCGGAAGCCGTCTTCCGGGAGGAATGGGGGCGGCTGCTCGCGACCCTCATGCGTTGGGTGGGCGACCTGGACCTCGCCGAAGAGGTTGCCGCCGACGCAATGGCCGTGGCACTCGAGCGATGGCCAATCGACGGAGTTCCCGACAACCCGGCCGCATGGCTGCTGACAACAGCCCGTCGGCGGGCCGTCGACTTGCTCCGCCGCCGACAGACCTACGCTGCCAAGCTGGCCATTCTCAGGGTGGAGGCCGAACGCGCCGAGACCGAGCGGATCGACGTCCCGGCCGGTGACCCGGACGTGATCGGCGACGATCGGCTGCGACTGTTCTTCACCTGTTGCCACCCTGCACTCGCCGCCGACGCCAGGGTCGCGCTGACGTTGCGGTATCTGGCGGGCCTGTCGACGGTTGAGGTCGCGCGCGCGTTTCTCGTGCCAGAAACCACCATGGCCCAACGCCTGGTGCGGGCCAAACGCAAAATCCGCGAGGCCGGGATCCCGTATCGCGTCCCGACTGCCGAGGAGTTGCCCAGCCGCCTGCCTGCCGTTCTCAGCGTCATCTACGTGATCTTCACCGAGGCGTACGCCGCGAGCCACGGGCCGTCGCTGATTCGTCCAGAGCTGGCGGACGAGGCGATCCGGCTGGCTCGAATCCTGCGTCGCCTGCTGCCCTCCGAGCGAGAGGTGGCCGGACTGCTCGCCTTGATGCTGTTCATCGACGCCCGCCGCGCAACCCGCACGGACGAGGCCGGCGAGCTCGTGCTGCTCGAGGACCAAGACCGGTCGAAGTGGGATCGCGCGCAGATCGAGGAGGGACGGTCGCTGGTGGTCTCGGCGTTGACCGGCGGACCACCGGGGCCTTATGCGCTACAGGCCGCCATCGCCGCAGTTCACGACGAGGCCGCGACGATCGAGACCACCGACTGGCCGCAGATCGTCGGCCTCTACAACGTGCTCCGCGAGACCACCCCCTCACCGGTCGTCGAGCTGAACCGGGCGGTCGCCGTCGCGATGGTGAATGGACCCGACGCCGGCCTGAGCCTTCTCGATGACCTTGCGGGATCCGGGCTGGACCAGTACCACCTGCTGCACGCCGCGCGAGGTCGGTTGCTCGATCAACTCGGCCGTTACCGGGAGGCGGCCGCCGCTTACCGAATTGCCCTCGAGTACGTCGGCAACGAGCCGGAACGGACCTACCTCACCCGCTGCCTGACAACCGCCGAGGAGCGCGCGCAGGAATGAGTGACGACCGCCTGACGATCGTCTGCGTCAGCGAGGCGACGCCAACCAGGGCGTGTTCAGGTCGTAGAAAGTGAGCTCGCCTTCTTGCAGTGCCCGGTCCTGGTCCATCATCGCCTTCATTTCGGCAGGCGGCTCCTTCTGCTCGCCTTCGCGCGCCTCCGCCTCCGACGTGAAGTACATCGCGGTCGTATACCCACCGTCACCGTGCAGGGCCGTGATGCCGCCGATCACGTCCGGCCGGAAGTCCATCGCCGAGGACTCCCACTGGTCGCCGACCTCGCGCCACCGCTGGACGTCGGTGACCCTGCCCTCGATGACCTGAACGAAGCCGGCATCGTCGGACCCACCCGGTCCCATCGGGATGACCTCGGAGCAGTCGCGGAAGGTCGCCTCGCCGGTGAACAACGTGGCCGTCTCCCGCCACCATTGGTCCTGTTCGGGCCGTTCACTGTTACGCCGCGCTGCGTCCTCGGACTCGAACCGCGCAAGCCCGATGAACGTGCCGTCGTCCGTGATGCCAGCCGTAGTGCCCAGCCATCCGATTGCACCGGGCGCGGTCTGGTCTAGCCAGCGGTTCCAGGCAGACTGCACTGCTTCCGCGTCGGATACCTGGCCCTTGATGACCTGAACAAACATCCTCGACCTCCTCGTCGACAACCTGCCCGCACGTTACGGCCCCAACCAGGATCGTGGAAGATCACGTCACCTGGACGTGGATCTCTTTCCACGATCAGCTGCCAGCCACAAGCCTCTGGCGCAGGCGTGCGACGCGCTCGTCCGTGAGGCCGGCTTGGAGCAGGTAGCGTTCCACGTCCCCATAGCGGTCATCGACGTGCGCCAGCACCTCCAACATGACCTCCGCCCGGGCGCTGTACTTGGCCACGACCCGCTCCCGCTCGGCCCGCTCACCTGGGCCATTCCGCACGTATTCGTCGTCGCGTTCCCGCAGGTTCTCCCGAGTCACGGCGTAGTCCGCCGCGACCGTTTCACGGTCCACACCGGCGAGGTCGAGCAGGAGAGCGCAGACCAGACCGGTTCGATCCTTGCCGCCCATGCAGTGCACCAGGACACCGCCTGGCCGTGCATCGGCCACAGTTGTCGTGACGTCCGCCACGCGCGGGCCGTAATGATCGAGCATCTGCACGTAGACGATGGTGAGTGACTCCGGCTCCTCGGTGAATGCGAACACGGCGGGATCCTCGAACGGGACGTTGACGTATGCGATGCCGTGCGGCCCTGGCTCCGCAAACGGGTTCGGGTGATCCTGAGCCTCTTCTGGCCGGCGCAGATCGATGATCGAGCGAACGCCATAGGCGAGGAGTGCAGCCTGACCGGCAGCCGTCAGCGGGGTCAGATTGTCCGACCGTACGACAGCCCCCCACCGCGTCTGTTGACCGTCGGCGGTCGGATAGCCGCCGAGGTCTCGAGCGTTGAGCAGGCCCTCCCAGGCCAGCCGCCGGTCCTTTGCTCCCCGTGTCGTGAAGATCGTCGTGTCACCGTCGTCAGCGGCGGCGCTGGCAGAATCGAACACGACGATCTTCACAATCAGGTTGGTATAAGTGGACGTGGTGCGATGATCGCATCCCGCTCCTGGTTCCGAGGTGTCGAATGACCGAACCCGTTCAAGATCCAGCCTCGATCACGTTGGGACGCACCGACGTGCGGGTGTCCCCGCTGGGCATCGGCGCCATGGTCTGGGGCGAGATGTCGACGGCGCCGTGGTGGAGCCCGGCCCGCACCGCGTACGGCCCGACCAGCAGCGCGGCCGAACAGCGCGAGGCGCTCGAGGTCAGCCTTGCGGCCGGCGTGAACTTCCTGGACACGGCGGCGATGTACGGCAAGGGGGTCTCCGAACGCCGGGTCGGCGAACTGACCAAGGGCAAAGACGTGGTGGTGGCGACGAAGTTTCCGTTCGGCAACTTCTCCCGCGAACGCAGTCTCCCCGCAATGCTCGACGCGAGCCTCACCCGACTGCAACGTTCCCGGATCGATCTGTACCAGATCCACTATCCGTTCCCTTGGTTGTCGATCCCGAAGCTGATGAACCTCATGGCCGACGCCGTCGAGGCGGGCAAGGTCCGCGCCGTCGGCGTGAGCAACTACAACGCGAAGCAGATGCGGACTGCCCACGCCGAGCTCGCCAAGCGTGGTCTGCCGCTCGCCTCGAACCAGGTCCAGTACTCACTCTTGCGTCGTGATCCGGAGACCAACGGCGTCCTCGAGGCCTGCCAGGAGTCGGGCGTCACCCTCATCGCCTACATGCCGCTCGCCGCCGGCGCGCTCACCGGCAAGTACTCCGCGTCAAATCGGCCCGCCGGGTGGCGGCGGTACATGAGGTCTTTTCGCGGGAAGAACCTGGCCAAGATCGAGGAGCTACTGGTACTCCTGCGCGCGATCGGTGATCACCATGGCGCGAGCCCCAGCCAGGTCGCCTTGCGCTGGCTGATTCAGCACGACGGTGTGCTGCCCATTGTTGGTGCCAAGAACGGCAACCAGGCCCGGCAGAACGCCGGCGCTCTCGGTTTCGCGCTCGAGGATGATGAGCTGAACACGCTCAGTGAAGCGACCAAACCCGGCTCCAGGCGGTGAGACGCGCCAGGTCGTCAAGACTTGCCGGATTTGCTCCGTGACGGGCCGGGCCAGAATCGACGACGACCCCGACGGTCGTGAGCACACCGGTGCTCAACCGGCGGCGCACCACGTTCAGCAGGTGCTCGACCGTCTGCTGCACGAACGCGTCGCCGTGGCGCGATCGAACGGCACGATGCATGACCTGTTCCCCGTTGCCATCCCGGCCGCAGAGGGCGAAGCACTGCGAGATTGGGTCCGTCGTGAGAACGCCACCCGGACGATCGAGATCGGCCTGGGGTACGGAATCGCGGCGTTGTTCATCTGCGCGGGCTTGCTCGATAACGGCACGGCGGGGGTTCGGCACGTTGGCATCGACCCGTACCAGACAACCAGGTTTGCAGACTGCGCGATCCAGTTCCTCGACGAGGCCGGTGTTGCCGGCCTGGTGGAGTGCCACCGGGAGGGATCGGAGATCGTTCTTCCGCGGCTGCTGAGTCGAGGGTGTCGTTTCGATCTGGCGTTCGTCGACGGCAACCATCGGTTCGACGGCGTGTTCATGGACCTCGTCCTTCTTGGCCGGCTTGTCGATGCCGGACGTGTCAACCGTCGATGATCTCCACCATTGGGCTGTGTTGCGCACAGCTCGCACCACACCGGATCGGTCCTTCGACCACTACGTCGACTTCTGACGACCGGGCGGCGGCAGAGGACGTGATCTTCGCCCGGAACATCGGGGACATGTACGCCGCCGCCAACGTCGCCGCCTGCCAAGGCGACTGCACCGCAGAGATCGACAACTTCCTCAGCCAGTTCATGGCCAGCAACCACACGATCTACGACCTCGCACAGATGATGACCTACGCGGTGCCCGCCCTGCTCGGCGTCTTCTGGGGCGCGCCGCTGATTGCCCGTGAACTCGAAGCCGGAACCCACCGCCTCGTCTGGAATCAGTCGGTGACTCGCACCCGCTGGCTCGCCACCAAACTCGCCATCGTCGGCGGAGCGGCGGCATTGACCGCCGGGCTGCTCAGCTGGGCAGTCACCACCTCGTCGAACCGCATCGATGACGCCACCGGCGACCGGATCACACCCCTGCTCTACGGCGCCAGAGGCATCGTCCCGATCGGCTACGCCATCTTTGCCTTCACCCTCGGCGTCACCCTCGGCATGCTCATCCGCCGCACCTCCCCGCGATGGCAGCCACCCTCGCCATCTACAGCGTTCCGCATATTCGCTGCAGGAATGGATCCGAGAACACCTGGTATCCGCCAGCCACGTCATCAACCCGCTCGACCTTTCATCACCACAAACTCATCTACCACCCCACCAACCACTTCTGGCCCCTCCAATGGGCCGAGACCGGCATCCTCATCGCCGCCGCCGTCCTGCTCGCCGGGTTCTGCTTCTGGTGGACCACCGACGCCTCACCTGAACGGCGGCCAACAAGGGAAGTCGGCCATCGACCGTGCCATGTTGGACAGAGCCAAGGCAGAGATTACGGACGAGATGGCGGAGCAGAAGACCGGCTTGGCGACTCCGCGACAGGCGCCCGCCACCCGCCCCCCATCGACGATGCTTGGCGTCGAACTGGCCGCGACCGGTCTGCTTGGCGGTGGCCTGCTGCTGCGGCTCAACCGACCATCGAAACGTGCCGAGCAAGAGACGTGGGGGGTGTGGCTGTTTGGGAGCTACGTTCCGAGCATCCTGATTGCTCTGCTGGCAGCGCTCGGCGGGATCACCCTGATCGCCGAACGTGGCGGCGGATTGTATTGGGTCGCCCCGGCTGTGGTCATTGCCCTGCTTACAGGCCTCGCGGGCGCCTGGGTAATGCTCGTGGAGATCCTGCGTTGAGCCTCAGCGTTGCGCCGTGCCGCCGGATGCTGCCCTGCTCTCTCGGGTGATCGCTACTCATCCACCGCCGGCCCGCGAGAGGACGTCGTCAATCGCTGCCTGGACCGCGGCGAGGTTGGCGGTGTAGATCTCGTGCGGTGCGTCGACCTGGCTGAAGCTTCCGTCGGTCCACTGTCCCGCGAGTTCCTTCATGATTGTCTCGTAGTCGGGGTACGTACGACTGCAGATGTCGTCGGGACTGTCGCACTGGGAGGCCGTCGAGATCAGGAGATGGAAGGGTATGCCAGACGGGACCCCGAGGCTTTCGATCCGCTCGCTAATGTCGCGATAGTTGAGCGACTCGCCGTTCTGGCCCGCGTAGTAGTCGGTCTCATCCTGACGCTCCTCGGTCGTCATCTTCGTGAACCCGCGAGTTGACCACTGCCCCCACGGAGGCACCGGGTTGAGCGCGACGACGCCCGCCACCTCGTCTGGATAGGCTGCGGCGTACGCCTGAACCAACAGGCCACCAGCCGAATGGCCGACGAGCAGGTATGGCCCTGGGACCTCGGCCGCCGCCAGCAGGCCATGTAAGTCCTGGGTGAGGTCATCGGCGGTCCGCGGAGTGGGTGCGGTGCCGCTCTGGTCCTGGTTCGCCCGGTCGTAGGAGCACACGCGCAGGTCCGAGTCGTATGCCGCGCGGACGGCATCCATCGCTTCGGACGGTACTGCCTCCCCGGCTTCCAGAATGATTGTGGGCTCGCCGTTCCCGGTACAGGACAGGAACAGGTCGTGCCCGTCGACGGTGAACGTGCCATTGAGCTCGCTGGGGGTCGAGGACGCCTGGCTGCCCGAGGGCGGCTGCGGGGAAGGAGTCTCGGTTCCCGAATCCACATTGCTCCCACAACCCAAGATCAACAACAGCGCGGTCGCCGAGGTTACGATCGACGCGGCGCGGCAGCGACCCATCGCCGGCTCGGGCTCGCCTTGTGGCGGCGTCTGCTCATCGGACATCGAAGCCCCCCGTCATTCGAGGGCCGGAAGCCTAGACCGCCACCGGGCTACGTGTAGGTCATTCCCAAAAACTGGCCCCTTCACAGGCAACGAGTGCTGATCGTCGACGACCACGACGGCTTCCGTGCGGTCGCCCGGATGCCACGACGCTGTGAGAGCCACAGCCACAGCGACCAGCCAGGCACCCGTGCCTGGCACACGCGCGAGCCTCGCCTCGTGACCCTGGCAGGCGACACGGGCGGGAGGCCCGTGTCGCCACCTGGCTTCCTAGACGACCGAGACGACGGGAGGGGTGGCGCCGTGACCGTAGTACCCTCGACACCTTGGCCGTCGCTCGTCTCGTCAAGGCCGAACCGGCGACGATCCGGCCGTACCGGCACCGCGAACCCAAGCGCCGGCAGGGCGCCATTCCCGGAGCCGGATTCCATGGTCGCCGGGCACCCGGCCTGGCTGCGAGAGTCCGTGGAGGCCTGGCGAGCTGAGCGTCCCGGCATGGGCCGAGGCGGCGGGCGACCTCGGGGAAGCAGAACGAGGACAGGACGGGAACAGCCCTCGGCGAAGTGATCAGGACTCCGATCCGCGCCTTCGGCTATCGGCCTGACGCTACAGGCCCAACTGCTGCCGGATGGCGGCCGACGCGAGCCCTCGACGACGCGCTTCACGGGACCAGAGGTCAGCGCCGAGCCTGCTCGCTTCATGATGGTCTCCCAGGCCGCTCGTTCGTCCTTGTCGCTCAGGGAGGCATCCGGATCGCTGGACCGGCGGCCGACGCCCGGCCGGCGGAGCCTCGCCAAGCCGGGCCAGGGCGACGTGCCACGCGCGAGGGCATGCCCGGTCGCAGGTACTCATTGCAGCAATGCGCCTCAGGGCCGACGCCGCCTGTTTACCCGGATGGGTTACACCATCGGGTCCCCGGCTGGAATCCGTGGGTGCCCCGTGGCCGGTTCCCAAGCACGTGACAAGATCACTACATGGGCCGCAATAGACCTTTGACCTCGGACAATACCTGTGGGCCTAAGTGGACTTGAACCACTGACCTCTTCCTTATCAGGGAAGCGCTCTAACCGACTGAGCTATAGGCCCTGGGCGCAGGCGGATGCGCCGGTGCAGGTTACCTCAGCGTACGACAGCGACCCAAACCTGTCAGTCGTCTTCTGCGAGGGTGACCTCGAGGCCGCCGAGCAGGCTCGCGGACAGGTTGTAGAGGAACGCCCCCAGTGTGGCCAGAGCAGTAACGAGGACGATGTCGACGACGGCGATCAGCGTCGTGAACCCGAGCACGCGTGAGAGCGCGGTGTAGTTCTCCAGCTGGAAGCCCGCGGTCGTCTCCGACCCGGTCAGGTCACGGATCAGGTTGCCGACGGCGGTGAAGACCCCTGCTGCATCCAGCACCGACCACAGGACGGCGACGGCGACGAACATGGTGACACCCAGCGCCACTGACAGAAGAAACGCTGTCTTCATCACCGACCAGGGATCGATCCGCATCAGGCGAAGGCGGGCTTTGCGCACCCGGCCGCTGCGCCGGATCGTCGCCGGTGGCCGGGGAACGGAATGTGGCGCCAGCTCGGTGGCCTCAGGACGGGCGTCCAGACTGACCTGGGTCTCGATCGGCTCGACCAGACCGGCCGCAGTGGGGCTCAGTGATCCGGGCTCAGTCGCCGGGACGATGACCGGCGCGACAACGGGCGCCAATGCTGCCGCCTCCGGAAGCACCGCGTCCACGGGATAACCCGGGTCGGACTCGGGCGCGGCGGGGTCGGAGGTCTCGGTCAGCGCACTGCTGGGAGCGTCCGGGCCGACCAGGTAGTCGGCAGCGGGTTCGGCGACCGCAGGCGATTCGTCCGGGTACGTGGGAGCGGTCGGGGACGCCTGGTATCCGGAAGCGGCGGTCTCGCCCTCGGTCTGGACCGACAGCGCCGCGGCGGCGTCGATGCCGCTCGGATCAGCGACCGGTTGAGCCGGCGGCTCCTCGCGTGGCCGTGCCGGTGCCGTGGGAGCTGTGGCCGCGATTGCCGCGGCGGCACCGACAGGTGCAGCTCCGCCGGTAGGGGCCGGGCTGGTCGACCTGGCTGGCGCATGGCGGCGCTGGGTTTGCGGATTCGATGCCGCTGCCATCACGGCGGCAGCAGCGCTCGGCGTGTCGACAGGTTTCGCGGCACTGTTGGCGACGACTGCTGCGGGGTCGGGTTGCGTGCTCAGGGCGTCCTGAACCCGTCGGCCGGCCTCCCGAGTCGCCTGTGCGGCGCGTGATGCCTGCGCGCGGAGTGCGGCGGCAACTTCGTAGGCAGTCGACGCCTTCGAGCTGGCGTGGGTGCCCCGTGAACCGAGTTCCTGTACGCCGTACCTCGGGGCGCCGTTGCTGGACATGCCGGTGTCGGATCTCTCCACACCATGATCAATGGTCGCGGGTGCGTCGTCGTGAAGATCGGAATTCGGGGTGGAACGTCCGATTCCGTCGCCTGCTGTCACGAGCCATCACCCTCCGAGCCCGGGGTCGGGTCGGCCACGGCCGAGTCCGTCACCGCATCGTCCTCGGCGTTGCGAGCGATCGCAACGACAGCGTCCCCCACGCCGAGAGCGACGTACTTGACTCCCATGGTGTCACGTCCTTTGGCCGGCACGTCACGAACTGGCGAACGTGTCACCCCGCCAGCCGCCCGGACCGCCAGCACGTCGTCGCCTTCGGCAACCACCAGCGCGCCGACTAGGGAGCCACGATCGCCGTTGATCTTCATGGCCTTGATGCCCAGACCACCACGTCCCTGTGGTCGATACTGCTCGACAGCGGTCCGTTTGGCGAATCCACCCTCCGTGACGGTGAACACGAACGAGTCGGTTCCGTCCCGGACGATGGACATCGACAGCAGTTCGTCGTCTTCGCGGAACTTCATCCCGATCACCCCGCCGGTGGCGCGACCCATCGGGCGAAGCTGCTCGTCGGAGGCAGTGAACCGGATCGCTTGCGCCTTACGGGAGACGAGTAGCACGTCGTCGGTCGCCGAGACCAACTCGGCCCCGATCAGCTCGTCGTCTTCGTCGCGGAAGGTGACGGCGATCACACCGCCGACCCGGTTGGAGTCGTACTCGGTGAGTTGGGTCTTCTTGACCAAGCCGTGCTTGGTGGCGAGCACCAGGTAGGGGGCCTGCTCGTAATCGCGCACAGCGAGCACCTTGGCGATCTTCTCGTCGGGTTGAAAGGCCAGCAGGTTGGCGACGTGCTGGCCCTTGGCATCTCGGGCGAGCTCGGGCAGTTCGTATGCCTTCGCGCGGTATACCCGGCCGCGGTTGGTGAAGAACAGAATCCAGTGATGCGTCGTTGTGACGAAGAACTGCTCGACCACGTCGTCCTCTCGCAGCTGCGCACCACGCACCCCTTTGCCGCCGCGGTGCTGCGATCGGTACAAGTCGGCCTTGGTGCGCTTGGCGTAACCGCCCCGGGTGATCGTGACGACCACTGGTTCCTCAGGAATCAGGTCCTCGGCGGTGAGGTCGCCTTCGGCCGGAACGATCCGGGTCCGCCGCTCGTCGCCGTACTTCTCGACGATCTCAGCCAGCTCGCCGCGAATGATCGAGCGCTTGCGGGCATCTGAGCCCAGCACATCCTCCAGATCGGCGATGTCCGCGACCAGCCGATCCCGCTCGGTCTGCAGCTCCTCGCGCGAAAGCGCGGTCAACCGACGCAGCTGCATATCCAAGATCGCGGTGGCCTGCAGGTCGTCGATGTCCAGCAGCTGCATCAGGCCCTCGCGGGCGACATCCACGTCCTGCGACCGCCGAATCAGGGCGATGACGGCGTCGATCGCATCGATCGCCTTCAACAGGCCGCTGACGATGTGCAGCCGCTCGCGCTTCTTGCGCAGCCGGTACTCAGTGCGGCGGCGGATGACCTCGAGCTGGTGGGTCACCCAGTGCCGGACGAACGCGTCAAGCGGCAACGTCCGAGGGACGCCATCCACCAGCGCGACCATGTTGGCGCCGAACGTCTCCTGGAGCTGGGTGTGCTTGTAGAGGTTGTTGCGGACAACTGACGCCACCGCGTCTCGCTTGAGCACGACAACAATCCGCATCCCGGTTCTGGACGAGGAGTCGTCACGGAGGTCGGCGATCCCGGGAACGCGGCCGGAGTCGGCCAGCTCGGCGATCTTGCGGAGCAGTGCATCTGGGTTGACCTGGTACGGCAGTTCGGAAATGACCAGGCAGGTTCGGCCTTGCTTGTTCTCCTCCACATTGACGACCGCGCGCATGGTGATCGGGCCGCGACCGGTGCGATAGGCCTGCTCGATGCCGGTCGTGCCGACGACGAGTCCGCTGGTGGGGAAATCCGGCCCCGGGACCCGCTGCAGCAAGGCGGTGAGGAGTTCGTCGCTGCTGGCCTCCGGATTGTCGAGGTACCACCGCACGCCAGATGCGACTTCGCGCAAGTTGTGCGGCGGGATGTTGGTCGCCATCCCTACGGCGATGCCGCCGGAGCCGTTGACGAGCAGGTTGGGAAACCGGGCGGGCAGAACGGCGGGCTCGGCGCCCTTGTTGTCGTAGTTGGGATTGAAATCGACGGTGTCCTCGTCGATGTCGCGGACCATCTCCATGGCCAGCGGTGCCATCTTGCACTCGGTGTAGCGGGCGGCCGCCTGCTTGTCATCGCCCCGGGACCCGAAGTTCCCCTGCCCGTGGACCAGCGGGTAGCGCATCGACCACCACTGCCCGAGCCGGACCAAGGTGTCGTAGATCGCGGTATCGC
The DNA here is from genome assembly GCA_963794465.1 of uncultured Actinomycetota bacterium. Lineage (GTDB taxonomy): Bacteria > Actinomycetota > Actinomycetes > Jiangellales > Jiangellaceae > JACVRX01. The sequence goes on along the minus strand of CAWCED010000014.1, from coordinate 16,371 downwards.
CGTGCGGATGGTAGTTGCCCATGACGTCGCCGACCACGCGTGAGCACTTGGAGAAGGACCGGTCCGGCCGGTACCCGCCGTCGTACATCGCGTAGATCACCCGGCGGTGTACCGGTTTGAGTCCGTCGCGTACGTCCGGCAACGCCCGGCCGACGATCACGCTCATCGCGTAGTCGAGGTACGAGCGCTGCATCTCCACCTGGAGGTCGACCGGCTCGATCCGGCCGCCGGGTGGGACGGCGCCAGGGGGAACGGCTGCGGGGATGGTGTCGTCGGTCACGGGAAGAAGTCCTGTTGTCCGGTCGGGTTAGATGTCGAGGAAGCGGACGTCGCGGGCGTTGCGCTGAATGAACTGCCGACGGCTCTCGACGTCCTCGCCCATCAGGGTGGTGAAAATGTCATCGGCCTGTGCCGCGTCTTCGAGCGTGACCTGCAACAGGATCCGCTGTGCAGGGTCCATCGTGGTTTCCCACAGCTCGTCGTCGTTCATCTCGCCCAGACCCTTGTATCGCTGGATTGGGTCTTCCTTCGGCAGTCGTTTCCCGACCGCGAGGCCAGCGTCGCGCAGTGCGTCGCGCTCACGATCGGAGTACGCGTACTCCGGCTGAACGTCGCGGCCAGTCCACTTGATCTTGTACAGCGGTGGCTGGGCCAGATAGACGTGGCCGAGCTCGACCACCGGTCGCATGAACCGGAACAGCAGCGTCAGCAGCAGGGTGCGGATGTGCTGGCCGTCGACGTCCGCGTCGGCCATCAGCACGATCTTGTGGTAGCGCAGCCGGTTGATGTCGAACTCGTCCTGCACTCCAGTACCCAGCGCACTGACGATCGCCTGCACCTCCTGGTTCTGCAGGATCCGGTCGATGCGCGCCTTCTCGACGTTGAGGATCTTGCCGCGGATCGGCAGGATCGCCTGCACCCGGGGGTCGCGGCCCTGCTTCGCCGGCCCACCGGCCGAGTCACCCTCGACGATGAACAGCTCGCATTCCTCCGGATCCGTCGACTGGCAGTCGGCGAGCTTTCCGGGCAGGCCACCGCCGCCGAGCAAGCCTTTGCGGCTGCGGGCGGCATCGCGGGCCTTGCGGGCGGCAACCCTGGCGATGGCAGCGCTCTGCGCCTTGCGGGCGACCGCCTTGCCTTCGGTGGGGTTCTGCTCGAACCAGGCTCCGAGCTGCTCGTTGACCACCCGCTGCACGAACGCCTTGGCCTCGGTGTTACCGAGCTTGGTCTTGGTCTGGCCCTCGAACTGCGGCTCGGCGATCTTGATGCTGATGATCGCGGTGAGGCCTTCGCGCACGTCGTCACCGGTAAGATTGGTGTCCTTGTCCTTGAGAATGCTCCAGTCCCGTGCGAACTTGTTGATCAGCCAGGTCAGCGATGCCCGGAAACCCTCCTCATGGGTGCCGCCCTCGTGGGTGTTGATCGTGTTCGCAAAGGTGTGCACGGACTCGGTGAACCCGGTGTTCCATTGCATGGCCACCTCCAGGCTCATGGCCTGGGTGGTCTCGCCGTTGGACTCGGCCTCGAAGGAGACGATGGTGCGGTGGACTGCCTCCTTGCCGCGGTTGAGGTGGGTGACGTAGTCGACCAGACCGCCGTCGTACTGGTAACGCACCTCGCGCGGTGCCGACGTCTGAGCGGTCTCGACGTCCTCGTCGGCGCCAGGGTCGATGCCCTCGGGTCGCTCGTCCCGAAGCACGATGGCCAGACCTTTGTTGAGGAAGGCCATCTCCCGGAACCGGGTCGAAAGAGTCTCGAAGTCGTAATCGGTGGTTTCGAAGATGGCCTGGCTGGCCCAGAACGTGATGGTGGTGCCGGTGCGGTCGGTCCGTTCGTGGCGGCGCAGCGGGCCGTCGGGCTCACCCAGGGAGTACGACTGCGTCCACCGGAAGCCGTCGCGGAAGATCTCGACCTGCAGTCGGCTGGACAGCGCGTTGACGACGGATACGCCGACTCCGTGTAGTCCGCCGGACACCTTGTAGCCGCCTCCACCGAACTTGCCGCCGGCGTGCAGCATGGTGAGGACGACCTCTACCGCGGGCCGACGTTCGATGGGGTGCTCGTCAACCGGGATGCCGCGGCCATCGTCGATCACCCGTACGCCCCCCCCAGGTAGCAGGGTGACCTCGATCGAGTCGCAGTACCCGGCCAGGGCCTCGTCGACAGCGTTGTCCACGACCTCGTAGACCAAGTGGTGCAAGCCGCGCTCACCGGTGGAGCCGATGTACATGCTCGGGCGCTTGCGTACGGCTTCGAGGCCTTCGAGGACGGTGATGTCGCTAGCGTCGTACGTACCGGCTCCCGCAGACGTCAGCCCAGACGTCGGCATCGTGTCCGACTGCGTCACTGGCGAACGAACCTCCTGTCAGGAACCAGGCCGCTCTGCGCGCTAACGAGCTCTATGGCCCGTACGCGGCCGGAGCGGCCTGGAAGGTACTCACAGTCTATCCTGTGGATAGCGCTAGATGCGCATTCTGCGGCCCGCAGAGGCGGTTTTGGCCGCAGAACGTGTTGTTGCCTTGGCCCCCTACCTGGCCACTTTGCCCGATGGCTCCGCTCTGCCGCACGTTGCCCGCTGTACAGGACCGCCAAGGCGTCAGCCATACGTGTCGCGTGGGCCGCGGCCCGGCACACTGCGCGGGCCTTTTCGCCAGCTCGGGACGTGCGGCCCGAGGACGACAACGCGATTGACGGTCCCATCCTCGATTTCTTCGTTGAATCGGCGGACCAACGTCGCGGCGAGCAGCCGCATCTGGGTTGCCCACGCCGTGGAGTCTGCACGGAGAGTGACCTCGCCATCGGCGTACCGCTCGACGCGTACATGGGCGGCCACGTCCGAGCCGACCACTTGCTCCCACCGAGCGAACACCCCGTGGACAGCCAGTTCCGGACCCCAGCCGTGTTCGTCGACCAGTCGCTCCACTGCGTCGTCCAGCGGCTGTGGGTCGCGCTCGTCTCGGGCCGGCCCACTCCACCCCGCCCCAGGCGCCCGCCGAGGCCCGCGGGACCTGGCCGACGAACCGTCCTGTGCAACTGGCCGTCCTTGCACCATGCGCGACCGGTTGACCAGTGCCTCGGCCAGCTGGGTTCCTTCGCGGTCCCAGTCCGGAGCCGGGTCGGGCTCCTCGTCGGCTGGCCGGCTCGACCGATCCGACGTGCTCACTGGACCATCCGCAGCTCGCCGTTCACCAGGTCCACCCTGACACCAGCGAGCAGCTCCGGGACATCGGCCGCAACGGCAGCGGTCACCAATACTTGTTCGGCTCCACCGACCAGCCGGGCCAGCCGATTCCGCCGGCCCACGTCCAACTCGGCGAAGACATCGTCGAGCAACAGGATCGGGTCGTCGCCGGACGAGCGCAGCAAGTCATACGAAGCCAACCGCAACGCCAGCGCGAACGACCAGGCTTCGCCCTGGCTGGCGAAGCCCTTCGCCAGCATCGGGCCGAGGCCGAGGATCAGATCATCGCGATGTGGTCCGACGAGCGAAACCCCACGGTCGATTTCTTCGCGACGCGATCGGCCGCACGCCTCGAGCAGCGCTGTCGCGAGGGCGTCTCGATCGGGGCTCAGCTCCACATCCGGGCCGAGGGACGACCGGTAGTCCAGCCGAACCTCCGATTGGGCGACGCCGTCGGCGATAGCAGCGTAGGACTTGGCCACGAGCGGACGCAGACCCTCGACGAGGTCGAGCCGGGCGGCCAGCAATTCGGCACCGGTACCAGCCAGATGGGTGTCCCACACGTCGAGGGTTCGCAGGTCGGGCGTGCTCCCGCCGGCCCGCATCGCGCTGCCAGCAGACTTGAGCAGCGCATTGCGCTGCTTGAGAATCCGGTCGTAGTCGGACCGAACGGCAGCCATCCGCGGCGTTCGTGCGACCAACAAGTCGTCGAGGAAGCGGCGCCGGTCGGCCGGGTCGCCCTTGATCAATGCGAGGTCTTCAGGGGCAAACAAGACCGACCGCACTAGTCCGAGAACATCACGCGGCCGCGGGACTGCGGCGTGGTTGACTCTGGCCCGGTTCGCCTTGCCGGCAGTGATCTCGATCTCGACCAGGGTCGATCGTGCGTCCCGTACGACGCTGCCGCGCACCACGGCGCGTTCGGCCCCGAGCCGCACGAGTGGAGCATCCTGCGCGACCCGGTGGCTGCCGAGGCTGGCCAGATACCCGACAGCTTCGACCAAGTTGGTCTTTCCCTGTCCGTTCGGCCCGACGAACACGGTGACACCAGGTCGCAGCGTCAGGTCGACTTCGGAGTAGGACCGGAAATCGGTGAGGGCCAGCTGCGACAGGTACATCAGGTCCGCACGTCGCCGGTGCCCGAGGTCGGACCCGGCTGACCCGCCGCCGCATCCTCCGCACCCACTGGTGCCGGCTCGGTCGAGTCCGCCCGTACGTCTCCCGCACCAGAGGTCGGGCCGGCTTCGTCGGCACGCTGGACAGCGTGCCCACCGAACTGCTGGCGCAGCGCAGCGACCGCCTTCATCGCCGGAGAGTCGTCCTGCCGAGATGCGAACCGGGCAAACAGCGCGGCGGAGATCACCGGCGTGGGCACCGCGTGGTTGATCGCCTCCTCGACCGTCCACCTGCCCTCACCGGAATCTTCGACGTATCCCTTGAGGGCGGTCAGCTGCGGATCTTCCTCCAGAGCCGCGACCAGCAGGTCGAGCAGCCACGAACGCACCACGGTCCCTCGCGACCAGGCCTTCAGCACGCCGGGTACGTTCTCCACAACCGAGGCTGCGGCAAGTAGCTCGAAGCCTTCCGCGTACGCCTGCATGAGGCCGTACTCGATCCCGTTGTGCACCATCTTCGCGAAGTGCCCCGCTCCGACCGAACCGGCGTGGGCAAAGCCCTCGTCCCGTGGACCTTCCGGTCGGAGGGCGTCGAAGATCGGCATCAGGCGGCGCGATGTCGGCAGCGGCGCCGCCGGCCATCAGCCCGTAGCCGTTCTCGAGCCCCCAAACACCTCCAGAGACCCCGCAATCGACGTAGCCGACGCCCCGCTTGCCCAGCACCTCGGCATTGACGGCGTCGTCGGTCCAGCGGGAGTTCCCACCGTCGATGACCACATCGCCGGGTTCGAGGAGATCCGCCAGCTCGGCAACCGTCAAGCGAGTGGGTTCGCCAGCGGGAATCATCAGCCACACCGCCCGCGGTGCGGCGAGCGCGGCAGCCAGCGCCGACAAGCTGTCGACGTCGCGACCCTCCGGACGGCGGGCGTAGCCGTAAACCGTGTGGCCGGCACCGCGCAGCCGCTCACGCATGTTGCCGCCCATGCGGCCCAGCCCGATCAGACCGAGTTCCATGGACTCCTCTTTCCGCCGACTCGTCAGCGCCAATCTCAGCTGGACAACCGGATCGGCATCGCGAGGTAGCGATAGCCGGACATGGGATCGTCGTCAGCGTTCTGTGCACCCTGGATGACCGCTGGTTTGAGCGCCTCGGTGAACGACAGGTGCGCGAACGCCGACTCGATCGCCTGCAGGCCGTCAAGCAGATAGCCGGGGTTGAATCCGGTGGCGATGGCTGGCCCGTCGACCGACGCCGACAACGCCTCGGAGGCTTGGGCGTCCTCGCCACTGCCGGCTTCGAGCACTACCTGCCCATCCTCGAAGGTCAGCCGGATCGGCGTGTTCCGCTCGGCCACCAGGGACACCCGCTTCACCGACTCGACCAGCGCTGCCATCTCGACCCGGGCAACGGTCACGGTCTGGGCCGGGAACAACCGCCGGTAGTTGGGCACCCACTCGCCGTCGATGAGCCGGCTCGTGGTCCGCCGGCCACCGGCCGAGAACCCGATCAGGCTCTCGCCAAGCGCGATGTTCACGTCCCCTTCGGTGCCCAGCGTCTTGGCGGTGTCGACCAGCGTCCGCGCCGGTACCAGCGCGATAGCCGAAACCTCCGGCCGTTGCGGGTGCCAGCTGAACTCGCGGACCGCCAACCGGTACCGGTCGGTGGCCGCCAGGGTTACCGCCTCTCCCTCGATCTCCAACCGGATTCCGGTGAGTGTGGGCAACATGTCGTCCCGGCCGGCAGCAACGGCAACCTGGCTGACGGCCTCGGCAAAGACCGAACCGTCCACCGTCCCCGACGTGTCTGGCAACGCCGGCAGTTCCGGGTACTCCTCCACCGGGAGCGTTTGCAGGGTGAACCGGGCGCTCCCGCAGGTGATGACGACCTTTGTCCCATCTGATGTCACGTCAACCGGACGAGCCGGAAGAGAACGGGCGATATCGGCCAACAGCCGGCCGGAAACCAGCGCGGTGCCCGGATCGGCGACCTCACCGTCGACCGTCACCCGGCCGGAGACCTCGTAATCGAATGAGGAAAAGGTCACAGCGCCGTCACCGACGTCGATCCGCAGCCCTGCCAGTACTGGAACCGTCGGCCGGTTCGGCAGCGTCCGCGCAGTCCAGGCGACCGCATCGGCGAGTACATCGCGTTCGAGCCGGAACTTCACGGCCTCACCATCCTCTCCCTGCGGGCCCGGCCGCCAGATTCACCGATCTGTTCGAAGGCGGTTGCACTGGGTTCCGGTGCAGGTTGTGCCATCCTTCCACGAGGTGCCGACGTCGACCGTTGTCCACAGTTGGACGTCGTCGTCGATGGTCATGCCGTTGTGACTCAACAAGAGGTTTCGTCATCGTCTTCGGCTTGGTGGAAGCTGTGGATAACCGTATTCGGAGCAGGTCAAGACGGACCTCGGCAGCGTGTCTTGTTGTGCATACCGTCGAGTCCCGACGGTGTATTGATGGGCATTTCCACGGCACCAAACCGGTCGTCCAGATGGCATCCCCTGACTCCGGCGACTCGTCCACAGACTTATGCACATACTGTGCGAAGTGGATCACGACTGCCTCGCCTGTTGTTTGATCCGGTTCGTCAGCTCGGTCACCTGGTTGTAAACGCTGCGCCGCTCGGCCATCAGGTGCCGGATTTTGCGTTCTGCGTGCATGACAGTGGTGTGATCGCGTCCCCCGAACAACTGACCGATCTTCGGCAATGAAAGCTCGGTGAGCTCGCGGCACAGGTACATGGCAATCTGCCGGGCCGTCACCAGGACCCGGCTGCGGCTGGTCCCCTGGAGGTCTTCGATGGTCAGGCCGTAGTACGCAGCGGTCTGTGCCGTGATCGTCGCGCCGGTGATTTCGGGTCCACCGTCGGTGGGCACCAAGTCGCGCAGCACCGCTTCGGCCAACACCAGGTCGACCGGCTGGCGGTTGAGGCTGGCGAAGGCCGTCACGCGAATGAGCGCTCCCTCGAGCTCTCTGATGTTCGTGGCGATTCGGCTGGCGATGTATTCCAGAACGTCAGCCGGCACGTTGAGGTGATCTTGATCCGCCTTCTTGGACAGGATCGCGATCCGGGTTTCCAGGTCCGGCGGTTGAACGTCACAAATCAGGCCCCATTCGAACCGGTTGCGCAGCCGGTCCTCCAGCGCGGAGAGCTGCTTCGGAGGCCGGTCGGAGGTGATGACGATCTGCTTGGTGGCGTTGTGGAGAGTGTTGAAGGTGTGGAAGAACTCTTCCTGGGTCTGGATTTTGCCCTCGAGAAACTGGATGTCATCGATGAGCAGGACGTCGACGTCGCGGTAGCGCCGCTGAAAGGCCGATGCCTTGTCATCGCGGATGGAGTTGATGAAATCGTTCGTGAACTCCTCGGAGCTCACATATCGAACCCGCGTGCCCGGATAGATGGTTCGCACGTAGTGGCCGATGGCGTGCAAGAGATGGGTTTTACCCAGGCCAGAGTCGCCATAGACCAGCAACGGGTTGTAGGCCTTTCCGGGCGCCTCGGCCACGGCGACGGCCGCAGCATGGGCGAACCGGTTACTCGAGCCGATGACGAACGTCTCGAAGGCATAGCGGGGGTTGAGTCGCGATTGCTCAACCTCGAGCCGTCGCGTGACCTCAGGAACGACATGTTGGGGCGCATAGACGGCTTCGCCGTTGGCCGTAGCACCAGGGGAGGCGGTGATCTCTCCCCGGTCGGCCGGCTCGGCGAAGGTGGGAAGCGTGGCCGGCTCGTCAGACAGCGGCGCGACGCTGACGGCCAAGCCGACCGGGCGGCCGAGCACGCGGCCGAGTGCCTCGACCAGCATTGGCCGTAACCGTTGCTCCAATTGGATTCGAGCGAAGTCACTTGGCACGGCGACCACAGCCGTGTCCTCGACCAGGGTCAACGGTCGAGCTTGCTGCAGGAATGCCCGCTGCTGCGGGCCGATCTCGATGTCGTCCAACGTGTCGAGGGCAGCGCCCCACGCGGCCCCGAAGTCGCTGCCCGGTTCGTCACTCACACCGTCTCCCGTTGTCGTGCGAACCCGTCGGCGGATGTCGGCCGGGCGTCAGCGGCGAGCGACATCACGCTGCACGTCCACACGCTCATCCACAATGTGTGGAGTGTCCGTCCGGCTGCTGTTACAGCTAGACGTGCACCCGCTGACCTGCGGAAATACGCTACTTCCCCGGCAGACGCATCGTCGCGACGACGCTGGTCGAACCCGGGACGCTAACAACTCCACGAGATGGGTTCAACCAATGTCCACAGGTAATTTGGATGTTCCCGGCGTGTCGTGACACAAATTTCTGAACAGCGCATCCGGGGTCGGCCGGCCGGTTCTCCCCGACGGCGGGCGACTCTCGCTGGACGGATGCCCGGTTTGACCCGGTGCCGCCCCGCCACGTACCGTGGGTCGGTCCGACGAGGCTTCCAGAGCACGCATATGCGTACCCGCACGCCTGGGCGATCGTTGGAAACCCACCGCCTGCACCCGTCGACGATGGAGCCCGGACGTGAAGCGCACCTTCCAGCCGAACAATCGCCGGCGGGCGAGAACCCACGGCTTCCGGCTGCGCATGCGAACCCGGGCGGGCCGGGCGATCATCGGCGCCCGTCGTCGCAAGGGCCGTGCGCGGCTGTCCGCCTGAGCCGCGCCGGATCGCACTGTTTGCCACGGGAGGGGTTTCTCGCATGCTGCCTCCCCAAAACCGCTTGCGACGTACGCGGGACCACCAGGCTGTGACTCGGCGTGGTGTCCGGGGCGGTAGCCGCTTGGTCGGCGTGCACGTGCTCACTGGTGGGGCGATCGATCCGCTCTCACGAACTCGGTCCGGATTTGCCGTCGGCAGCGCTGTTGGCGGCGCCGTGACCCGAAACGCCGTCCGCCGCCGGCTCCGGCATCTCATCAGGGACCGACTCGACCGGATTCCAGTTGGCTCGTTGGTCGTGGTTCGAGCGCAGGCTGGGGCGGGGACCGCTCCGACAGCCGAGCTGGCCCGCGATCTTGACACTGCGTTGGAACGGGCACTGTCGTCGAGCAAACGTCGCACTGAACGGACCGATCGTCGGTGAGACACGTTCTTGTGCTGCTGTTGCGGGGTTACCAGGTACTCGTGAGTCCGTTCTATAGCCAAACGTGTCGGTATTATCCTTCTTGCTCAACGTATGCGATCGGCGCAATCGATACCCATGGCACTGTCAAGGGATCGTGGCTGGCGTTGCGCCGACTCGGCCGCTGCCATCCGTGGACTCCTGGCGGCGTCGATCTGGTTCCACCGCGTGGGTCGTACCGCTGGTGGGGGATCGTCGACGGGATGGACGGCAGCGCCGCCGACCAGACGCCACCTCAGCCAGTACGGCCAGCGGGCCCGACGCCGGCCCGGCAAGGAGCCTGAACACCCGTGGATACCCTGCTTTCGCCGCTGTACTACCTGGTCAGCTGGATCATGATCGGGTGGCACTGGGTGTTCGCGGAGCTGCTCGGCATCCCGAACGACGGCGTGAACTGGGCGTTGTCGATCATCGGACTGGTCGTCGTGATCCGGATCATGCTGATCCCGCTGTTCGTTCGGCAGATCAAGGCGCAGCGGAACATGCAGATGCTGCAGCCGAAGGTGCGCGAGATCCAAAAGAAGTACAAGGGCGATCGGGAGCGTCTCCAGCAGGAGACGATGAAGCTCTACAAGGACACCGGGACCAACCCGTTCGCCTCCTGCATGCCGATCATCTTGCAGGCGCCGTTCCTGTTCGCCCTGTTCCGGGTGCTCGACGGCATCGCGAGAGACATTCCACGGGGTGCGTTTGTCACCCACCCGGCAGCTGTTCGAGTCGGCCCAGGCAAGCCGAGATCTTCGGGGCGCCGTTGTCGGCGACCTTCCTGGACGCGCCGAACGTCCAGACCAAGATCATCGCGATCGTCATGGTGGTCCTGATGACCCTGACGACCTTCCTCACCCAGCGCCAGATCATGCGCAAGAACATGCCGAAGGAGGCGCTGGAAGGCCCGTTCGCACAGCAGCAGAAGATCCTGCTGTACGTCTTGCCGCTGGTCTTCGCGATCTCCGGCGTCTACTTCCCACTCGGCGTCGTCCTCTACTGGCTGACGCTCGAACCTGTGGACGATGGGTCAGCAGTTCTACGTGATCCGCCGGATGCCGGCGCCCGGAACGCCGGCCGAGGAGGCGCACCGCCGTCGGTTGGAAGCCAAGGCGAGGCGGCGTGGGGAGACGGTCCCAGCTGGATCGGTGGCGGAGGAGGCGGCGGGACCACCGGCTCCGGTGCGCCAACAGCCCAAACGAAATACCCGCGCTCAACGAAAGAACACCGGGCAACGAAACAAGAAGAAGAAGTAGGCAGGCTGACCATGACCGAGCCCTGGCCACCAGAGGAGTTCGACAGGTCCGTCGCGCGGCCGGCGATGGCCGATCGAGCGGCCGAACCGAGCGCTCAGCAACCGTCCCAGGAAATGTCGGAGCAGGATCGGTTGCGCGCACTCGAACACGAGGGCGACATCGCCGCGGACTACCTGGAGGGCCTGCTGGATATCGCCGACTTCGACGGGGACATCGATATGGACGTCGAAGGCGACCGGGCCATGGTGTCGGTGGTCGGAGCCGACTTGGACGAGCTGGTCGGAGCAGACGGACAGGTGCTCGAAGCGCTGCAGGAGCTCACCCGGCTCGCGGTTGTCCGCGAGACCGGGCAGCGGAGCCGGCTGATGCTCGATGTCAGCGGCTTCCGGGCCCGGAAACGGGCCGAGTTGACCAAACTCGCCGAAGAGACCGTGCAGCAAGCCCGGACGACCGGCGAGGCGATCCCTCTCATCCCGATGACCCCGTTCGAGCGCAAAGTCGTTCATGACGCCGTAGCTGCCGCCGGCCTCCGCAGCGAATCCGAGGGCGAGGAACCCGAACGGTTTGTCGTCGTACGGCCGAACTAGCCGCCCGCTATATGGGTACTTTCTCCGGCAAATCGCTGTCGTCGAGCCACCGTTTCACGTGAAACCAGGCATCCCCGACGCTCCACCGTCGGCCACTGCCGTTTTCGGCGAGCGGATGCACCTTGCCCAGCGCTATGTTGGGTGGCTCGGCGCGGCTGGCCTCGAGCGCGGCTTGATCGGCCCCCGGGAGCTCCCCCGAATCTGGAATCGGCACATCCTCAACTGCGCCGTCGTGCACACCACCATTGCAGCCGGTGCCGCTGTGGCAGATGTCGGTTCAGGCGCCGGCCTGCCCGGAGTCGTCCTGGCAATCGCCCGTCCGGATCTGGCCGTGACGCTGATCGAGCCGATGCAGCGCCGAACCGAGTTCCTCACCGAGGTCGTTGCCGACCTTGGGTTGTCCAATGTCTCGGTCCGCCGTGCGCGAGCCGAGACATTGGCCGGCGAGCTGGCAGTCGATGTCGTGACTGCACGTGCGGTGGCGACACTGGACCAGCTGGCCCGCTGGACCCTTCCGCTGCTGTCCACGGGAGGGCGGCTGATGGCGCTGAAGGGTCGGTCCGCGCTGGCCGAGATCACTCGTGCCGCGCCCGCCCTACGCGCCATGGGTGCCGTCTCCTGGCAGGTCTGCGAGTACGGTTCGGGCATCGTCGATCCCCCGACACGGGTCGCAATCGTCGAAGTCGGGGCGCCGGTAGGCCAAGCTGTACCCCGACGGCGAACGAAGGGACGAAGGTGACCGTGTCCGCGACGCTTTCCGGGCTTGGCTGGCCGGAGTCGGAGTCTGCCAGCGGAAACGGCTCGGGAGCGGCTGAGCGAAACAGCATGGGCACGAATCTGGGCTGGCCCGACGATTCTCACGATGCAGCTCAGGTGGATCCATCGGCACCGGCAAACGGGGCCACCTCCGCGGCAACGATCACGATCAACCGGGTCGTCGCCGATGCCGGGATGAGTCCACCAACGGCTCGCCTGGCGCCGCAACTGACAGCAACCGAGATCGCGATGGCTGCCTCGTCATTGGACGACTTCGAACCAGACACTCCCATCGCGCAGCAAGCCGCAGCCGCACTGCGAGCCGCGGATCGGCGCCGAACACCCTTGCCAGCGCCGGCGTCGACTCGAATCATGGTCGTCGCCAACCAGAAAGGTGGCGTGGGCAAGACCACGACCGCGGTAAACCTCGCCGCGGCGCTCGCCCTGCACGGGCTTCGGGTGTTGGTCATCGACCTCGACCCGCAGGGCAACGCGTCCACTGCGCTCGGCGTCGACCATCACGCCGACATTCCCAGTGTTTACGACGTACTGATCGACGGGTCGGCGATCGCGGACGTCGTCACGCCCGTCGATGGCATCGAGGGGCTGCACTGCGTGCCGGCGACGATCGATCTGGCCGGCGCCGAGATCGAGTTGGTGTCGGTGGTCGCACGGGAGTCGCGGCTGCAGAAGGCGTTGGCGGCTTACCTGGCCGACGTCGAGGAGGGCCGCGGGTACGACTATGTCCTGATCGACTGCCCGCCGTCGCTGGGTCTGCTCACTGTCAACGCCTTGGTCGGCGGTGACGAGGTGCTGATCCCGATCCAATGCGAGTACTACGCGCTGGAAGGACTGAGCCAGCTGCTCAAGAACATCGATCTGGTGCGGGCTCATCTGAACCCATCACTGGCCGTGACGACGATCTTGCTGACGATGTATGACGGCCGAACTCGGCTGGCAGCCCAGGTCGCGGACGAAGTTCGCCGGCACTTCGGCGACACGGTGCTGCGCACCTCCATCCCCCGCTCGGTTCGGGTCAGCGAAGCGCCCAGCTATGGCCAGACGGTGATGACCTACGACCCAGCATCGAGTGCGGCGCTGTCCTACCTCGAGGCCGCCCGCGAATTGGCCGAACGAGGCTCTGCGCCGGCCGGACCGACGAAGGGAACCTGAGTGAGCGAACGTCGACGTGGCCTCGGCCGGGGCCTCGGAGCCCTGATCCCGACCAGTCCCCCCCGGGACCACGCGCCTGTGGACGTGTTCTTCACCGGGTCGGCCGACCGCGACGTTGGCGAGACTGCTGTTTCACGTGAAACGCTGGCGACTGCTGACAGCGATGCGACCAGTGAGAACGAGGGTCTCGATCGATTGGTCCCGGTGGCCGGCGCGTACTTCAGCGAGATTCCGGTCGAGGCGATCATTACAAATCCGCGACAGCCGCGCGAGGTTTTCGACGAGGACGCCATGGCCGAACTCGTGGAGTCCGTGCGTGCGGTCGGCCTGTTGCAACCGATCGTGGTGCGCGCGGTGGCAGCCGGGCGGTTCGAGCTTGTCATGGGCGAGCGTCGGTGGCGGGCGGCAGTTCAGGCCGGTCTGGCGGCGATCCCGGCCATCGTGCGCCAGACCCGCGACGACGCGATGCTCCGGGACGCCCTGCTGGAGAACCTGCACCGGACGAATCTGAACCCGCTCGAGGAGGCGGCGGCATACCAGCAACTCCTCGATGACTTCGGCTGCACGCACGACGAACTTGCGACCAGGATTCGCCGGTCCCGGCCGCAGATCTCCAACACGCTTCGGCTGCTCAAGCTCCCGCCTGCGGTGCAACGTAGGGTCGCTGCTGGTGTGCTGTCCGCCGGTCATGCCCGGGCCCTGCTCGCCCTGAGCGACGTCGCAGCCCAGGAGCAGCTCGCCACCCGAATCGTGGCAGAAGGTCTCAGCGTTCGATCGGTGGAAGAGATCGTCGCGGTGGGCGCGGACACCAAACCGAAGCCGCGCGCGTCGCATGCTGGCCGGCCGGTCGCGCCTCGGCTTGCCGATATCGCCGCCACCCTTGCCGAGCGCCTGGACACCAGGGTGAAAGTCGACTTGGGCCGGCGAAAAGGAAAGGTCGTCATCGAGTTCGCCAGTCTCGATGACCTGGAACGCATCGTTACGTCCATCACGGCGGACCAATCGTCAACCGATCGGCTCGAAATGCCCGAACCCAACTGGACGTGACCCACCCGCCAGAGGTCGATCAAAACCGTCGACCATGGCCAGTCAGGTAGCGCTGGATGGTCGGTCCCATGGCGGCGACAACGGCGTCAGTGCGCAGCGCCACCACTGGCGGTAGGCGGAGGATGTGCCGGCACATGGCCAGGCCGATCAGCTGAGTGGCAACCAGTCCGGCTCGCCCGGCCGCTTCGGCTGGATCGGCGACGATGCCGTTGATGGCCGGGACGAGTTGGAAGCGGAAGATCGTGTGCATCCGCTCAGCCGCGGCAACGTCGGTGGCCGCCGACCGCAACAGGATGAGCAAGGCGTCGTCAGCGGGAGCACCTTCCCAGCGGGCCAGGAAGTGAGCGACCAAGACCTCACCCAGGCGTCGTCTCGGGATCGACGCCAGGTTTGGCACTCGCAGGTCGATGTCGACTGCCGCGGCGAACAGCCGGGCCTTCGTGCCGTAGTAGCGGATGACCATCGAGGGGTCGATGTTGGCGTCGGCCGCGATCGCGCGGATGGTAGCCCGCTGATAGCCGTCGGCGGCGAACCGCGCCTGCGCCGCGCGCATGATCTTGGCCCGGGTCAGATCTGACCGACGGAGCGTTCCTGGAAAACTCATGGCTCTACCATAGGCCAACACCCGTAGACACTATTGTCAACATGCGTTGACATGGCTAGACCGGCCGCAGCACTGGCTCCCGCGCGACCGAGCCGAATACCCGCTCGACGGCGACTTCGACCTCCTCACGCCAGCCCAGGGTCGAACGCAAATCGAGGCGCAAACGAGGCCACCGGTGATGAGGCCGTACGGTCTGAAAGCCGATCGCAGCCAGGTAATCCGCAGGTAGGATGCAGGCGGGCCGCTCCCACTGTGCGTCCCCGAAGGCCTCGATGGCCCGAATCCCTCGCTGGATCAGGTCATGGGCCGCGGCCTGCACCAGTGCGCGTCCCATGCCGCTGCCCTGCCGCTCCGGCAGGATGAAGGCAGTCACCAGCAACACCGCATCGGGGCTGACTGGGCTGGTGGGAAAGCTGTTGGCCCGAGGGACCATCAACGGCGGCGCGTACAGGATGTGGCCGACCGGTGTCCCACCGACGTAGGCCAGGATTCCGCAACTGCCCCACTCCAGCAGTACGGCGGACACCCACGCCTCCTTTTCCAGCCCCGCATCCCCTGCCGCACCGGCGCGCACCGCCGCTACCGGGTCGAGTTCCCAACTCACGCAGGACCTGCACGGCTGCGGAAGGTCGCGAAGGTTGTCGAGGGTGAGAGGGGTCAATCGCCGGCCAGCGGCGTGCACGATGGCCTCCCGAAGAGCAGCCAGGCGATCGCCCGATCACGCATGGTAGTGGCTGTGCCGGCCAACCCTCAGGCGCCCGCCAGATCACGCAGCCGCAACGCGCCGGTCTGGGCATCCTCGTGGGAGGGAAGATAGACGCGCTGCACGGCCACGACGATGGCTTCAGCGACGACATCTCGGAAGGCGGGGTCGGCCAACCGTTCGGCATCACGCTGGTTTGACAGGTAACCGAGTTCGACTCGAACAGCCGCCATTCTGGTATGGCGCAGTAGGTCCCACGTCTTCGCGTGGCTTCGACAGTCGAGCAGGTCGGTGCGGGCGATGATTTCGCGCTGGATCAACCCGGCGAATGTCTCACCGATGACACTGTTGACGCCAGGTCGGTCGGCTTCGGGGCGATCGCTGCCGTAGAAGTATGTGGCGACCCCGCAGGCAGCGGGGTTCGGATGGGCGTCGACGTGCAACGAGATCACCAAGTTGGCGTTGGCCTCGTTGGCGAAATGGGCTCGGGTGTACTCCTCGAGCTCTTCGCTGAGGACCACCCCCCGGGTCAGGTAGGCCTGGACACCTGTCGCGCCAAGGCGACCCTCGACGCGGGCGGCGAGGTCCTCGACGATCGTCGCCTCCTCGAGGCCATGGCCGATGTTCCCGCGGTCCGGCCCACCGTGGCCGGGGTCGACAACGACGACCTTCCCCGACAGCCGGGTCCCGGCCTGCCGCAACGCCTCCCGCGCGCGCAGGCTGTCCGGTCGGCCACCGGTCACGATCGGCGCGAGCCGGGCCAGGGCCTTGAACGTGCCGGGCCCGCAGGTGCCGTCCGCCGGTAAGCCGACGTTGCGCTGGAACTCCCGCAGCGCCTCGCCCGTACGCGGACCGAACACGCCGTC
>CAWCED010000013.1:0-26210 GCA_963794465.1 uncultured Actinomycetota bacterium | reverse complement strand
AGCGGCGAGTCCCGGTCAGCGGCGGACAGCTGGTCGAACGCCTCCGCCCAGGCTTGTCTGGCGTAGGCGTCCCTGCCCCGCTCCAGCGCGCTGCCAGGCTGCACATTCCCTTACTACCGCACCCGTGGCCTGTCGTGGGAGTCGGTTTCACGACGACAGTGCGACGTACGCAAGGCTGGGCACATGACGGAGTCCGATCCGAGCGACGAGTCGACCTGGACGACGCGGGTCCGGGCGCTTGTCGCTCACCCATCGGAACCCAGGATTCTTGTCGTGCATGCCGATGGTCCGCGGGTTCCTGAATTCGAGCTGCCAGGTTCTCCTTGGGTCGGTGAGCCACCCGAATTCCTTGCCGCGCTGCGTGAGCGCGTCGGTTTCGACTCCGACCTGCTTCGCTGCGTCACACAGTCTATGGACCAGGCCGCCCGAGCAAAGTCCGTCACGCTGCTCTTCGCCGCCAGATCCGGCGCAGAGGTTTCGGACTCGATGGCGTGGATGAGCGCCACCGACGTCGGCTCTCTCGCTAGCGACCAAGCTGATATCGCCGAGTCGATCAGGCAGCTGCTGTTCGATCTCGCGACCGCCACCACCAACGAGCGGATGCCCTGGACCAATCGCGGCTGGCACGCCGAAGCAGAGGATTGGCTTCGCTCAACGTTGACCGACCGAGGCACGCCGGTTGTCGGAGCGATCGAGCCGATCCTCGTCTGGGAGCTCTCCTGTGTTCTGCGAGCACAGACGGTGAGCGGTCCGGTCTTCTTCAAGACGGCGCTCGACACGCCGTTGTTTGCGAACGAGGCCTCGGTCGTGGCCGAGCTCGCCGCGCTGTTCCCCGGTGAAGTGCCGACGCCGCTGGCCGTCGATCTAGATCGCCGCTTGCTCGTCCTCGAAGATGCCGGCCAAGTGGTCGGCTGGCGTGCGCCCGTCGAGACTCGCGAAGACGTGATGCGCGCGGTTGCCCAACTGCAGATCCGGTCCGCATCGCACGTCGAACGGCTGCTAGCAGCCGGCTGCATCGATCGTCGGCTGGACTGGCTGGCCGAACAGACGACCAGCTGGTCGACCCAGGTCGATCTCTCCCGCTGGCTCTCCGCCGATGAGGTGGCCGAACTGCGGTCTGCTGAACGACGGCTGGCCGAGATTTGTGCCGAGCTGGCGTCGTTGCCGGTGCCTCATACGATCGTCCAAGGTGACCTTCATCTCGGGAACATCGCCCGGAGCGAGCACGGTTTCGTGATCTTCGACTGGACTGATGCCTGTATCGCGCACCCGTTCATCGACATGATCGCGATCCGGCACGAGGAAGACGAGACGATTCAGGCGCGGCTACGCGAGGCATACCTCGCCGAGTGGCGTGGCTTCGGATCCGACGAGGAGCTGAGCCGTGCGTGGCAACTGGCCGAGCCGTTGACGGCTTTCAACCACGCGATCAGCTACGTGGCGCTGTGGTCCAGCATCGATGCCGAGGCGGCCGATCGCGAGTTCGGCTCGGCTACGAGGCAGTTCCTGCGCACCTTGCTCGACGCGATTCGCCGAGACGCGTAGGGCATCTGCACGCGCATCCGGCGCGCGCAAACTGCGCCATTCACGGCAAGATAGGCCGATGGCAACCAGCCTGGAGGGCAATGAGGTCGAGGTGCGGTCGTTCCGCCGCAGCGACCGGCAGCAGCTCACCGCGCTGGTGAACGCCCATGTCGCTGCGGTGATCCCGGGAATTTCGCTGTCCGTCGCGTCCGTCGTGAGCAATCTCGAGCGCGATCCCGGTGAGTACGTCGTCGACCCGTGGGTGGTCGAGCGGATGACGCTGGTGGCCGAGCAGCGACAACGGATCGTCGCCGCAGCACATCTCCTTCGCTATGGCTCGCACGACCGGGTCGGTGAGAACTACCGCGAGTCTGGCGAGATCCGCTGGCTGTTGTGTTGGCCGGCGATGCCGCGCTGGCGAGACGCTCCGGAAGCCGGGGACCAGCTCGTCCGAGCCTGTGTCGCGCAACTGGACCGCTGGGGCGTCCGGCGGCGGTATGCAGACGGCACGCTTCCCGTGCCGGCCGTATACGGCGTGCCGGAGCAATGGCCGCACATCCGGGAGATCTACGAGCGAGCAGGGTTCAAGCCCGCCGGACGCACCGAGATCGTTTTCGTCGCGGCAGTCAGCAACGTGCCCCGCTGGCGGCCATCGCTGGCCGGTCTGAACATCCGCCGAACCCTGGGGGTCAACGGCACCCGGATCTGGGCGCTGGCCGGCGACACGGTCGTCGGGTTCGTCGAGGTGGACACGAATCTCGGTGAGGCCAACCGCGCCGCCGGCATCGCGACCTGGGCAGACATCGGAAACCTGGAAGTCGCCGAGGCTTACCGGCGGCAGGGCATCGGGAGCTGGCTGGTTGCGGAGGCGGCCGGCTGGCTCGAGCTGGCCGGCATCAGCCGGCTGCTGAATTACGCCAGCCCCGACGACACGATGTGCATTGATTTCCTGGACCGGCTGGGCTTTCGGGAGCTGACCAGAACCCACCGAGGCTACGAACTGACCTGATCCGGCGCTGCCGCGTGGGTGAGGTCGACCCGGCATTCGATCGCCACTTCGTCCTGCAACTTCAGAGCGCCCAAGAAAGCCGAGTACGGCTTGATCCCGAACGCCGTCTGCGCGACTGTCGCCTCTGCGACCAACCCGTCTGGCGGAATCTGGCGAACATGCAGCCTGACCCGTCCCTGGCTGCCGTGCATTGACAGCATGCCGGTGACTGTCGCCTCGGTCGACGTCGCAGTGATCTGATCCGCCGCGAATGTGGCCGTGGGATAGCGGTGGACCTCGAGAATCCGCCGCGCGTTGCCTTCGATTTCTCGTCGATCGCTATCCGCGAGTGGCACCGCCCCACCGGACCCCTCTCGGACCGTCAGCGTCGACAGATCCATCGTGGCGGCTACACCCGCACCGGAAGGTTCCGCTGGGTCGGGGACCTCGACCTGCGCGGACCAACCTGTCAGCTCGAGGGTGAGATCGTGACCGACCTTGGACGCGAAACCGGTTCGGCGGGTGCGGATGAACAGCGTGCCGTTGCCCGGCCCGAACCGGAGCGAACCGTGCGGGACCGCCATGCTGGCGACCTTATGGGACTCGATCGACCGCTGGGCTCAGGAAGACCTCCGGCCGTCCCTCGACGCGCAGCTGCGGGAGCCGCTCGTCGAGCCACCGTGGCAGCCACCAGTTCGCTCGGCCCATCAGGTGCATGATGGCGGGCACGAGCAGCATCCGGACCACGGTGGCGTCGACCAGGATTGCCGCGGCCATGCCGACGCCGATGACCTTGAGGAAGATCTCGGGGCTCGGCACGAAGGCGGCGAAGACGGCGACCATGATTGCTGCCGCGGCCGTCACCACCCGGCCGGTCCCCGCCAGCCCGTCGACGATCGCCTGGCTGTTGTCACGCGTGCGTAGCCATGACTCGCGCATTCGGCTCACCAGGAAGACCTCGTAGTCCATCGACAGCCCGAACAAGACCGCGAACATGAGTACCGGGATGAACGCGGGCATGGGTGTGTCGGTGTCGATGCCGATCAACTGCCCGGCCCAGCCACCTTCCAGGAACAGCGCCACCACGCCGTACGCAGCCGCGACGGAGAGCAGGTTCATCAGCGCGGCAGTAACTGGGATGGCGATGCTCCGGAACGACACGAGGAGCAGCAGCATCGATAGTGCAACCACCCCGCCGATGAGCAGCGGCAGTCGCTGGGCGATGTTGTCGGTGCTGTCGATGGCCGACGCCGTCACGCCGCCGACGCGGACCTCCAAACCCGTGCCTTCCGTAGCGAACGGCACGACGTCGCCGCGGAGGGTCCGAACCAGCTCCTCGGTCGCAGGGTCCTGCGGACCGGTCGTCGGAATCACGGTCAGCAGCGCGGCATCGCCGGCCGAATTCGCCTGTGCGGGTGTCACCGCAGCCACACCGTCGGTTGCCGCGAGGTCGTCGGCGAGGCGCTGCAGCGCTGCCTCGTCTGCATCGGAGAGGTCGGCGACCAGAACCAGCGGTCCGTTCGCGCCTGCACCGAATCCCTCGGCGACCAGGTCGTACGCCTGCCGGGTAGACCGGCCCTCGGCATCATTGCCCGCGTCGGGGAAGCCGAACCGGACGCCGAGGAACGGCGCAGCGAGAGCGACCAGTGCCACGACGCCGACCACTCCTGCGATCACGCTGTGCCGGTCGACCAGCCGGCTCCATCGCACCCAACTGCGGCTGGGTAGCACGTGACCGCCTGCCGTGACCTGGACCGCCCGGCGCCGGCCGAGCGGAAGCCGCAGTCGGTCGATCCAGCGACCGAAGTAGCCGAGCAGCGCGGGAAACAACGTCACCGCTCCCACCATGACCACCAGGACGCCCACGATGGTCGCCAGCGCCGCGCCGCGCATGAACGACAGCCCCATCGCGAACAAGCCGAGCATGCTCACGACAACCGTGCTCCCTGCCACCATGACCGAACGGCCGGCGGTGTCCAGGGTGGCGACAGTGGCAGCTTCCGGATCCAGGCCCGCGGCGCGCCACTCGCGGAATCGGGTGACCATCAGCAGCACGTAGTCGATCCCGATGCCGATACCCATCATTGCGGCGAGCGACGTCGACCAGTCGGGGACGTCGACCACGGCTGCCACCAGGCCGATCAGCGCGCCGCTGACGGCAAGACCCGCTACCGCCACGACGAGCGGCAGCCCGGCAGCAACGACAGATCCGAAGGTGAGCAGCAAGATGATCGCTGCCGCGGCCAGACCGATACCCTCCGAGCCGATCTCGCCCTGTTCGGCCAACTGGACGCTCATCCCGCCGAGGGCCACTTCGAAACCGGGCCGGTCGGCCTGGTTGGCAGTCTCGATGAGTCGCTCGGTGTCAGCGATCGGCATGTCGACAGGGTTGGTGACGTCGAGGCGGATGTGGGCGAGCAGCGTGCGACCGTCGGCCGCAATGGCGCCGGGCGTCTCGTATGGGTCCTCGGCAGCGCTGACATGGGGCTCGGCGGCAAGAGTTGCGAGGAGGTCCCCGACCGCAGCCTGCACGGCAGGGTCGTCGGCACCGGCCTCAGCGCGCACGACGAAATCGATCGTGTCGCCGGACTGGCTGGGGAACCGGTCGGCGAGCAGTTGCTGGGCCTGCGCGGAGTCCGACCCGGGCGCTGCATAGTCGGCGGCGAAGTCGCCGGCGAAGGTGGCCGAAAGCCCCGTGGCGATCGCCAGGCCCACCGCCCAAGCGAGGACGACCCGGCCACGGCGCCGGAAGGCGAAACCGGCCAGCCGGCCCAGTGGGCCGGGACGCACCGCAGCGTGGGCACCCCGGGTAGCCGGCCGGTCGACGCGGACGAGTGTGTCGTTGGACATCGAGACCCCTTGGTCCAGAACGGTTCGTGACGATAGTGATGTAGACTTAGCTATGTTATGGTTCATAACGAACACTAAGCCGCAGTACTTGTCAAGGGCTATTACATCTGTGACGATGCGTAACTCGAATCGGCTCGAGGAGGCCACTCGCGTGACAACCGAGTCGAGCGACTCGCAGTCGGCGACCGAGCACGTCCCGACCCGCCGCGAACGCACCCGAGCAGCGACGATCGAGGAAATCAAGCAGACCGCGCTTCAACTGATGCACACGCAGGGCACGACCGACCTGCGCTTCTCTGACATCGCGCGCGAGATGGGCATGACGGCGCCGGCGCTCTACCGGTACTTCGCCGATCGTGACGAGCTGCTGACGGCGATGATCGTCGACGCGTACAACGACCTCGGCGACGCCGTGGCCAAGGCCAGGGATCAGGTTCCAGTCGACGACCCGACCGGTCGCCTCTATGCCGTAGGACAGGCCTATCGGGCGTGGGCCCGCGCCGAACCACAGCGGTTCGCGCTGATTCTCGGGATGCCGGTGCCGGGCTACGCGGCCCCCGAGGGGGGTCCGACGACTGAGGCAGCTCAGCGTGCGATGGCGCAGTTGAAGGCGTTGTTCTTCGACGCCGCCGAGCAGGGCTGCTCCAGCCGCCGCTGCTGAGCGAGGTCAGCGAGACGTTGCGGGAGTGTGTCAGGCTGAGCACGACATGGTTCACCCGGACGAGCCCATGCTGCCGGCGGAAACCTTCCAGGCCATGTTGCACTGCTGGGCAGCGCTGCACGGCTTCACCTGTCTGGAGGCGTACGGCCACTTGGACTGGTTGCCGGCGGAGGGCAGGGATGAGCTGTTCGACGCGAATATCCGGCTGATCGCAGCGACCACCGGACTGCCCGCGCCAGCGTAAAACGGCCGGTGCACGGCGATCTGAGACGATCACGACATGCCCGAGGGCGACACGGTCTTCCAGGCCGCCCATCGGTTGCGGCAGGCGCTCGCTGACCGGGTGCTCACCCGTACCGATTTTCGGGTGCCCCAATACGCGACGGTCGACCTGAGCGGCCGGATGGTCGAGGACGTTGTCTCGCGGGGCAAACACCTGCTGATCCGGGTCCAGCCCGACATCACCGTCCACACACACTTCCGCATGGACGGCACCTGGCGCACGTTCCGTGCCGGCAAGCCATGGAAAGGCGGCCCGCAGTGGCAGGTACGGATCGTGCTGTCGAACTCCGAGTTCGAGGCGGTCGGTTACCGGATCCCCGTGATCGACGTGGTCGCGCGTACGGCCGAAGGCGATCTGGTCGGGCAACTCGGCCCGGACCTGTTGGGAGCGGACTGGGACCCCGACGAGGCAATGCGGCGCCTCGCGGCTCGGCCTGAGCGCGCCATCGGGGAGGCCTTGCTGGACCAACACAACCTGGCCGGGATCGGCAACGTATACAAGACCGAGCTGTGCTTCCTGCGCGGAGTCTCACCGTGGACGCCGACTGCCGACGTCGGGGATCT
Organism: uncultured Actinomycetota bacterium; assembly: GCA_963794465.1. Classification (GTDB taxonomy): domain Bacteria; phylum Actinomycetota; class Actinomycetes; order Jiangellales; family Jiangellaceae; genus JACVRX01. Next base: position 19,341 of record CAWCED010000013.1, on the reverse strand, counting down.
TCGCGCCTGGGTCGACCTCGCCCACCGCCTGCTGACAACGAACGCAGGTGGATCCGCGCAGTCGACAACCGGTGACACCCGTCCCGCCCGCAGGACCTGGGTTTACGGTCGACGCACGTGCCTGCGCTGCGGTGGGCCGACCAGGCGCGCCGACCAGGGCACAGCGCCCTGGGAGCGGGTAAGCGCCTGGTGCCCGCATTGCCAGCCCGGGCCTGGTCCGGATCCCACGCCTGCGTCTCGGCGATCTTGAGGCTCCTACGCCGATCCGACCGCCGCACGTGTCTCGAGATCTTCAAGCCGCACATCCACCGATCGGTGGATCGCGTCAGTCAACCGATCCTTGCGGCCGTCGTAGCCAGCCGGACGATTCGCGCATGGCGGGTCCCAGCGAGCCTGGATGCATGCCAGTCATCGAGGTCGAACACCTACGCAAGAGCTATGGCTGCACCATGGCCGTCGACGACGTGTCCTTCACGGTCGAGCGCGGGGAGATCTTCGGGATCCTGGGCCCCAACGGCGCCGGCAAGACGACGACGGTCGAGGCCGTCGCGGGACTGCGGACACCGGACCGGGGCTCGGTGACGGTCCTCGGACTTGATCCGATGCACGACGGAGCCGCGCTGCACGAGCGGGTGGGCGTCCAGCTACAGGACAGCGCTCTTCCGGACCGGCTCGAGGTGCGGGAGGCGCTGGAGCTGTATGGCTCGTTCTACACCGGTCCAGCGGACCCGGAGAAGCTGATGGCCGACCTGGGTCTCTCCGACAAGGCCGATGCGAGGTTCGCCACGCTCTCCGGTGGCCAGCGGCAGCGGCTGTCGATCGCGCTCGCCCTGGTGGGCAATCCCGAGATCGCGATCCTCGACGAGCTGACCACCGGGTTGGACCCGCAGGCACGTCGCGCCACGTGGGCACTGATCGAGCGAGTCCGGGATCGCGGGGTCACGATCGTGCTCGTCACTCATTTCATGGAGGAGGCGGCACGACTCTGCGACCGGCTCGCGTTGATCGATCGCGGCCGGCTCGTCGCGATCGACACGCCAGCCGGCATCGTCGGACGGGTCGTCTCGGAACAGCGGTTCTGGTTCCGGCCGTCTGCTCCCATCGACGCGGCCGTCATCGCCGATCTGCCCGAGGTGACCGGAGTCAGCAGTTCGGGTGACCGGTTTGTCGTGACCGGCACTGGTGACGTGCTGGCCTTGGTTGTCAGCGCACTCGCTGCCCGCGGAGTCGTGGCTCGGGACCTGCGCATCGAACAGGCAAGTCTTGACGACGCCTTTGTCGCTCTCACCGGTCGGGGTCTCTATGCCGACGACTCTGCCGATCATCGATAGGAGAGAGCCGATGTCCACCCTCACGACTCTGACGCTCACCGAGGCCAAGCTGTTTCGCCGTGACGGAGTCTCGCTCTTCTTCGGTCTGCTGTTCCCGCCGCTTCTCCTGCTCGTGCTAGGCGCATTCTTCCCGGGCTTCCGTGCTGCCAACGCCGATCTGGGCGGACTGCGGCTGATCGACGTCTACTTGCCGATCGTCCTCGTCTTGACGCTGGCAACACCCGCCTTGTCGACCCTGCCGACCTATATCGCCACGTACCGCGAGCGAGGAGTGCTCCGCCGGATGGCGACGACTCCGGTCGGCGCTTCCAGCGTGCTGGGCGCTCAGCTGGCGCTGAACGTGGGTGTCGCCGTGGTCGCCGCGACGTTGACCGCGGCTGTCGCGGCGATCGGATTCAACGTCGACGTTTTCGGCAATCCGCTCAGTGTGCTCGTTGCGTTTGCCGTGACGGCTGCGGCGATGTTCTCGATCGGACTGATCATCGCAGCCCTTGCGCCCCGGGCGAGCGTTGCCACCGGGATCGGAATGGCGGCCTATTTCCCGGCGCTGTTCTTCGCCGGGGTCTACTTCCCACGCGATGCTATGTCCGATGCCTTGCGATCGGTCAGCGACGCGACGCCCGCGGGCTCCGGTGTGCAGGCGATCCAGGACGCACTGGCCGGTCAGTGGCCGCAGCCGTTCAACCTGGCCATTCTGGCGATCTGGATCGTCGTGGCTGGCGCGGTGGCGGTTAGGTTGTTCAAGTGGCAGTGACCGACTGGGAAGGTTGGATGGACCGGGCACTGCGATGGCTGCCCTATCTCACACTTGCCGTCAGCACCGCCCTCGCGCTCCCGCGACTGGACCAGTCGTGGTCGCACCGGATCGGCACCTTGGCATTGGTGGCGGTCGCGGCGGGCTGGGTCTATGTGATGTACACCCGGCGGGCCAATGTATGCCGCGAACAACCCGGGCTCACTGCTGTCTACTTCGCCGGACTGCTGCTCGTCGCGACCGTCCTCATGGCGCGAGAACCGATTTTCTTCGTGTTCACGATCACCTGCTTCTTCCACGCAGTGCTGTTGACGCCGTGGTACGTCACTGTGTTCGGAGTCTTCGCGACGTCGGTCCTGATCAACACCATTCCGTTCGGTATCGCACCCGACGCCACAGTGAGCGAGATCGCCGGCCTGGCGATCATCGTCGTCATCCAGACGCTCGCCATCGGTGGTGGGACCGTCGTCGGCGTCAAGATGACCGAACAGAACGAGCAGCGGCGCAAGGCGCTGGCGGATCTCCAAGGTGCGCTGGCGGAGAACGATGCGCTGCAGGCCCAACTGGTGGCCCAGGCGCGCGAGGCCGGTGTGCATGACGAGCGGCAACGGATGGCGCGGGAAATCCACGACACTCTGGCCCAGGGCTTGACCGGCATCCTGACCCAACTCCAGGCGGCCGAGCAGTCGGCTGGTGAGCCGGAACGTTGGCGGCGGCACATCGCCAACGCGACCCAACTGGCCCGGGACAGCCTGTCCGAAGCCCGCCGCTCGGTTGGCGCAATGCGGCCGGAGGCGCTCGAGAGCGCGCACCTTCCCGCGGCGGTGCGAGACGTCGTCGAGCAGTGGTCGCGGTTGCATGGCATCGCCGTCGAAGTGGTGACGACGGGTACCGAGCGACCGCTGCACCCGGAGGTCGAGGTCGCACTGCTGCGGATAGCACAGGAGGCGCTGGCGAACGTGGCCAAGCATGCGAATGCACGACAGGTGTGGCTGACGCTGTCCTACATGGAGGACGTGGTCACGCTGGATGTGCGGGACGACGGCGCGGGGTTCGAGCCCGGTGTCGCCGCCCATGGTGACGGTGGCTTGGGCCTGACCGGCATGCGCCATCGCGTCAGTCGCTTGGCGGGAACGTTGGAGATCGAGTCTGAGCCGGGTGGCGGCACCGCGATCTCGGCCAGCCTGCCGGCCATCCTCGCGGGAGCCGGTAGGTGACCGAGCCGACGTCGGCCCCGATCCGACTGCTGATCGTCGACGATCACCCGGTAGTTCGCGACGGTCTGCGTGGGATGTTCGCCGGCGAGACCGACTTCGAGGTCGTCGGTGAGGCGGCCGACGGCGCCGAGGCGGTGACTCGGGCCGAGGGTCTCGAGCCCGACGTGATCTTGATGGATCTACGAATGCCCGGGCTGGACGGTGTATCGGCGATCCGCTGGCTGGCCGATCGCAGCGTCACCTCACACGTACTCGTGCTGACCACGTACGAGACTGACCGCGAGGTGCTCGACGCGATCGACGCGGGAGCGACCGGGTATCTGCTCAAGGACGCACCGCGCGAAGAGCTGTTCCGCGCGGTCCGGGCCGCGGCACGAGGCGAGGCGGTGCTGTCGCCGTCGGTGGCGACTCGACTGGTGAGTCAGGTCCGGGAGCCGCTGCGCGAGCCGTTGAGCCAACGGGAGCTGGAGGTGCTGGAGCTCGTCGCCCGGGGCACCACCAACCGGGAGGCTGCTTCCCGCTTGTACATCAGCGAGGCGACCGTCAAGACTCATCTGCTGCACATCTACGCCAAGCTCGGGGTGAACGACCGGGCCGCCGCCGTCGCCGAGGCCTTCGAGCGGGGTCTGCTCACCGCGGGCCGGCGCTCATCCGGCCGCTGAGCGGGAACGTCGATCGTCAGATGTCGACTGTCCCTTCGATGAACGTCCGAGTCGGACCGCCCACCCATACCGTGCCGTCATCATCCTGGTCGATCTCCGGCCGGCCGGTACGACCGAGCCGAGTGCCCTGACTTGCCACGTAGGGGGCGGTCGCCCGGCCGGTAGAGAGCAGCCACTGCGCCACTGCGGCATTGAGACTGCCCGTGACGGGGTCTTCCTGCAGGCCGCCCGCACCGTCGGTGAAGATCGCCCGCAGCTCGAAGGCGCACTCTGAGCCCGGTGGGTATGGACCGACAACGCCGATGTCGAGTTGTTCACTCGACGTGTGCGCGGGCTCCAGCGCGAGGACGGCGTCGGCACTATCGAGCATGACCGCGACCCAGCCGGGCCCGTTGTCGGCCCATTCCGCGTCGACCATGTCCGAGCGCTCGATGCATAGGGCCGCCGCGATCTGGTCGAGCAGCGCGTCGTCGACCGGTCCGCTGCGCAACAGGGCGGGCGCGGCGAAGGCGAGCGTGCCGCCGCGGCGGCGAATCCGCACCAGGCCGATCCCGGACTCCTGGACGATGACGTCGTCCTGTCGTGGCACACCGCCGGCCGTCAGCCACGCGTGACAACTGCCCAACGTCGGGTGCCCGGCGAACAGGAGCTCGTGCGGGAGGGTGAAGATCCGGACCCGGTAGTCGGCGTCGGCGGTGGTCGGAGGCAAGAGAAACGTGGTTTCCGAGAGATTCATCCACCGGGTGAACGCTTTCATCTGGTCGGTCGACAGGCCCTCGGAATCGAGCACGACCGCAAGCGGGTTACCCCCGAGCGGGTCGGGGGAGAAGACGTCGACCTGCTGGAACCGGCGAAGCATCGACCTATCGTCCCCGATACCGTCGGCGCGGTGCTACGGCGACGAAGAGAGTGGTGTGGAATGAATAGTGGTACCTCTGGTGGATTCGGGCGCGGCCCGGACGAGGGACCGCACTTGGTTGGTCGCTCTGGCTGCCGCGCTGTGGGGAACCGATGCGCTGTTCCGGTTGCCGCTGGTCACCGAGCTGTCCGCCGCGACGATCGTGCTCGCAGAACACGTCATCCTCGTGCTCGTCACCCTGCCTTGGCTGCCGCGAGCTCTCCACGCAGCTGCCCGGGTCTGCCGACCGGTCGACTGGTGGGCGCTGATCTTCATCGGAGCAGGAGCGTCTGCCATGGCGACCGTGCTGTTCACGATGGCCTTCCGTTTCGGCGGTCCGATCACACCGGTGGCTCTACAGAAGTTCCAGCCTCTGCTTGCGGCTGCGGCGGCGTGCCTGTTCCTCGGCGAGCGGCTGCGGCCGAGGTATGGGCTGTTTCTGTTCGCGGCAATCGCGAGCGCCTGGCTGTTGTCGTTCCAACAGCCATTCGACGTGACCGTCGCGGGACTGTCCGCAGCCGTGCTCGCGCTCGGCGCCGCCGCGCTCTGGGCCGGTGGAACCGTGGCCGGGCGCCAGGTCAGTCTGCGGTTGGACTTCACCAGCATCACGGTGCTCCGGTTTGCCATTGGTCTGCCGACGGCGTTCGTCGTCGCTATCGTGACCGGCGCGCCACTCTTTCCGTCGGTAGCAGACGTACCTGGCCTGGTCGGGCTGGCGTTGGTCCCAGGGCTTGCTGCGCTGTTGCTGTATTACCGGGGTCTGCAACGAACTCCAGCCGCCCGAGCGACGATCGCCGAGCTGGCGTTCCCGATCACCGCTGCCGTCGTCGGCGTCACTGTATTGGACTTCTCGCTCACCTGGTCGCAATGGATGGGCTTCGTCCTGCTGCTGATCACAGTGATCGGATTCGCTCGACACGAACAGCGCGCGGAACACACCGCGGTGATCCCCCCAGCCGAGCAGGTCGCGCGCGTCGGCTAGCTCCCTTCAGTTGGTGACGTGCGGCGGTCCGAACCGACAATCCCTTGAGCCGCTATGCGATGTCCGGTGCAAGCACCCAGGCGATCGCAGATCCCTCCCGATCGGCTTTGGGTACGAGCTTGACCAGGCCGCCCATCTGGAAGCTGATCACGCGCGCGTCCTCGTCGTCGACGACCAACGCTGAGGCCAAGCGATCGAGGAACGGCAGGTGTCCAACGACGGCGACCGACATGTTCTCCGGCAGCCCACGCAGCCATGCGGCAGTCGGCGCGACCGAGTCGTTCGGCGCAAGCCCGTCTCGGTGCTGGGCAGCGGCCTTGCAGACAGCGGCGGCAAGAACCTGGGCGGTTTGCTCTGCCCGCAGCTTGCCGCTGTGCAGGCATTGATCGACCTGCACCCCGGCCGCTTGCGCTCGGGTAACTACTCGTGTGACGACTGCTCGGCCGGTGGCAGTCAATGGCCGGGCCGGGTCGTCAGCCTCGGCCGCGGCCTCGCCGTGCTGCATCAGGTAGACGTTCATGTCAACCACCTTTCGTGATCGTGGAAGAAGATCCACGCTGTGGCGGCGGAATCTTCCGCGATCGTGGGCTGGCGGGGACCATGCCCACCTTGACCCGCCGGATGCTCGGGCGAAAGGGTTGCCGACCATGAACTGGACACTTGAGGTGGTCGTGGTTCCCGCTTCGGACGTGGACCGCTCCAAAGCCTTTTACGCCGACCGGCTGGGCTTCAACGTCGACTTCGACACCACGATCAGTGACGGCAACCGGGTCGTTCAGCTGACTCCGCCCGGGTCCGGTTGCTCGATAGTCATCGGTGAAGGAGTAGTCCCGGACATGCCCGCGGGCTCGCTCAAGGGCCTGCAGCTGGTCGTGAACGACATCCATGCCGCGCACGCGCAACTCGTCGACCGCGGCGTCGACGTCAGCGAGGTCCAGGTCATAGGGGAGAACCCGAGCCCGACCGACAACCCGTTGGACAACGTCGGGTTCATCTTCTTCAACGATCCCGACGGCAACGCCTGGGCGGTTCAGCAGATCTCGTCGCGCGGCTAGCCGTAGTCGCGCGAGTCTGGTTCGACCAGCAACCGGGCGTGGTCAGGCTAGGGTCGATCCGACATGATGCATTCGACTGATCCGCGGGTAGACGCCTACATCGACGCCCTGCCCGACTGGCAGCAAGCCATCTGCCACAAGGTCCGCGACCTGGTCCATGCCGCCGATCCGGAAGTGGCCGAAACCATTAAGTTCACGAACCGGCCATACTTCGTCCTGCACGGCAACATCTGCGCTCTGTTGGCGGCAAAAGACCACGTCAACGTGTTTCTCTACGACGGCGCCATCGTGCCTGATCCGGACGGAATCATCACCGGCGGACACGACAACACGACCGCCCGAACCGTGGCAATTCGGCAAGGTGAGACGATCAACGCCTCTGCCCTCACCGCGATGTTCAAGCAGATCATCGCCAACAACCGAGCCGGCGGTTGGCGCAAGGTGAAACGCGAAGGCTGAACAGGTGTTCACGCGCCGGTCGCATCGACATAGAGGGCATAAACGGACTGACTCGCGGTCATGAACAGCCGGTTGTTCGCTGCCCCGCCGAAGCAGAGGTTGGCACAGATTTCGGGCAAGTCGATCTGACCGATTCGGGTACCGTCCGGGTCGAAAATGTGGACGCCGTCATGGCCTTCACCACCGCTGACCGCAGCCCATAGATTGCCATCGGTATCGCATCGGATTCCGTCCGCACCGCCAGGGCTCATGTCTGCGAACAGTCGCCCAGTCTCGACATCTCCGTTGGCCACGTCGTATACGTGGATGCTCTTCGGTGTCGACCCGGAGTCGACGACATAGAGCCGGGATTCGTCGGGAGCGAAGCACAGACCATTCGGGCGGTCGAGATCCAAGATCACCTGCTGGGCGACCCCTGCGTCCGAGTCAATCCGATACACCGCGGTAGGCAGCTCGAGTTCCGCCGCACGTCCCTCGTAGTTCGACATGATCCCGTAGCCGGGATCCGTGAACCACACGGCGCCGTCGGAGGCCACCACGACATCGTTGGGAGCGTTGAGCGGCTTGCCGTCGAAACGATCAAGCAGCACGGTGATCGAGCCATCGTGTTCGGTCCTCGTCACTCGTCGAGTCAGGTGCTCGCACGAGACGAGGCGGCCTTGCCGGTCACGGGTATGACCGTTGGCGTAGTTCGACGGGCTGCGGAACGTCGTGACCTGGCCGGTTTCCTCGTCCCAGCGCAGCATCCGGTTGTTGGGAATGTCGCTCCACAGCAGGCACCGGTGGTCGCCAAACCAGACCGGTCCCTCGGCCCACCGGTACCCGGTTGCAATCCGCTCGACTGCCGCATTTCCGATCCGGTATCGCTCGAAGCGGGGATCGAGGACCCGTACCGTCGGATCGGGATAGCGGCCCGGTGCGTCGAGCCGGCGATCGCGAGACAGCGGTGGATGCTCCATGCTCAACTCCATCGGGACACGTCGATCCGGTGTATAGCCGCAGACCCAGGGAGGATAGATGGCCGATCGCCCGTCGAGTATCGCGGTCGTGACCGGAGCCGGGAGCGGAATCGGAGCAGCGGTCGCGCTCGCCTTGGCCGGCGATGGTTGGGTCGTCGTGATGGCGGGACGCCGACCCGATGCACTCAAATCGGTCGCCGAGCGAGGGGCCGAACTGCCCGGCACGCTCGACCCGAAGCCGACGGACGTGACGGACGAGGCGTCCGTTCGCGCGCTCTTCGACGCGACCGTAGGGCGGCACGGCCGGGTCGACCTGCTGTTCAACAACGCCGGCACCGGCGTGACCGCCCGCGACATCGACACCATTCCGCTCGCGGAGTGGAATGCCGTGGTCGCTGTCAACCTGACCGGCGCGTTTCTCTGTACGCGGGAGGCATTCAGAGTGATGCGGACCCAGCAACCACGCGGTGGCCGGATCATCAACAACGGCTCGATCTCCGCTCACTCGCCGCGACCGCAGTCCATCGCGTATACCGCGACCAAACACGCGATCAGTGGATTGACGAAGGCAACATCACTTGACGGGCGGGCCTTTGACATCGCCTGCGGGCAGATCGACATCGGCAACGCCGCGACCGAGCCCACCGAGCGAATGGCGGCGGGTGTCGAGCAGCCAGACGGCAGCGTCCGGTCAGAGCCGCGGATTGACGTTGCTGACGTGGGCCGCGCGGTGGTCTACATGGCCAGCCTCCCGCTGGACGTGAACGTCCTGACCATGACCGTCATGGCGACCAAGATGCCGTTCGTCGGCCGCGGCTAGAGCAGATCCGAGCGGCCGGCGACAAATCCGGGCGCTCGTCGGCTGCGAACCAAGGGTGTCGGTCGACGACCATCAGGGAGCGTCGCCCATGCCAGCCGTTCCGTCGCTCGTCGCTGCGCTCGCGACTGACCTGACCGCGATCGCGCTGCTCGGATATGTCGTCTACTTCCGCCGCTACCACCGCCGCGATCTGTTGCTCGCCTACGTTGCCCTCAACGTCGGCGTCTTCGCGGTGGCCGTTCTGCTGACGGGCGTCCAGGTCGGGCTGGCCCTCGGCCTGGGCTTGTTCGGAGTCCTATCGATCATCCGCCTGCGCTCGGAGCAGCTCACCCAGGAAGAGGTCGCCTACTATTTCGTCGCCTTGGCGCTCGGTATGGTGAACGCTCTGCGACCGGTTCCAGGCTGGCTGGCGCCGGCAATGTCCGCGGTCCTCGTCGCGGTCATGTACACCGCCGACCACCCCCGGCTTGGTGCCCGCAGCCATCGTCAGCTCGTCACGCTCGACGTGGCTTACCTCGATCGCGCCGATTTACTGCCGGCGCTGCACCGGTTGCTTTCAGCCGAAATTCGGCACGTAGTGATTCTGGAGGTCGATCTGGTGCGAGACATCACGGTCGTGGACGTGCGCTTCCGGACACTTCGCCCTCGCCGCCAGCCCGCTGCCAGCATGACCCGTCAGTTGGAGCGACTGGTGTCGTGATCACACGGTCGCGGGCCTCTTCCGAGGTCGCCAACTCCGTTGCCTCGTGCCGTCGGCGAGCCTCGCCGAGGTGTCCGAACAGGTGGCGCTCCAAGTCCGCGTCGACCACAAGTACATGGTTCCCGTCGAGTGCTTCGCTGAGCTCATTGCTCGGCTGCCGCAGGGGTATATGGTGCTGGAGATCGACGGGCGGCGTGGTTTCAGCTACGAGTCGGTGTACTTCGACACACCCGATTTGCTGACCTACCGGCAGCACCTGCAAGGCCGACGGCGCCGGTACAAGGTGCGGACTCGCGCGTATCTCGACTCGGCGCATTGTGTGTTCGAGGTCAAGCTCAAAGGGGCGCGAGACCGCACGATCAAGGCCCAGCTGCCCTACTTGCTCGCAGACCGGACGCGGATGACGCCGGCGGCGCAGGACTTCCTCGTGAAGCAGCTCGGGAAGGCATACGGCCATTCGGTCCCTCGTCTGGCCGCGCAGGTGACGACTTCCTTCCAGCGGACGACGTTGGTGGATCTCGAGTGCGGCACGCGACTCACGTGCGACGTAGACCTCATCTGCACCGGAAATGGGCGACGAGCCGTCGGTCCGTCCCAATACGTACTTGTCGAGAGCAAGGGTGTAGCACCACACCGCGACGCCGATGCCAAGCTGCTCCAACTCGGATTGCGCCCGATTCAGGTGAGCAAGTACTGCATCGCGGTTGCATTGCTCACTCCGGGCGTCCGCTCGAATCCCTGGCATCGGACGCTGCGCCGTTACTTTGCAGACGCCTCCACAAGTCAGGCGCTCCACTCATAGCCCACGGCGGCTCTATTCTTCGCGGTGACGCAGCACACACGAGGAGGACCGATGGCGGGCAAGGCCGATTTCACAGCAGAGGAATGGGAGACGCTACAGAAGGGCGTGACTGGAGCTGCGATGCTGGTTTCGCTTGCCGACCGCGGATTCTTCGACACGTTCAAGGAAGTCGGTGCCCTCGCCAAGCATCTTGGCGAGGCGCGGACGAAGAGCAGCAGCCCACTCATCAAAGAGGTGGCCGAGGTGCGCGGTACCGGATTCGGGCTCACCTCCTCGCCGCAGGAGGTGGAGAAGGAGACGCTCCAGGCCCTGCGGTCGTCGATGACCACGCTGCAGTCGAAGGCGCCAGATGACGCACCGGCGTATCGCGAATTCGTGCTCAACGTGGTGAAGTCTGTCGCTGAGGCGGCGAAGGACACCGTTGCCGCTGAAAGCGGCGCCATCGAGAAGATCGAGGCCGCTCTCCAGACGTCCTAATCGCCGCCGAGGATCGCCAATTCGAGCTGCTGGAGGCGCTCGGGGTCGGCACGTATGACGATCTCGACGATCGATCCGCGCGTGATCGTGAAATCGAAGACCACGCGGGGCTGTCCCCGCGGTGCCCACACTGCGCCCACAGCTCCGTCTACCAGCGCGAGCTGTGCGTACCGGGCCCGCCCCGAGAAGGTCTCCGCGACCGCAGCCGCGCCGTGAACCTCCGGCGATGCGCCCATCCGCACGGCTGCGTGGTCGGCTCGCAGCACGACGTCTGGGTCGAGCACCGCGAGCAGCGCGCCGAAATCACCTCCGCGGGATGCGGCAAGAAAGGCATCGACCACTTTTCGCCGGCGGGTGAGATCCCCGTCGGGAACCGCCCTGGTTCCCTGCATTCGACGACGCGCGCGGCTGGCCAGTTGCCGTGCAGCCGCGGGGGAGCGGCCTACGACGGGAGCGATCTCGTCGAACGGCACGGCGAACAAGTCGTGCAGGACGAACGCAACCCGCTCTGCGGGAGCCAGGGTCTCGAGCACCGCGAGCAGCGCGAGACCGACCGAGTCAGCCAGCAGCGCCTCCTGCTCGGGATCGATCACGTCCGAACCGTTGCCGATCGCCTCCGGCTCGTGAATGCCGAGTGGCTCCTCGCGACGCGAGCTGCGCGAACGCAACATGTCCATACACACTCGCGCAACGACCGTCGTGAGCCAGCCACGAAGGTTGTCTATCTTCTTGGGGTCAACACGGCTGAGCCGTAGCCAGGCTTCCTGGACTGCATCGTCAGCCTCGCTCGCCGAGCCGAGCATCCGATACGCAACCGACCGCAGGTAGTCGCGTTGGGCCGCGACCTGCTCGGCCAGCCACTCGTGTTCGCCCATCGGTCACATTCCTACACTTCGGTCCGTCAAAGCAGTGACGAACCAAACGCAGCCGATGTGACAAGGAGAGACAGCCGTGGCTCTACAGGTGACCGCCATCATGATCGGTGTCGAGGACCTGGCCCGCTCCAAGAAGTTCTACGGAGAAGGCTTGGGCTGCCCGATCAACCAGGACTATCCCAGCTTCGTGTCGTTCAACCTGGGTGACGGCTCATCGTCGCTGGCCCTGTACGAACGGGAGGCCGCCGCTGCGGATGCTGGCGTCTCCTCCGAGGGATCTGGGTTCCGGGGCGTCTCGTTCCACTACATCGTTCCGTCCAGAGAAGCCGTGGACGAGGTCATGGGAAATGCCGTTGCGGCCGGGGGCGGCGTCGTGAAGGAAGCAGCTGGCGCTCAGTGGGGCTACTTCGGATACTTCAGCGACCCGGACGGGTACCTCTGGAAGGTCGCGGCTGGCTCTTGATGAGCCGGGTCGGCCGGCGACGCCCCGTTGCCTCATTGGTCATCCACGAGACGGCCGGCCTGGGCGTGCAGATAGCGCTGTTGGGGAACACTGGTCGTACGGTGCGCGGCCGTCAGATATGAGTCGCGCGCGGCCTCCCGGTCGCCGGCCATCTCCAGCAGGTGTGCGCGGACCGCGTGGAAACGGTGGTCATTGGCGATCCGCTGATCAGGCTCGAGCCTTTCCGATGAGGTCGAGTCCTCGCGCGGGCACCGTGGCCATGGCGACCGCGACGGCGTGATTCAGCACAACCACGGGGTTGTCGGAGGTCTGCCGCAGCAGCTCGTACAGCGCCATGATCTGTGGCCAGTCGGTCGCCTCGGCGCTCGGCGCCTCGTCGTGGACCGCGGCGATCGCCGCCTGGAGCTGGTAGGGGCCGGTCGGCCCGCGGGGAAGGGCATCGGTGATGAGCGCCACGCCCTCGGCGATCGTAGGCGGCGTCCCAGAGGCTCCGGTCCTGCTCGGCCATGGGACCAGCTCGCCGTCGGGCCCGGCCCGCGCCGGCCGGCGGGCGTCGGTGAGCAGCATGAGCGCCAGCAGCCCCGTCGACCTCGCCGTCGTCGGGCAGCAGCCGGTGGACCATGCGGGCCAGCCGGATCGCCTCGGCCGACAGCTCGCTGCGGTGCAGGCTCGGCCCCGAGGTGCTGGCGTAGCCCTCGTTGAAGATCAGGTAGAGCACGTGGAGGACCGCGCCGAGCCGTTGGCCGCGCTCGCCGCCGGCGGGGCATGGCGAACGGGACGCCGCTGTCCTTGATGCGCTGCTTGGCCCGGCTGATGCGCCGGGTCATGGTCGCCTCGGGCACCAGGAACGCCCGGGCGATCTCCGCGGTGGTCAGGCCGCCGACCGCCCGCAGGGTCAGCGCGATCTGCGACGCCGGCGAGAGGACGGGGTGGCAGCACATGAACAGCAGGATGAGCGTGTCGTCGGACTCCGCCGCCGGCCGGTCGGCGGCGGGCGCCAGCCGCTGCTCGGGCAGCGTCCACCGGGCGACGGCGTCCTCGCGGCGCTGTCGGGCCTGCTCGCTGCGCAGCAGGTCGGTGAGCCGGCGCGAGGCGACCGTGATCAGCCAGCCCCGCGGGTTGTCCGGGATGCCGCCGGTGGGCCATTGCATGGCCGCCGCCAGGAGCGCCTCCTGGGTGGCGTCCTCGGCGGTGTCGAAGTGGCCGTAGCGCCGGACCACCGCGCCGAGGACCTGCGGCGCCAGCCGCCGCAGCAGGTCCTCGACCTCGGTGTCGGGCACGGAAGCGGTCAGACCTCCAGGTCGGTCCTGGAGCTCGCGAGCGGCCGGACGTCGGCCACGTCGGCGAGCCACCTCGGCGCGCCGGCAGTTGACGAGACCGGCCGGCGATCTCGGTCGCCCGGTCGAAGCTGTCACACTCGACGATCCATGTAGCCGGCGAGAACCTCCTGGGTCTCGGCGTACGGACCGTCGGTCACGACCGGGACGCCGTTCTGCAGCTGGAGCCGCCGGGTGAGGACCGGAGCGGCCAGCGCCCGCGCGTCTCACCAGCTCGCCGGAGTCGGCCAGTTCCTTGTTGAACGACTCCATGAACGCGCCCATGGCCGCGACAGTCCTCCGCCGACCAGGCCGGCCGGTCGGTGGGCTTCCCGGCCATGCCGTCATAGTCCTGCTGCGAGGCGTAAGTCAGGATCATGTACTTCATGATCTCTCCTCTCGGGTTGGCACCTTCTCGGTGCCTCTCATCAGAGACGTCGGAACCGGCAGCCATCCCGGACAACATGCGGTACGTGCCGCGTTTCACAAGGCCCTGTTCGAGGTGATCGGCGCCGCGGCCCTCGAACGATGCGATACGGACGTCGTGGCGGATCTCAGTTTTCGATCAGGTCTGCGGTTGGCCGATGTTGACCATCCAACCGACGCCGAACTGATCCACGCACATGCCGAACTCGTCGCCCCACATCTGCTTCTCAAGAGGCATCGTCACCGAGCCGCCGTCGGACAGCTTGTCCCAGTAGCCGCGCAGCTCGTCGGCGTCATCCCCACTGAGGCTCACCGTGATGTTGTCGCCGGGGTTGAGTGCCATACCGGGCGGTGTGTCGGCGCCCATGAGCGTGAACCCGCTGTCCGTCTCCAACTGGCCGTGCATGATCTTGTCGGCCTCCGGGGAGTCCTGCGCTCCGTATTCACCGAAGGTGTTCAGCGCCAACGTTCCGCCGAATACGCCCCGGTAGAACTCCATGGCCTGGCGAGCGTTGCCGTCGAAACTGATGTACGGGTTGAGACGAGAAGCCATGGGAGGTTCCTTTCGCTAGAACGGTTAGTCCGTGCAGACTAGCCGGAGCACCAGAGCATGTGGCCGCGCCGGGATGTGCCGGACGTCGGAGCCTCGGGCGACGTAGGGTCGTGCGTATGCCTGCGGTGGAGGACTACTTCGGCAGCCTGGACGCGTCTTCGAAAGCGACGTTCGAGCACGTCCGGAATCTGGCTGCTGAGATCGCGCCCGATGTCGACGAGGGCAAGAGCTACGGGATGGCTGCGCTCAGGTACATGCAGAAGCCGCTGCTCGGATTTCTTGCCGCAAAGGAGCATCTGAGCATCTTTCCGTTCAGTCCACAGGTGGTCGACGCGGTGCGCGATCGACTTACCGGTTTTGAGCTGTCCAAGGGGACCATTCGATTCACCGTCGACAATCCGCTTCCGGACGACGTGGTGCGGGACATCGTCAGGTACCGAAAGGAAGAGATCGACGAAACGGCCGGTTGACGTGCCGCTTCACGCGTGACATCTTCCTGCTTTCGGACGACGCAAGTTTCATCACCGGCACAATTCTCCCCGTGGATGGTGGCGCCACCGCGGGGGCTCCGTCGCACTGACCCTTGGCAGCGGCGGAGGCTCCCTGAAAGGAACGGACGGCGTCATCATCGCGACACGCGGGTGGGAAATGCGCCGCATGGACGAGATCATCTGAGAAGCTCGGCAGCCGGGCCAGGGCTGGCAGGCTCGGCGCTCCAGCTAGCGGGCAGGGCCGCAGGGCTGGCAGGGCTAGCCAAGCCCTGGCCTACTGTCGACACGTGGGCACGGCTGTTCTGGGGGCACGGTGCCCGCGGCTGGTGGGGGTCGCCGCCGCGGCGCTTGTCTTGGCCACGGTGACGGGATGCGACGGCTCAGCGCGCGATCGTCCTACCTCTGCCGACTCGCCGGGTGCTTCAACCCCGGCATCGATGTCGCCTGGCGAGGCTGCTGGCCTCGGTTCGGAGATCGCAGAGCGGATCGAGTCCTTCGTAGATCCCAGAACGAACGCTCAGCTTCGCCCGCTCCGCGCCGTGATCATGGAGGTCGACGGGCACACGGTACTCGAGCGCTATTACCGAGGGTCCTCGTCGGACACCAGCACCGTGTTCTCGGTGACAGCGAGCGTCGTCGGCACCCTCATCGGGATCGCGCTGTCTGACGGCTCCTTGGGCTGTCTCGACCAGACGCTGAGCGAGCTGCTTCCCACATATGCCGCTGACATGGAACCCGAGGAAGCCGCCATCACGCTGCGGGAACTGCTCACGATGACCGCAGGGCTTCGATCTGGGCATACGGGCCGGCTCCATGATCCCGGCGGCGGCGACCTCATGCTGGCGACGGATACTCCGACGTGGCTGTCGACGGATGACTGGGTGCGAGGCATCCTTGCCGATCGACTCCAGCAGTCGCCCGGAGAGGGATTCGCCTACTCCCACGCGTCGTCGCATCTCTTGTCCGCCGTCCTCACCGAGGCGGTAGGAACCTCAGTGCTCGACTATGCACGAGCGAACCTGTTCGACCGGCTGGATATCAAGACTCGACCAGCGCTCGATCTCGTTGCCGTCGAGAAGAACGTGCCGGCATACGAGCGGGCGCGGTTCGCTTGGCCTCATGATCCACAGGGCATTCACACCGGATTCGGCTGGCTGAAGCTGACGGCCCGTGACATGGCCGCGCTGGGGCGGCTGTATCTCAATGGCGGGCGCTGGCACGGCGAGCAGGTGGTCCCAACCGCGTGGGTCGATGCCGCCACCACTGAACAGGTGCGCGCGAATAGCATCACCGAGGGCTACGGCTATCAGTGGTGGGTGACTACCGCCGGCGGCCATGCCGCCTACGCGGCGATCGGGTTCGGTGGACAGCTGATCGAGGTGGTACCCGACCTGCGGCTGGTGGCGGTGTTCTCAGCCGACGTTACCGAACCCGATCCACCTGTCGATCCTTACTCCTACGTGAGCATCTTGTCGTTGATCGTCTATCAGGTAGAGCACAAGTAGCCGCAAACGCGGTGCCGCACCGTGGTCAGGTAGGCACCCGCCCATAGGCGTCGTGGTAGTTCCACCACCTGGTATGGCGGGGTCTGCGGATAGCCTTCCGGCGAGTCCTCCCACTCCTCCTGCCGGCCGAGCGCGGTCATGTCGAGATAACTCCAGGTGCTCCCCATCGCCTCATCGCCACGGCTGTCGATGAAATAGGTGCGAAACACGCGATCGTCGTCGCGGATGAAGGCGTTGGTGCCGTGCCACTCGTCCACACTGAAGTCGGCGTCAAAGTCGTCCGTCAGCGTGTACCACGGGATCAATTCCCAGCCCATCCGCGACTTCAGGCGCTCTAGGTCCGCTTGCGGTGCCCGCGACACAAACGCCAGCGAGGTGTCGCGGGCATTCAGGTGCGCCGGATTCGCAACCTGGTCGGCCACGAACGAGCAGCCAACGCAGGCCCGCTCCGGATACGCGCCGCCCTCGGCATAAGTGGTGACCTCCGGCCCGTAGAAGGCGCGGTAGACGATCAGCTGGCGGCGGCCTTCGAATAGGTCGAGCAGGCTTGCAGGCCCGTTCGGCCCTTTGAAGCGGTAGTCCTTCTCCACGGCCATCCATGGCATACGCCGCCGTTGGGCCGCCATCGCGTCGCGCGCCCGGGTGAGCTCCTTCTCTCCTTCACCAGCAATCGCTCCCGGGCCTCATCCCACTCAGGACGGGAGACGATCGGGGGTGTCTTCATTTGCTGTTCCTCCTTCAGCCACTCGTTGACAGGGTGCCCTGATAGGTCAGCTTTCGAAACGGGCCGAGGGGCAGCATGACGTCTCGTCGAATTCGGTGATCGTCTCGGCCCAGATCGCGGCTTCTACGCCCGCCACCAGGTCGGCGCGGCCGGGCCAGAGCACGTCTGCCGGCCTCCAGGGATCCACAGCCGACGGCGTACCCGTGCACGGCCACTTCCACTGGTCCGCACAGGACAACGTCGAGTGGATCTACGGCTACGGCAACCGCTTCGGACTCGTCTACGTCGACTTCCAGACCCTCGAACGCACCCCGGAGCTCAGCGCCGAGTGGTTCCGCGAAGCAGCGCGACGCAACGCCCTCGTCTGAGGGGGCGCCACTGTTGATGCCTCAGCCACCTGACCTCGTCCGCCGTCAGCTGCAGGCCATGTCCACCGCGGCTCGGAACCTGAGGCCGTCCCACCACACCAGCGGCTCACCGACGAGCTCGCAGTTGAACAGGCCCTCGCCTGACGCGGAGTTCTCGGCGTCGTCGATCGCTTTCTCGATCGCGCGCTGCGGGGTGGACCCGAATGAGCAGCCGTTGAAGAGCGCGGCCGCGTTGGCGGACGTGGCCGTCAAGGCGAGCACGGTAAGCGACGCCGCGCCCATCGTGCCGATCCGTCGGGCGTGAGTACGCAGGTTCATGGCCCTCCTTCCCGCAGAAATCACCGGTCACTAGATACACGTGCGCCAAGCAGGAGATGGTTCACCAGTCCACGATGGCTGCTGTGTGCATACGGGTTGCGCGCACGCGCACCCGCAGCTATCGCACCGGGGCTGCGTTCAATGACCGTTCTGCCTTTGCGGAGAGGAGAGTCATCCGCGTGGTGCATACGCCGCATGTGACGACCAGTTCGCTACGATCCGCTCCGCCATGATCGCGGCGTCCTCGGCGACGCCGAGGAAGGTCGCCGACTTCCGCTTTCGCTGGAAATGCACGCCCATGAAGTGCAACCCCGGCACTACGGTGCTGGAACCGTTCTCTTGCCGCGGGAAGCCCATCTCATCGAACGCATCGGAGAACCTGATCCACCGCGTGTAGTCGGGCCGGAATCCCGATGTGAAGATGACGGCCCCGAAACCCGCGAGCTTCAGTCGCTCGGGCGGATCCGCTTCGAACGGCGCTGGAGGCGGGATGTCGGGCGCCGCTATCCCGCGCGCCGAACACGAGGTCCGGATGAGTCCGCATGCGTCGGCGTAACGCGCGTCGCCGAATCCCACGGAGTCCGCGAGGTCTGACGCGAAGTACGCAACGCCATCCTCGGCACCCTCGAAGTGACCCAACAGAGTGACTCCAATTGCCTGGAGAGTCCTGTAGTGCAGATCGTGGCCTCCGTCGCGGCCGGTGGTCTGCATGTTGGCTATCAGCCGCGCCGCTGGGTTCGGGAGATCGGACAGCTTCGCTTCCAAGAACGGCGTCTCGACGATCCACGCGACGATGTCTCGATCCTCGATCCGACGGGGCAACCAGGGTGCGCGCCCGCATGCAAGGAAGACCTGGCGGCCATCCTCGAAGAGATCTTCCGCTATCTGGCAACCGGTCTGACCGCTGCCGACTACCAGCACCTTGCCGGGGGGCAGCGCGCCAGGATTGGAGTATTCGTTTGCGTCGATGATGTGGAGCGACGCTTGAAGCCCATCGACGCCCGGCGGGCGATGAGGTCTCTGGTACGCACCCGTGGCGACGATGACGTGTGGCGCGCGGATGTCGCCCGATGACGTCCGCAACAGAAGCCGGTCGTCGTCGCCCGGCTCGAGGCGGAGCACGTCGACGCCCCCACGTACCGGCGCCCGAAAACTGTCCGCGTACCGAACGAGGTGCGCCACTACC
>CAWCED010000012.1:0-70884 GCA_963794465.1 uncultured Actinomycetota bacterium | reverse complement strand
GATCGCGAAGGCCCGGGCGGTGAGCACGTTGTCGGAGTACGCCACGATCGCCACACCTACCGCTGGCAGAAGCAGCGCCGTCAGATCAGCGGCACTCACGGCCGGAAGGCCTGGTTCCGGCAGCCCGGCGGGGATCTCCCCGACGACCTCGATGCCCATGTCCTGCAATGAGAATATTGATACGACGCCAGCTACGAGGAGCATCCCGATGAGCGGGACCGGCGCCTTCGGCGCTACCCGCGCACCCAGCAGCAGGAAGGCTAAGACCGCTGCCGACAACACCAACGTCGGCAAATGAACTTGATCTGCGTTGGCCACAAAGGAACCCACCTCGGCGACCAGCGAGTCGCCTTCGACTGGCACCCCGGTGATCTTCGTCAACTGACTGACGATCATGAAGACCGCGATGCCCGCCATGTATCCGATCAGCACCGGGTGGGACAGCAGGTCAGCGAGGAAACCGAGCCGGGCGAGCCAGCCGATCAGGCAGAGCCCCGCCACAATGAGGGCAAGCGCGGCCGCCAGCGCCGCATAGCGGGCGGGATCACCCACCGCCAGCGGGGCCACGACCGAGGCGGTCATCAGCGCCGTGGTGGACTCCGGGCCCACAGACAGTTGCCGGGACGAACCGACCACGGCATAGACGAGCAGTGGCCCCAAGATCGCCCACAGCCCGGCGACTGGAGGCAGTCCGGCAACCTCCGCGTAGGCCATCACCTGCGGGATGAGGTATGCGGCCACGGTCACCCCTGCGAGCACGTCGCCGCGCAGCCAGCTGCGTTCGTACGAGCGCAGCCGGAGCAGGCCGGGCAGCAGCGTTGGCATTGATGCGGAACCTACAGCGTCTACTCCGCTGGTATTTGGCCTGCTACGGCAACGGTCACGCTGGCATGACGCGGAACGGCCTGGCTGACCGAACCGAGAAGCATCCCGGCGAACCGGCCGTGCCCGTGCGACCCGAACCCCAACAGGGCAGCGCCGGCAGACTCCTCGATGAGCACCTGCACCGGCGGCAGGCAACGGGTCGAGAGATCACGTCGACGTCGGGTATTTGCCCAGACCAGCCGGCGAGGCTCTCGACCAGTACCAAGGCGGCGGCCCGACCGTATTCAGCGGAGTCGCGCTCGTTGAACGTCCATGCCTCGGGAAGTGGGGCGAAGGCGTGAACGGCGGTCAGCCCGCGGATGCGGCGCGATGCTTCGTCGAACGCGAAGGCGATCGCCGTTGCCGAGATCTCGGATCCGTCGACGCCAACGACGACGCGCCCTGTGCTCGGGCCAATCGTCGGTCGCCATCCACTGGAGCACGCACGACGATGACCGGGCATTGCGTGTGCGCGGTGACGTGCGTGGCGATCGAACCGAGCGCAACGCGAGACGTATCGAAACGCTGCCCGAAACCGAGGACGAGCACGCGTGCGTCCGAGGCCGCCTTGACCAGCTGCTCCACGACCGGTCCTCGCTGCACCTGGGCCTCGACCTCGAGGCCGGGCTCGGCATTACGAGCCATGTCAGGGCCCGATCAACGAGCTCCACGGTAACCGCGCCCGCCCGAGACGAAGCTGACAGTCCCGGCCCCACGCGGGGTGGCGGCGGGCTGGTCGTAGCCGTCGGGCTGCTACTCCTTCGGGCAGCTCCGGGGGAGTTACGTATCAGAGCAGGCCCTGGAATGCCTCGTATACCAGGAACGCGGGCCAGACCACGGCCTTGAGGATTGCAAGCAGGTATTGGCTGAACGAGTCGGCCTGCTGCCAGAAGAACACCAGGGCGCCGATCAGGCCCAGGCCGTAGACGGCGTTGCCGCCGCCCGCGCTGGCCTGATTCCTGCGGCCCTGACGGTATGAGGAACGTGCGGGATCGGTCACGGTCGTCTCCTCGTCGGTTTGGTCGATGCTGGTGTGCGCTAGTCGTCGCTGTACACGATTCGGAATACCGGGTAGTACTCGGCGATGGTACGGATGTCGTCGATGCCCGGAGTGGGGGCCAACACCGAAGTAATAACATGCCTGCTTGCCGTTTGCCCGTGGACCGGGCGTAACCCAGCCCGGGCACGATGTTCCGCAGCCGAATCGCCCGGTGGGCCCTGCTGACGTTCCTGGACCGTCATCCGGTGAGCGTGACCACCGCCGATATCCCCGGGCCGCCGGCACCGATGTACCTAGCCGGGGCGCGGCTGCTTGAGGTGTTCCCACTGTTACCCCTTATCGGCAAGGTGTCCCTCAGTGAGGTGTCGGTGCCCTGTCATACGCCGGACAGTTCAACATCACCGCCGTCGCCGACCGAGACGCCCACCCCGACTTCGATGTTCTCGCGGCTGGCGCCTGCGCTCGCGGGCCCTGGCGCAACGTGATCGGCACGTAGACCGGCAGTGTGACGTCCTCGACGGGCTCTCCCCGGCTGCGCAGCAGCCCGCGCAGACCACCGGCGGTGACCGCCAGCAGGACATCGTTGACCGTCGCGTCGTGGGCGTGCGCGGTCTGTTTGACCTGGTCGAGGCTGCTGCGGATGAGGGCCAGGTCGCGGTCTGTACCAACCCGACGGTCCAGGCTGGTCCGGGGAGCCGGCTTCCCGGTGACGAGCTTGCGCAGCATCGGCCACGTGGCCCGCGCGCGTCGCAGCGTGGTCACGGGGCGGGCGAGTGTCGAGAATGCGCGGCCCAGCTGGTCGACATACCGCCGTCGCTTGTCGTCAACGAGTTCGCTGTCCGTCGGCATCGGTGCGGGAGCCCATGGTCGGGCCGATCCGGCGGTCGCGTCCGGGGTGGTGTCGAGGAACGCGACAACGGTGGCCACGCCTGCGATGCCGTCGGCGATGGCGTGGTGCATCCTCACGAACAGCCCGACGCGTCCCTCGGGCAGCCCGGTGAGGAACCACATCTCCCACAGCGGGCGGGACCAGTCCAGGCGCCGCCGCCGCAGCCGCTCGACTGCGAGGAGGAGCTGAGCCTCGTCGCCTGGCGCTGGAACCGGAAGTGTCGCGACGTGGTCGGTGAGATCAAAGGCAGGTGCGTCTACCCACAGCGGTCCGCCCAGTCGTCGCGGCGGTACGTAGAGCAGTTGCCGGAACCGAGGCATGAGGTGCAGCCGGCTTGCGATCACCTCCTGCACGGCTTCGATCCGGAACCGACCGGTCGGGTCGAGCAGGCCGCTGCCGTCGAGCACAGCCAGCGCACCGATGTCCTGTGGCCAGATCTCATCCGGCCACAGCAAGAGCTGATCTTCCGCGGTCACCCGTTCCATCGGCATCACCCCTGGTCTCCCACCAGCTTTAGTGCCGCCCGCGGCCATAGGCCAGGGACGTTCGGTCCACCGGTACAGGCCGGTCGCCTCCTTATCCTCCAGACAGATATGGAGCAGCGTCGGTATCAGAGTCCCTTGCGGTCAGGAGTCGGCGCGCGGCAGTCCCGCGTCGGGTGAGACAGGAGCGATGCCCAAGTTCGACGAGTTGGAGATGGCGGACAGGGTCGAGGAGATCCTCAACCGGCGGCCCGCCGTCGGCCTGGCGGTGGGGGTGGTCCGCAACGGACGCCTCGAGTTCTTCTACGGCCACGGCGTCGCCGACATCGCATCGAACACACCGGTCACCGAGGACACCGTCTTTCGGATCGGCTCGATCACCAAGACCTTCACCGCGATCGCGATGATGCAGCTGTGGGAGCAAGGGCTCATCGACCTCGACGCGCCCGCCAACGACTACCTGCGCGCCTACCAGCTGGTCCCCGCCAACGCCAGCTGGCGGCCAGCCACGGTGCGGCATCTGCTGACCCACACGGCCGGGATCCCCGAAGTGGTTCATGTCTCCGACCTGCTCCATCCTGCCTGGGGCCCGTTCGGCGCTCGTCCAGCCGTCCGAAGCGTGCAGGTCGGGGAACCGATGCCGTCGCTCGCTGAGTACTACCGCGGCGGTCTCCAGCCGGTGGTCGAGCCTGGTTCTGCATTTGCTCACAGCAACCACGGGTTCGCCACCCTCGGCCAGATCGTTGAGGACGTATGCGAGATGCCCCTCGATCGCTACTTTCGCGAGCACATCTTCAAGCCCCTCGGTATGGCCGACAGCGACCTCGTCCGATCCGAACTGGTCGCATCACGCCGGGCGACGGGGTACGTCCTTCGGCAAAACGGTGCGAAGGCGGTTCCCGACCGCGACTGGGTCGGGTCGGGAGGCGGCGGGATCTACTCCTCGAGCCGCGACATCGCACGCTTCGTCGCGGCTCTGCTCGGCGCCGGAGCCAACGAGCACGGCTCGATACTCAGACCGGCGACGCTCGCGACCATGTTCGAGCCCCACTACCAGCCGGATCCGCGCCTGCCAGGCATGGGCCTCGGCTTCTTTCGCAGCGACGCCGGCGGGCATCGCGTCGTAGGGCACGACGGGATACTGCCGGGCTTCAACTCCGAGCTGGTGGTGGCTCCCGACGATGGTGTCGGCCTCGTCGCCTTCACGAACGGGTCGAGCGGGGCGATGGCGTGGATGCCGACCGAATTCCGACGCCTGCTATACGACCTGCTCGACGTCCCGGACGAGGTCGTGCGCCGTGACGTCCCACAACATCCGGAGATCTGGGGCGGGGATCTGCGGTCGGTACCAGCTTCCCGGGCGGGTATCAGACCTGCGCGGGCGGGTGGCGATGGGCGGCGGCGTTGAGGTCTTCGTCCGCGGCGGCCAGCTCATGGTCCGGGTCCTCACCCCTCTACCCGCGCTCTACCGGGGCCTTCCGCCTCCACCCCGATGACGAGCGGGACCCCTACTCTTCCGGCTCGACCTGTCCAGGTTCGGGATGGCGACGCTGCAGGTCGTGTTCAGTCGAAAAGATGGCCTCGGCACGACCGCATTTCACGCCGACCTCGGAGGGCAGCCGTTGTCGCTCCTCTGGCGAACCGCCCCAAGGAGGCCGCGCGCCTGGTTCACCAGAGCGCTGAGGCAGAGATGACCCTAGCGACCGACCTTGGCGCACGAGCGCGACGGAGCTCTCGCAAGCAATCAGGACCCGGCACGTTCCAGCGGAAACACACACTAATCGTCGGCTCCGATCTTCACCGACGTTCCCTTCGAGGTGGGCAAGGACCTCACTGGTGCGGGTGTCGTGGAGATCCTCCGCGGCATGCGGATGGGCGGTCGTCCTCAACGCAATCGGACTGCCAGCCGTTGCGCTTCCCGTCGGCATCGCGGACGGTCTCCCACAGTCGGTGCAGGTGATCGGCCCTCGCTACCGCGAGGGACCTATGCCTCGATGCCGCGGCCGTGCTGGCTGGTGGCCACGGCGAGCCCATGACCGGGCCCGAAACCGCCGCTGCTCTGTGCGCCTTTGCCCGGCTCGCCGTCGACGGATGACGGACTCCGGGCCTGGAATCCGGGAGTCCCAGCGGCGTTGCCTCGCAGCTGTGTCGTCATTCGGTGCCAGGCTGAAACAGGGTCGTGCGCTCGGCACGGCTCGGTTGGAATCTGAAGCCGACAGGACGAGAGGCGAACAGATGGACCAAATGGAGC
Source organism: uncultured Actinomycetota bacterium (assembly GCA_963794465.1). GTDB lineage: Bacteria > Actinomycetota > Actinomycetes > Jiangellales > Jiangellaceae > JACVRX01. The sequence continues at coordinate 65,398 of CAWCED010000012.1, read as the reverse complement.
AGACGGCGTACCCAATCCAGTTCTCGGTCGAGTACCCGGATCGGCCACTCGACCGGGTCACGACGGCTTTCCGAATCTTCGCGGCCATCCCGATCTTGATCGTGCTGGGGGCGGTCTACGGGGGTACCTGGCAGTGGACCACCGACGGCCGGACTGAGGTGGTCGTGGCCGGTGCCGGTGGACTGCTGTTCTTCGGCCCCCTGCTGATGATCCTGTTCCGGCAGAAGTACCCGCGGTGGTGGTTCGACTGGAACCTCGAGCTGCAGCGTTTCGGCAACCGAGTCAGCGCCTACCTTGCCCTGATGGATGACCGGTACCCGGCCACGGACGACCACCAGTCCGTCCGCCTCGACTACCCCTACCCGGACGCGGCGCGCGACCTTAACCAGTTTCTACCGCTCGTAAAGTGGTTCCTGGCCATCCCGCATTACGTCGTGCTCGCGTTCCTCAGCATCGCCGCAATAGTCGTGGTGATCATTGCCTGGTTCGCCATCCTGTTCACCGGGCGGTACCCGCGAGGGATGTTCGATTTCGTGGAGGGCGTCATCCGCTGGCACAACCGCGTAGTTGGCTACGCATTCATCCTGGTCACCGACCAGTACCCGCCCTTCCGGCTGGCACCCTGATCCCACGTGCGCCTGCTCAGGACCGAGTAGGGCACCAGGAAAGCACCATCCGTCGTGCGGCTCATGCGCGGTCAGATAGATGTTGGTCGTCACATGCTGCGGAGCCGTGCCGACGAACTCGGGACCGGCCACCAGATCCGTCACGTTGCCCAATATGCCTTGGGAGGGGCCTGGTGAATATGCGTGTCAGGGTATCCAACTCTGGTGATTGCGGGGAGCGCCTCTCAGGGAAGGGGCCGACGCTCTCCTGCCGTCGCGATTTTCGAGCCCAGGAGCTCACCCCAGTGGCGGGCACGTTCACGCTCACCATCCACGAGTGGGCCCGCCGTGTCTGTCACGTAGAAGCTCGCGGCTGGCTCGACGATGTGGAAACCCAGTCGCCGTAGGCGGCGCTCGGCGCCGTGCGCGGCCGAGCCGGGTAGGCGAGGTTTGTCGATCCGGGTGTCGAACGCGGCGGCCGCGACGTCAGGCGAGCCTCCTGTGACCGCGCCGAGCCACTCGCGTAGTCCCTCCCCGGTTGATACCACGCCTCCCACGGCCTGCTCAGCAGCTGACTCCCGCGTGCGCTCCCGGCTCATCCCGAACGCATGCGTCGGCCCGCCGACCACCAGCAGGTCGACGTCGTCGGCGATGTAGTTTCCTGCCGAACCGACCTCCTCGAGGTCGACCCGCAAGCTCCCTCCCAGACCTTCCGCCACAGCCTGCGCGATCACCTCGGTATTGCCGAACATCGACTCGAACACAACTCGAGCCCGCATTGTTGCTCACCTCCGTGCAATCCCAGCTTCATCGTCCGGCACAAGCCAGACGTCAGGCCAGTGCCGAAAGTCCCGACGACTGTCCGAAGGGTCGAAGGACCGGGTATCCCTGGCGTAGCGTCCGATGTCTTCGACGGCCACGCGGTGGAGGAATAGGACATGCAGGTCATCGACGGAAAGCCGTTGTCCGACGACGAGCTCGCGCGGATCGACGCCTATTGGCGGGCAGCGAACTATCTCGCCGTAGGACAGATCTACTTGTTGGCGAACCCATTGCTGCGCGAGCCGTTGCGTCCGGAGCACGTCAAGCGCCGCTTGCTCGGCCACTGGGGTACGACGCCGGGCCTGAATCTCATCTACGCGCATCTCAATCGTGTCGTCGCGGAACGAGGCCTCGACCTCATCCACGTCACCGGGCCGGGCCACGGTGGTCCGGCGATCGTGGCGAACACCTGGCTGGAGGGCTCGTACAGCGACCGGTACCCGGCAGTGCCTCAGGACGCCGGCGGCATGGCCCGGCTGTTCAAGCAGTTCTCGTTTCCCGGCGGTATTCCCAGCCACGTCGCGGCCGAAGTGCCGGGGTCGATCCACGAGGGCGGAGAGCTGGGGTACTCGCTCGCGCACGCCTACGGAGCGGCATTCGACAACCCGGACCTGATCGTGGCGTGTGTCGTCGGAGACGGCGAAGCGGAGACCGGGCCGCTGGCCGACGGCGTGGCACTCCACCAAGTTCGTCGACCCGGTCGGCGACGGCGCGGTCCTGCCGATCCTGCATCTCAACGGGTACAAGATCGCCAACCCGGCGGTGCTGGCCCGCATCGGCGAAGATGAACTGACCTCGCTGCTGGAGGGCTACGGCCACACGCCGTATCTGGTCTCTGGCGACGAGCCCGCGAGCCGTCCACCAGCAGCTCGCTGCGACCCTCGACCACGTCCTCGACGAGATCGCCCGTATCCAGACGGCGGCACGGAACGAGGGCAGCCGCGAGCGGCCGAGCTGGCCGATGATCGTCCTGCGCACACCGAAGGGTTGGACCGGACCGAAGGACGGTCGACGGCGTGCCCGTCGAGGACACCTGGCGGTCACACCAGGTTCCTCTTGCGGCTGTCCACGAGCGGCCCGACCACCTGGCAATGCTCGAAGACTGGCTGCGCAGCTACCGGCCCGACGAGCTGTTCGATGCCGAGGGCCGCCCGCGGGCGGAGATCGTCGACTGGATCCCGACCGGTGACCGCCGGCTCGGGCGCGAACCCGCACACCAACGGCGGCCGCGACCCTCGCGACCTGGACCTGCCCGACTTCCGGAAGTACGCCGTTGCAGTCCCTTCACCCGGCGCGACGTCGTCGGAGCCGACTCGTGTGCTCGGCGGATGGCTGCGCGACGTCATGAGCGCGAACGCCGACAACCGCAACTTCCGCATCGTCGGTCCGGACGAGACGGAGTCCAACCGGCTGCAGGCTGTGCTACGAGGTCACCGGCAAGGCGTGGCAAGCGGAGACCCTTCCTGTCGACGAGCACCTGGACCCGAGCGGAAGAGTGCTCGAGATCCTCTCCGAGCACACCTGCCAAGGCTGGCTGGAGGGATACCTGCTCACCGGCCGACACGGCCTGTTCTCGTGCTACGAGGCGTTCGTCCATCTGGTCGACTCGATGTTCAACCAGCACGCCAAGTGGCTGAAGGTCATTCGGGACCTGCACTGGCGCCGTCCCATCCCATCGCTCAATTACCTGCTCACCTCGCACGTCTGGCGTCAGGACCACAACGGCTTCTCCCACCAGGACCCCGGGTTCATCGACCACGTCGTCAACAAGAAGGCCGAGGTCATCCGCGTCTACTTGCCGCCGGACGCCAACACGTTGTTGTCAGTCGCCGATCACTGCCTGCGCAGCCGCAACTACGTCAACGTCATCGTCGCCGGAAAGCAATTGGAGCCGGACTGGTTGTCCATGGAGGACGCGATCTTGCATTGCACGCGCGGTCTGGGCATCTGGGACTGGGCGTCCAACGACGACGGTGTCCCCGACGTCGTGATGGCGTGCGCCGGTGACGTTCCGACTCTCGAGACGCTCGCCGCCGTCGACCTGCTGCGCCAGCACCTGCCCGAGGTGCGCGTGCGAGTCGTCAACGTGGTCGATTTGATGCGCCTACAGCCCGCCGACGAACACCCGCACGGGATGTCCGACGCGGAGTTCGACGCGGTGTTCACGACCGATCGGCCGATCATCTTCGCCTACCACGGTTATCCCTGGCTGATCCACCGGCTCGCTTACCGCCGTGCCAACCATCGCGACCTGCACGTGCGTGGTTACAAGGAGGAGGGCACCACGACGACGCCATTCGACATGGTGGTCATGAACGACATGGATCGGTTCCATCTCGTCATGGACGTCATCGACCGAGTGCCAGGGCTCGGTGAGCGCGCCGCCCTAGTTCGTCAGCTCATGAGAGACAAGCGGACGCAGCACCGCGCCTACACCCGCGAGTTCGGTCAGGACATGCCTGAGGTCCTGGACTGGACCTGGCCGTACGCTCGGCCCGGGATACGTGACCAATGACCCTGTGAGTGTCCGTCGCCTCCGGCGATCATGGAGGCGTGGAAGCTCGCGACAAGGGGACCGTTCGGTGACCATGGCGGCCACCAATGGCTGGGCCCTGGTCCGGCTACTCGGCTCGGTGTGGTCACAGGGTCGAACCAGCGCCGCTGTCTGAGGAGGAAGCGAGAGTTGGAGGTTCTCGACCGGTCTGGTTGCGTCGAGCTGCTCCAGACGGTTGCCGTCGGCCGAGTGGCATGGGCGACCGACTCCGGCGATGCAGTCGTCGTTCCGGTGAACTTCGTCGTGGAGGACGACAGCGTCGTCTTTCGGACGGCAGAGGGAGACAAGCTCGCCGCCGTGCAGGAAGGCCGTCGGCTGTGCTTCGAGGCCGACGACGTGGAACCCGATTTGCATGTGAGGTGGAGCGTCATGATCACCGGTACGGCCGAGGTCGTCACCGACCCCGACGAGGTACAGCGGCTGCAGCTGTCGCCGCTCGCCCCCTGGGATCCGGCACCGAAGCCGTTCTTCGTGCGAATCCGAGCCACCGAGATAAGCGGACGGCGCCTCCCGCTCCGGTCGGGTGGGTGACGTTCGACGACCAGCCGAGCACGCCGGATTGATGGGCCGAAGGGCCTGGACTCGCAGGTCGAAGGTCTCGGTCCTGGCCCTCCATGGCGTGCCATGCTGGTCCGGTGGTAGACAGCTCGGACGGAGTTACCGTCCTGAACGAGGACGAGTGCTGGCAGCTGGTGCAGGCAGCGGAGGTCGGCCGGCTGGCCATGGCCGTCGCCGGTGAGCCAGAAATCTTCCCGGTCAACTTCGTCGTCGACGGACGCGCCCTGCTATTCCGAACGGCAGAAGGCACCAAACTGGCCGCATTGACGGTTTCGTCACTGGTGGCGTTCGAGGTCGACGGCTATCTCCCGGAGAGCGGCGAGGCCTGGAGCGTTGTCCTCAAGGGCCAAGCCGAACGGCTGGAGCACTTCCCCGACATCTACCTTGCCGAGAAGGTCCCGCTCTTTCCCTGGCAGGCCTCCCCGAAGCAGTGGTTCGTCCGGATACTCCCAGCGAAGGTTACCGGCCGGCGGTTCACCATCGTCCGCGGATCCCGCGAGGACTGACTCGGAAACCCGACCAGGCTGGCTGGGCCCTTCACAGAGCAGCCGCATTGGGCGACGTAACCTTTCGGGCACTATGAGCGGGGCCACCATCGCCGTCGACCGGTTCGATGCTGTGATCTTCGACATGGACGGCGTGGTGACTGACACCGCGTCCACCCATGCGGTCGCCTGGAGCACGATGTTCGACGCCTTTCTCGGCCAGCGGCCCCCAGCTGCTGACGAGGATCATCGCCCCGTCAGTCCCGAGGACTACCTGCACTACATCGACGGCAAACCCCGCTACTCCGGCGTGTCCGACTTCCTTCGCTCCCGTGGCATCACACTGCCCCGGGGTGACCCGGCCGACCCGCCGAGCTCGGACACGGTGTGCGGCCTCGGAAACCGCAAGAACGAGATCGTGCTGAGGCTCTTCGCGACCCAGGGAGTCAAGGTGTTCCCAAGCACGGTCGCGCTCGTGGATCAACTGAGGGCTCGCGGTTTCCGGATCGCGGTGATCTCAGCCAGTCAGAACTGCGCCGACGTACTGCGGGCAGGCGGCGTAGCGGGCCTGTTCGACGCCCGAGTCGACGGCACGGTCGTCGACGAGCTGGGCCTGCCTGGCAAGCCTGACCCGGCGATGTTCCACGAAGCAGCCCGCCGACTCCGCGTCGATCCCGCGCGAAGCGTGGTTGTCGAGGATGCTCGGGCAGGTGTTCAGGCCGGCCGGCGAGGCGGATTCGGCCTGGTGATTGGCGTCGACCGATCCGGGCACCCCGAGGAGCTGGCCGAAAGCGGGGCACATGTCGTCGTGCGGGATCTTGCCGAAGTCGAGGTGGGGTGATGGCAAACGGGTGGAACCTGCGGTACGAGGGTTTCGACCCAGCACAGGAGGGCCTCCGGGAGGCCTTGTGCACCCTCGGCAATGGCTACTTCGCGACTCGAGGGGCAGCGCCCGAGGCCCACGCGGACGGTGTCCACAATCCCGGTACGTACATCGCCGGCTGCTACAACCGGCTCGAATCCGAGGTGTCCGGCCGGCTGGTGAGCAACGAGAGCCTGGTCAACGTCCCGAACTGGCTCCCCCTGAGCTACGCGGTCGACGACGGCGAATGGCTCGACCTGAGCCAGGTGGACGTCCTGGAGCACCACCTCGATCTCGACCTCCGACGCGGCGTCCTGACCCGGCAGACTCGCATCCGGGACGCTGCCGGCCGGAAGATGCGGATCGTCCAGCGCAGGTTCGTGCACATGGAGCTACCGCATGTCGCCGCCCTGGAGTCGACCGTTGTCGCCGAGAACTGGTCGGGGCGGCTGCGGATTCGTTCTGCTCTGGACGGAGCCGTCGCCAACACCGGAGTCGCTCGCTACCGCGGTCTGCCCAGCCAGCACCTTTCGCCGGTGTCGACCGCGGACCTCGGTAATGATGCGATCCTCCTGGTCGCCGAAACCAACCAGTCGCACATCCGGATCGCCTTGGCGGCGCGTACTCGGATCCGCAACGGTGCCGGGCCACTGGTGTCGGGCATCGTTCGGATCGGCGAAGACTGGGTCGCCGACGAGATATCGGTTGATGTCGCGCCAGGTGACACTGTCACGGTCGAGAAGGTCGTGACGGTCTTCACCTCGCGCGACAACGCCATCTCCGAGCCAGCCGACGCCGCCGCCGGCCTGCTCGCCGAACTTGCCCGGCTTCGACGACCTCCACGACCGGCACGTCCTCGCCTGGGATCACCTGTGGGCCCGGTTCCACGTCCAGGTCGGCATGACCGAGTTGCGGCTACGCATGTTGCGCCTGCAGCTGTTCCATCTGATGCAGACCGTGTCCCCCCACTCCACCGATCTGGACGTGGGCGTCCCGGCGCGTGGGCTGCACGGGGAGGCATATCGAGGGCACATTTTCTGGGACGAGCTGTTCATCCTTCCTACGCTCGACCTTCGGCTCCCCGAGCTCACCCGGTCACTGCTCGAGTACCGCTATCGGCGCCTTCCGGCCGCAAGGTCGGCGGCTCGGGCCGCAGGTCACGTCGGCGCGATGTTCCCCTGGCAGTCCGGCAGCGACGGTCGTGAGGAGAGTCAGCGCCTGCACCTCAACCCGCGCTCGGGCCACTGGCTACCGGACGTTACCTACCTCCAGCGACACGTGGGGTCTGCGATCGCCTACTGCGTGTGGAAACACTACGAGGCCACCGCAGACCTCGACTTCCTGATGCACGGAGGCGCCGAGCTGCTGCTGGAGATCGCCCGGTTCTGGGCCAGCCTGACGACCTACGACCGTGCTCGCGATCGCTATGTGATCCGAGGCGTCGTCGGCCCGGACGAGTTCCACACCGGATATCCGGGCGCCGATCGCCCTGGGTTGGACAACAACGCGTACACGAACGTGATGGCGGTCTGGGTACTGCTGCGCGCGCTGGATGCGATAGCGGTTCTGCCTCCACTGCGGCGAAACCAACTCCTCGAACGGCTCAACCTGGGTCCGCGAGAGCGAGAGCACTGGGACGACATCAGCGCACAAGATGTTCGTGCCGTTCCACGACGGCGTCATCAGCCAGTTCGAGGGTTACGAGAACCTGTTGGAACTCGACTGGGTCCTCTATTTCGAGAAGTACGGAGACATCCAGCGGCTCGACCGCATCCTCGAGGAGGAAGGCGACACCTGTAACAACTACAAGGCGTCAAAACAAGCCGACGTGCTGATGCTTTTCTATCTGCTCTCCGCGGATGAGCTCGGCGACATCTTCACCCGCCTCGGCTATCGGCTGAAGCGAGAGACCATTCCGGACACCATCGAGTACTACCTTGCCCGCACTTCGCACGGCTCGACACTGAGCGCGGTGGTCCACGCCTGGGTGCTCGCCCGGATGCACCGGTCGCAAGCGCTCGACTTCTTCGTGCGGGCCCTGGAAAGCGATGCCAAGGACATTCAGGGCGGCACTACCGCGGAGGGGATTCACCTGGCCGCGATGGCCGGTAGCGTCGACCTGGTCCAGCGCTGTTTCGCCGGTATCGAGGTGCGCGGGGACACGCTCTGGGTCGACCCGTACGTGCCGCCGGAACTGGGAACGCTGGAACTCGACATCGTCTATCGCGAGCAGCTGCTGACGGTGCGGGTCGACGGCAGGCACGCGCGGATCAGCGCCCACGCCGACCACCAGGGATCGGTTCGGTGTGGATGCCGTGGCGAGGTCGCCATGCTCGCGCCCGGGGAGACGATCGAGTTCACTTTCCAGGCCTGAGCGTCACTGTCGGAGGCCGTGATCGACGCCGCAATGGTGGACTGGCTGCTGGCGTGCGACCCCGCAGTCCGCTGGTAGGTCATGCGCGACCTGCAGGGCGTGCCAGAGCCGGTGTGGAGTGCCGAGCAGGCACGGGTGGCGGCCGAAGGCTGGGGCGCGCAGCTGCTCGCTCACCGCGACCACACTGGCCGTTGGACCCTCGCTTGTACGGCCAGAAGTGGATATCGACGACCTACTCGATGCTGTTGCTGCGCCAGTTCGGCCTGCCCGGGGGCGCGCGGACGCGATTTCCTGCTGGCGCACCGGCTCTACCGGTCCCACCGCACTGGCCCGGTGGTGGACCCCAAGATGCTGCGGCTCACCTTCCCGCCCCGGTGGCGCTACGACGTCTTACGCGGGCTCGATTACTTCCGCGCCGCTGCCGCACCCGCGGATGAGCGGCTCACCGACGCAGTCGAGATCGTGGTGTCCAAGCGTGGTCGCGACGGACGGTGGCCGCTCCAGCAACCGCATCCAGGAAAGGGGTGGTTCGAAATGGAGCGGCCGAGACAGCCGAGCCGGTGGAATACGTAGCGGGGGCTACACGTCCTGAGCTGGTGGGTTCGGCTCACCGGTGCCGTCCTCGTAAGCAGTCCTCGTCGGGCGACGTTCTGACCATCGCCGCAGACGGCGCAGAAACGGGTCACCGGCGGGCTGGTGCTGTACGTGGACTCGAGCGTCCACGGCGCGGATCCCGTCTGGTCGGGCGACAACCGGGTTGATTTCCACTTCGACGATCTCGGTGTGGTCGGAGGCCAGTTTCGCCAGCCGGATCAGGGCCTGCTCCAGCGCTGCCATATCCACGGCCGGCTGGCCACGGTAGCCGGTCAGCAAAGCCGCTGCGCGCGGAGCCCGAACCAACTCGGCCGCATCGACGTCAGTGATGGGCGCGAGCCGGGTCGCCCGGTCCGCCAGAATGTCCGTCGCTACTCCGCCGAGTCCGAACACCACCAGCGGCCCGAACACCGGCTCTTGGACCACTCCGGCGAGCACCTCAACGCCCGGCGCCGCCATCGGCTGGACCAGGACGCCGCGTAGCCTCTCGCCGAAGCGTTCCGCCATGGCCCGGTAGCTTCTGCGCACTGCTTCCTCGTTCGACAAGGCCAGGCTCACCGCGCCGACATCGGACTTGTGGACAACACCGGCGACGTCGGCCTTCAAGGCCACCGGACCAGCAAGATCGATTGCGGCATCGACGGCTTCCGTCTCGCTCGACGCCCACCGCCACGGCAGCACCGGCAGACCGTATGCCGTGAGCAGATCCATCGCCGATTCAGTAGGCAGCCAGCCCCCCTCCGGGGACGCCGTCAGAAAGCCATCGACGATCCTCGCGGCCTGGACTCGGTCGATGTCGAGGAGTTCGGGTACACGGCCAGCCGGGCGACGCCGCCAACGTGAATAGGACCATGCCCTCGCCAGCGCTCTGGCCGCGCCCTCCGGAGCCGCGTAGGTGGGTACGCCGTGTCGAATGATCGCGGTGTCAGCTTGGTCGACAGCCACGGCGAGCACGGGCTTGCCGGCGTAGGCGCGGATCGCGGTTCCCGGATCGCTCAGCGCCGTGGGAACAGACCAGCGCGAGCACGGCGTCGACCTTGTCGTCGGCTGCGACCTCCTGTACGCACTGACCGAACACGTCCGCCGGCACGGCCGCTGTGGTGTCGACCGGGCCTGCGGACGCCGCACCGGACGGCAGGAGTGCACGGAGCCGATCCTGCGTAGAGCGGGCAAGGTCGGTCACGACCAGTCCGGCGTCGACACACGCGTCGGCGGCCAGGACGCCGGCTCCGCCCGCATTGGAGACAACTCCGACTCGCGGTCCGGACGGCAGCGGCTGGTGCCCGATCAGCGCCAACGTGTCGACCAGCTCTCCCAACGTCGGGGTGGCGATGACACCTGCCTGACCGAACAGCGCCTCTCGGGTGACCGCAGGTGTCGCAGCCGCAGCCGTGTGTGACGCCGCGGCCCGGGCACCGGCGTCCGAGCGGCCGGCCAGCACGGTCAGCAGCGGCATGGACTGGGACAGTTGCCGCGCGATCCGGCCGAACTTGCGCGGGTTGCCGAATGACTCCAGATACAGCACGCCGAGCCGGGTTGTCCCGTCTGACTGCCACCACCGCAACAGGTCGTTGCCGCTCACGTCGTACTTATCGCCGACCGAGACGAACGAGGAGACGCCGATCTCCAACCGAGCCAGGTGTGCCAACAGCGCGATGCCTACCCCGCCAGACTGCACGACCAACCCGGCGGAGCCAGGTGCTGGGTGCCGGACCCCGAACGTGACGTCGAGGCCCGCTGTGGTGTCCGCAATGCCGAAGCAGTTCGGCCCCACTAGCCGCATGCCGTGCCGCCGGCAGATCGCCAGCAGCTGCACTCCTTGCTCGCGGTCGAGGCCCGAGGTGATCACCACGACTGACCGTGCCCCCCGCTGGCCACACTCCTCGGCGACCGGACAGACGGCGCTCGCCGGCACGGCGATGACGACCAGATCAGGCGGTTCCGGCAGCGCTGCAGCGGTAGGGAAGGAAGGCACGCCCGCCACCTGGTCGGCATTCGGGTTGACAACGTAGAGGAGCCCCGGAAAGCCACCCGACAGGGCGTTGTCGAGGATCGCCCTGCCCACTGATCCGGGCAACCGGCTTGCGCCGATCACCGCGACGATGGTTGGACGCAGCAGCGGGCGGAGGCTTTCGACGTCGGCGCGGCGCTCTCGCTCTGCGACCGCGTCGAGATATGTGTCATCGACCACTAACGGCACTGTCAGTGTCACCACACCCGCCTCGACGCTGAGTCTTCGCATGCAAGCCGGCGTCGGCGAACACCCGCAACATTGCCTGGTTCTGGCCCAAGACCTCGGCCCGGAATGCCCTCACCCCGTGTTGTCTCGCTCTCGAGGCGAGGTGCTCGATCAGCAGGGTGCCCACGCCGCGGTGATGGACCTGGTCGGCCACGACGACCGCCATTTCCGACGCGCCGCGAGTGTCGACCTCCTCGTGGTGCGCAACCCCGACGATCTCGCCGCGAGGCAGGCCACCAATGCGTGGCCCTCCAGCCCCGGGTCCCGGCACAGCCGAGTCGCAATCTGCTCGGCGGCTGCGCGGCTGACACCGAAGAACCGTAGGTACATGCTCTCCTGCGACATCTGCTCGTGTAGCCGCAGCAGGCCGGCGAGGTCGTCAGCCCGGACCGGCCTAATCTCAACGGTGGTCCCGTCGACCAGCAGCGCGTAGCTGGGCACCTGTCTGTCATCAGAATGCGTCATGAGGTTCGGCGCCACCTCAGGTGGCGGGTTCGACCGGTTGGCGAATGACCGTACGCGTCCGCTCGGGCGTGGTGCGGTTGGGATCGCTGAGGTAGATCTCATGGTGCTTGCCACGTAGAAGCAGGCCATTAGCCGCGATGTACTCGTGCAGTCGCTTGATGGACGGGCCTTCATCGGCGTACCGGCCGCGGTACAGCAGCTGTGCACTGGGACCTTCCGCGAACGCGACGAGGCGCAACTGGTCAGCCAATCCGCCAGCCTTCGCCCGGGCCTTGTCGCGAGCGGCCGCAACCTGCACTTCGGTCACGCTGACCGGCTGGCGGATCATCATGGTCCACTGCCACCCGCTCTTGTCATCTCGAGTGAAGTCGGCTGGCTCGTCGGACCACCACAGCCCTTCCAGGGGAAGCATGCGGTAGTCGGTCCCAGACGCCTTCTTGACGGCGAACTTGAGCGTGTACGCGGCTGTGTACAACACCGACAGCGCCGCGGCGTAGGCATCGGACGTGTTCGGGTCGCCGGTGCCGTCAACCGCGAGGAAGTCGAACTCCGGAACGGTCACCAGGGTTGGTTCGTCCGTCGGCTGATACAGGTCCTTGTCCTGCAGGAGGAAGTCCGTCGTCATGGTTCGTCACCGTAGTGGGTCGTCATCCCCCCACATCGAGTTCTTGATCCACGGAGCTGTTTGGTGGCTATAGCCACCAGAATCGTCCGTTGATCAAAGGTTCCCAGGCGCGATCCGTCGCTGAGGTCGGGTCTCGGTGTATCTGGGTGTGGCCCACCGTCTCAAGTAGAAACGGGAGGTGAGTTGGATGGGCGTCCACGAGCGCGCTGAGCTATTCGGCATCCACGCCCCGGACGTCCCCGACGACCGCTGGTTCGAGTACCTCGAAGCGCTGGCGAAGTCCGCTTCCGAAGATCACGAGCCATTCGAACCCGAATGGGACTAGCACGTTGAATCGCCATGAGCCGCTACGAGCCGATGTGCTCCGAGCGCGTTACCGGTCGTAGTGGTAGCGCGCTTGCAGGATCACCAAGTCATCTCCCTCGATGAGGTATACCAGCCGATGCTCGTCGGTGATCCGTCGCGACCATGTGCCGGTCAGGGTATGACGAAGCGGCTCGGGCTTCCCGATCCCGGCGAACGGGTCACCCCTCGTGATGTCGTCGATCAGGCGGTTGATCTTCTTGAGCACCGTCCGGTCGGCACTCTGCCAGTGCACGTAGTCCTGCCACGCGATTGGGACGAAGGTGATCCTCACTCGCGGTCGAGCGCATGCTCGGCCGCGTCTCCGTGCCGTGCCTGGGCCAGAGCCTCCAACAACCGCCGGGCATTCGCCGGCGAGCGGAGCAAGTACGCCGTTTCTTCCATCGAGTCCCAGTCATCCTTCGAGACCAGAACGGCGCTGCCGTGTCGAGAGACGATCTCGACCGGCGCATGATCGTCATTGACCTGTCTGATCAGCGGAAACAGGTTCCGCCGCGCTTCACTCGCGGTTACAGACATGATCAATATCCTTTCAGCCTGTGGTACCGCAATATGGTACCATCTGGCGCCGACGTGCTACGAGCCGATGCGCTGCCACCCGCGTCGGGATTCGCGGGCCGCGACGCCGGCCGGTCGGGACCGGTAGACGACGTAGGGACGGAACAGGTAGTCCAGCGGCGCGGTGAACGCGTGCACCAGCCGGGTGAACGGCCAGATCGCGAACAGCAGCATGCCGATCAGCGTGTGCAGCTGGAACGACAGCGGCGCTTCGCTCATCGCCTCGATGTCGGGCTGCAGCACGAAGATCGAGCGGAACCAGGGCGCGACGGTCTCCCGGTAGTTGTGCTCCTCCCCCACGACGCCGGCCCCGAGCAGCGTCGTCGCCAGGCCGAAGACGATCGCGGCCACCAGGACGACGTACATCGCCTTGTCGTTGCGCGTCGTCGCCATGAACACCGGCCCGGTGGTGCGCCGGCGGTAGATCAGGATCGCGACACCGATCAGAGTCGCGAACCCGGCGATCCCGCCGAGCGTGACCGCCTGCACGTGGTAGGCCGTCTCGCTCAGTCCCGACTGCCGAGGTCCAGCTCTCCGGAATCACCAGGCCGATGAAATGACCGAAGACCACGACCAGGATGCCGAAGTGGAACAGCGGGCTGCCGATCCGCAGCAGCCGGGACTCGTACAGCTGGGATGACCGGGTGGTCCAGCCGAACTGGTCGTAGCGGTACCGCCAGATGCACCCCGCGACGAGAACGGCGATGGTGACGTACGGCAGCACTCCCCACAGCAGACGTGCTCACGTCGGCACTCCTCTCGTCGGCGCGAGGACGTACGGGTTCCAGCCCGACGGTCTCCGTCGGCGGGCCGGCCTGGGCCAGCCGCTGCGCGGCAGCGCGGTCCTGCGGCGACGGCCCGGGCAGCAGCGCACAGACCGCCTCGACGACCTCGGCGTACGGCGAGCGGGCGTCGCGCAGCGCCAGCCGGAGCAACTCGATGCCGGCCCGGTGCTCCTGGAGCAGGGCAAGCCCGTCGGCCACGTCGCCGGTCGCGGCGTACTCCAGTACGACCGGCAGGTAGTCGGGCAGCTCGCTCGACGTCAGTTCCAGCCCGCCGCGGCCGGTAGCGCGTCCTTGAGCATGGCCAGCGACTGGCCCCGCCGGCGGGTCTCGCCGTCGGTCCACCAGGTCAGGTAGAGGCAGCACCGGCGCCGCCGGTCGAACGTCGCGACGTAGTGCTCGGCCAGCGCTCGGGCGGGGTGCGTGCCGACGTGCTCGAGGAAGGCGGACAGCGCCGTCCGCGGCCGTCCCGCGGAAGCGCCTGCACCGCCGCGGTCACGAGCGGGACCCGGTCGCGAACGGTCTGGTCGGGGTACTGCAGCAGGATCGAGGCCGCCTGGCAGACGACCACGGCGTCCGTCGGCCGCGTCACGGCCGGTCCTCCGGTAGCTGGTCAGGCCGCGGCGGGAACAGCCCGGCCGGCGCGCCCTTGCCGTCCCAGTTGAGCAGGTTGACCCGGGCCCCGGGTTGCTCCGGGTCGGCGATGCCCTCGGTCGTCTGCCGCTGCTTGCAGCGCGTGGAAGGTCTCCACCGACACCGGCATCGGTCGCCCGGACGCCTCGCCGAACGGCCCGCTCGTCGTACATGCCCGGGCCGCCCTCGTAGTCCAGGCTGCAGGCCGATCTCCTCGAGCTGCCGGCGCCTCCGCCTCGTACGCGGTCGGGATGACGTAGCGGTCGTCGTACTTGGCGACGCCCAGCAGCCGGTACATCGACGTCATCTCGGCGCCGGTCATGCCCGACCGCCGCCGCGATCGACTCGTCGGGCCGGTCGCCGAGGTTGACCGCCGCGCATGTACGAGCGCATCGCGGCCAGCCGCTGCAGCACGCGCGTCGACCGGCGCCGGGTCACCGGCGGTGAACAGCTCGGCCAGGTACTCGACCGGGATGCGCAGCGCTGTCGATGGCGCCGAACAGGTTGTCGACGTCCTCGCCGTCGTGGCCGGTCTCGGCGAGCGCGTCGACGACCGGGGACAGCGGCGGGACGTACCAGACCATCGGCATCGTCCGGAACTCCGGGTGCAGCGGCAGCGCGACCTGGTAGGTCTTGGCCAGCGCGTAGACCGGCGAGCGGCGGGCGGCGTCGATCCAGTCGTCGGGGATGCCCTCGCGCGCGGGCCGCCGCGATCACCTCAGGGTCGTTCGGGTCGAGGAACAGATCGAGCTGCGCCTCGTACAGGTCCTTCTCGTCGGTCGACCGACGGCCGCGGCCGCGACCGCGGTCGGCGTCGTAGAGCACCAGGCCGATGTAGCGCAGCCGCCCGACGCAGGTCTCCGAGCACACCGTCGGCAGGCCGACCTCGACGCGCGGGTAGCAGAACGTGCACTTCTCGGCCTTGCCGGTGCGGTGGTTGAAGTACACCTTCTTGTACGGGCAGCCGGTGACGCACATCCGCCAGCCGCGGCAGCGGTCCTGGTCGACCAGCACGATGCCGTCCTCGGCGCGCTTGTACATCGCGCCGGACGGGCAGGACGCCACGCAGGACGGGTTGAGGCAGTGCTCGCAGATGCGCGGCAGGAAGAACATGAACGCCTGCTCGAACTCGAGCGCACCTTGTCCTCGGCCTGCGGCGCATCCGCTCGACGATCGGGTCGCGGTCGGCGATCTCGGTGCCGCCGCCGAGGTTGTCGTCCCAGTTCGCGCTCCACTCGACCTTCATCGGCTTGCCGGTGATCAGCGACTTCGGCTGGGCCACCGGGAAGTCGTCGCCCAGCGGCGCGGTGGTGAGGTTCTCGTAGTCGTAGGTCCACGGCTCGTAGTAGTCGCTGATCGTTGGGCAGCACCGGGTTGGCGAAGATCGTGAACAGCTTGCGGACCCGCCCGCCGGCCTTGAGCTTCAGCCGGCCGCTGCGAGTCCGGACCCAGCCGCCCTGCCACGCTCCTGGTCCTGGTAGCGTGCGCGGATAGCCCTGGCCCGGCCGGGTTTCGACGTTGTTGAACCAGACGTACTCCACGCCGGAGCGGTTGGTCCACGCCTGCTTGCAGGTCACCGAGCAGGTGTGGCAGCCGATGCACTTGTCGAGGTTCATCACCATCGCCAGCTGCGCCATCGGTCGCATCAGTACCGCACCTCCTGCGAGCGGCGGCGGATCACCGTGACCTCGTCGCGCTGGTTGCCGGTCGGGCCGAGATAGTTGAACGCGAAGGACAGCTGGGCGTACCCGCCGATCAGGTGCGTCGGCTTGACCAGCAGCCGGGTCAGCGAGTTGTGGATGCCGCCGCGCCGGCCGTTGGTCTCGGCGATCGGCACGTTCACCACCCGCTCCTGGGCGTGGTAGACGTAGACCGTCCCCGCCGGCATCCGGTGCGAGACGACCGCCCGCGCACCACGACGCCGTTGCGGTTGACCGCCTCGACCCAGTCGTTGTCGCCCACCCCGATCGCGGCGGCGTCCGACCGGGCTCATCCAGATCGTCGGGCCCGCCGCGGGACAGCGACAGCATGAGCAGGTTGTCCTGGTACTCGGAGTGGATCGACCACTTCGAGTGCGGGGTGAGGTAGCGCACCACGACCTGTTTGGAACCGTCCGGCGCCGAGGGCCGGCTCGCCGAACAGCTGGTGCATGTCCAGCGGCGGCCGGTAGATCGGCAGCGCCTCGCCGAACTCGTGCATCCAGTCGTGGTCGAGGAAGAAGTGCATCCGCCCGGTCAGGGTGTGCCAGGGCTTGAGCTCGCTCGACGTTGTGGTGAACGGCGCGTATCGCCGCCCGCCGGCCTCGCTGCCGGACCACTCCGGGCTGGCGATGACCGGCACCGGCTGGGCCTGGGTGTCGGCGAAGCTGATCCGCCGCTCCTCGCTGCCCTCGGCCAGGTGCGCGAGCTGGGCGGCCGACCCGCTGCTCCAACGCGTGGAATCCCTGCACGGCCAGCCGGCCGTTGGTGGTCCCGGACAGCGTCGAGGATCGCCTCGGCCATCTTTGCGTCGGTGTCCAGGGCCGGCCGCCCATCCCCCGCGCCCCCGAGCATCATGCCGTTGACCCGGCGCCAGCCGGTCGACCTCCTCGTCCGGCCGGTACGGCACGCCCTTGGTGTTCAGCCCGAGCTGCTCGGCCATGCGGCCCAGCGCGGCCATCTTGTCGGCGATGGCGGTGTAATCGCGTTCGACGACGGCGAAGGCCGGCATGGTCTTGCCCGGGAACGGGTTCCACGTCGCCGGTACGCCAGTCCTGGACCCGGCCGCCCGGTTGAGCCGTCTCGCCCGGCGTGTCGTGTTGCAGCGCCGTGGCGACGACGTCCCGCCGCACCCCGAGATGATCCCTGGCCAGTTCGCTGAACCGCCGGGCGATGGCGTGGAACGCCGCGAAGTCCGAGCGGGTCTCCCAGGGCGGGTCGATCGCGGGGGTGAAGGCGTGGACGAACGGATGCATGTCCGTCGACGAGAGGTCGTGCTTCTCGTACCAGGTCGCCGACGGCAGCATCACGTCGGCGAGCAGCGTCGAGCTGGTCATCCGGAAGTCCAGCGCGAGCAACAGGTCCAAGCTTTCCTTCCGGTGCCTCGTCTCGCCAGGTGACGTCCCTCGGGCGCCGGTCTGCCGGCGTCTCCTCCGCCCGCAGAGTGCTGTGCGTTCCCAGCAGGTGTTTGAGGAAGTACTCATTGCCCTTGCTCGACGAGCCCAGCAGGTTGGCCCGCCACAGGGTGAGGCAGCGTGGCCAGTTCTCCGGCGCGTCGGGATCCTCGCAGGCGAACCGCAGGTTTCCCGACGTGATCTGGTCGGCCAAGTACGCCGGCGCCTCCTTCCCGGCTGCCGCGATCTCGTCGGCGAGGTCGAGCGGGTTGCGGTCGAACTGTGGATAGGAGGGCATCCAGCCCAGCCGCGCAGACAGCGCGATCGTGTCCGCGGTGTGCATGCCGCGCAAATCGCCGCGGGCCAGCGGCGAGGTGAGGGCGTCGGCTCGGTAGCCGTCGTAGCGCCACTGGTCGGCGTGCGTGTACCAGTACGCCGTCCCGATCATCTGCCGGGGTGGGCGTTGCCAGTCGGTCGCCGCCGCCATGGTCGCCCAGCCGGTGACCGGGCGGCACTTCTCCTGGCCGACGTAGTGCGCCCATCCCCCGCCATTGCGGCCCATCGCCCCGGTCATGATCAGCAAGGCAAGGACGGCCCGGTACGTCGCGTCGCCGTGGAACCACTGGCAGATGCCGGCGCCCATGATGATCATCGTGCGGCCACCGGAGCGTTCGGAGTTGTGGGCCATCTCGCGAGCGACCCGGATCGCCGCCTCCGCAGGCACCGACGTCAGCGCCTCCTGCCAGGCCGGCGTGTACGGCTGGTCCGGGTCGTCGTAGCCGGTCGGCCATTCGCCCGGTAGGCCTGGCCGGCCGACGCCGTACTGGGCCAGCATCAGGTCAAAGACCGTGGTGACCAAGCGGTCGCCGACCCGGCGCGCCGGGACACCTCGGCGCAGCACGCCGGAACCGTCGGTCGTGTCGAAGCGTGGTAGCAGTACCTCGGCCGATTCCGCGTCGTCGCCGGACAACGTCAGTTGCGGCACGGCGTCGCCGAGGTCCAGATTCCAGCGTCCGGCGCCCGCCTCGGTCCACCGGTCCCCCAGCGTCCCGTTGGGCACGGCCGGCTCGCCGGTACGCCCGTCGATGAACACCGTCTTCCACTCGGCACCCTCGCCGTTCTGGCCGAGGTCAGCGGCGCGTAGGAACTTGGCCGGAACGTACGAGCCGTCGCGCTCCTCAAGCGTCACGAGGAACGGCAGGTCGGTGTAGCGCTGGACGTAGTCGACGAAGAACGGGACACGGTTCTCGACAAAGTTCTCGCGCAGGATGACGTGACCCATCGCCATCGCCAGCGCGCCGTCGGTTCCGGGTTGGGCCGGCAACCAGGTGTCGGCGAACTTGGTGTTGTCGGCGTAGTCGGGCGAGACGACGACGACCTTCTGGCCGCGATAGCGGGCCTCGGTCATCCAGTGGGCGTCCGGCGTGCGCGTCACCGGGACGTTCGAACCCCACATCACCAGGTACGACGCGTTCCACCAGTCGCCCGACTCCGGTACGTCGGTTTGATCCCCGAACACCTGCGGGGAGGCCACCGGCAGGTCTGCGTACCAGTCGTAGAACGAGGTCATGCACCCGCCGACCAGTTCGATGAACCGAGACCCGACCGCGTGCGACACCATCGACATCGCAGGAATGGGCGAGAACCCGGCGACCCGGTCCGGGCCCCACGTCTTGATCGTGTGGACGTGGGCCGCCGCGACGATCTCGACAGCCTCGTCCCACGAGACCCGCACATGCCCGCCCTTGCCCCGGGCCTGCTGGTACGACCGGCGCTTGTGCTGATCGCCGACGATGTCCGCCCAGGCCAGCACCGGGTCGCCCAGACGGGCCCGCGCTTCGCGGTACATGTCCACGAGGACGCCGCGGGCATACGGGTAGCGCACCCGCGTGGGCGAGTACGTGTACCAGGAGAAGGCGGCACCCCGCGGGCAGCCGCGTGGCTCGTACTCGGGCGAGTCTGGGCCCACCGACGGGTAGTCGGTCTGCTGGCTCTCCCAGGTGATGATCCCGTCCTTGACATAGACCTTCCATGAACACGAGCCGGTGCAGTTGACGCCGTGGGTTGAGCGCACGACCTTGTCATGGCTCCAGCGGTCCCGATAGAAGACGTCTCCTTCGCGCCCGCCGTGGCGGAACACGGCCCGAAGGTCGGGCGAGGTCTCCCGTCGGGTGAAGAACCTGCCGGTCTTCAGCAGCGCGTCGGTGGCTGGCCCGTCCGTCCCGCCACCGGTTGTCGGCACCTCGCCTGCCCTGCACCGATCTGCGTCATGACAGCTTCACCTCGACCATCGGAGGTCGGAGTCGACTGTCACACCTTGGCATCACGAAAGTGAAGCGTGCAAGGCTACGTAGACCTTGTTGCTCTAGGAGGTCCGCCCCCAGCAGGCATCCATGAATGTGAAGCTTGCGACGCTACGTAGAGCCGGGCACTCTAGGAGACCAAGATCGGGTGGAGGCAACCGATGGGCGCAGTACCCGAAGCACGTGCTACCGCGCCCGTCGCCGTACGCCCCGGTTTGATGCTGGGGCTGGCCACCATCGGGTTCGCCATCACGTTCTGGGCATGGGCGTTGCTTTCACCGCTGGGGGCAACCCTTCGCGAAGAGCTCTCCCTCACGGCGTTCCAGCAGTCCCTGGTGGTCGCCGTACCGGTGATCCGGTTCGCTCGGCCGGATTCCCGTCGGAGCCCTCACCGACCGGGTGGGCGCTCGGGTGATGTTCCCGATCGTCAGCGCGCTGACGATCCTGCCGGTCCTCTATCTCGGCCACTTGGCGGACTCTTTTGCGAAAGTGCTGGTTGGCGGCTTCTTCCTCGGTCTCGGGGGGACGACGTTCGCGATCGGCGTCCCGTTCGTCAACGCGTGGTACCCACCGGCCCGGCGCGGGCTTGCCCTGGGCATATTCGGCATGGGCATGGGTGGCACAGCGATTTCGGCGTTCACCACGGTGCAACTCGTCGAAGCCGTCGGGCGCAGCTTCCCGTTCGATCTGGTAGCGGTAGTCCTCGCCATCTACGCCGTCGTCTCGTACTTGTTGTTGCGCGACCAGCCCGACCGGGCGATCGCCGGCGGGTCGATGCTCGCGCGGACCATTGCCAACCTAAAGATCCCGGCAACCCTGCAGCTGGCGTTCCTCTATGCGGTCGCCTTCGGCGGGTTCGTCGCATTCAGCGTCTACCTGCCCACGTACCTCACGACCGCGTATGGGCTCGAACGCTCCGATGCCGCCCTGCGCACCGCCGGCTTCGTGGTCCTCGCGGTCGTCATGCGGCCGATCGGTGGCTGGTTGTCCGACCGGATACACCCCGTGCCGGTTCTGGTCGCGGCGTACGGCGCAACCGCTGTCCTCGCGGTGATCGCGTCGCTCGAACTGGCACTGATCCCCATCGGAACGATCGCCTTCCTCGGTATGGCTGGGGCCCTCGGCGCCGGGACCGGCGCTGTCTTTGGGCTCGTCGCGCGGCTGGTCGAACCGGAACGCGTGGGATCTGTGACCGGTGTCGTCGGTGCCGCAGGCGGGCTCGGCGGGTTCTTCCCGCCGCTGGTGATGGGCCTGGTCTACGGGGTGCTCGACGACTACACGGTGGGATACCTGCTGCTGGCTGCCACCGCCACAATCGCCGCGATCTTCACCGCGACTGTCGTACGTCGCCGCGCAGCGCGCTGACCGTGTCGAAGTGTCGTCGCGGACTCACCAACTCCATCGCACCCGATCTACCCTGTTTCCGTGGATCTGGCGTTGACTCGCAGGGGGGACTATGCGGTCAGAGCCGCGTTGCACCTTGCCAAGGAGTGGCCAGACCATCAGCACATCAAGATCCGCGAGGTGGCCGCAGCGATGGGGCTCCCCGCCGGATACACCCCTCGCGTGCTCAAAATGCTGGCCGAGGCCGGCCTTGCCGAAGCCCGAGCCGGCCGCCAAGGCGGGTATCGGCTGGCCGCCGCACCGGAGACGATCTCGCTGCTTTGCGGTCGTCGAGGCAGCCGACGGACCGTTCACACTCGAGCGATGCATCCTCCGAGGCGGGCCCTGCCATTGGGACGACGTCTGTGCTGTCCATCACACGTGGGCCGCTGCGGTGCAGGCGTGCCGCGGCTCGCTGCAGAGCACAACGCTTGCCGACCTCGTGGCGGTCGACGACGAGTTGCAGGGTTCAGGTCGACGGGCCGCCAGCCAGCCGAGCGTGCGCGGCACCTGAAGCCAGCCGGCCGGAACACATACCCGCCGCCGAGACGACCGGTCGCCCGGGCGACGGCTTACCGCAACGCGCGAAGTTCGGCGTCGATCTCCGAGGCGCATTCTCGGAGGCGGGGTAGGAAGTGCTTTTGCAGCATCGCTAGCGGTACCCGCGCGGCATGAGCGCTGGTGTTCACAGCGGCGACGACCCGGCCGGCGTCGTCGTGAACCGGAACGGCCACTGATCTGACACCGTCCTCGAGTTCCTGATCGACGATGCACCACCCACGGACCCGGGTCTTCTCCAGCTCCGCCCGAAGCGCATCACGGTCGACGATCGTGCGATCGGTAAGCCTCGCGAGCGACACCAAGGCGAGGTATGCGTCGATCTGTTCGTCGGGCAGCGCAGCCAGCAGCACCCGCCCCATCGATGTGGGGTGAGCGGGCAGTCGCGTCCCGACCGAGAGCGAAATGGTCATGATCCGCTTGGTCGCCGCCCGAGCTACGTACACGATGTCGAAGCCGTCCAAGACCGATGCCGAACATGACTCGTGGACGACGTCGGCCAGTTGCTCCAGGTGGGTCTGTGCGACGTCGGCGACCGACAGCGACGACAGGTAGGCGTATCCGAGACGGAGAACGCGCGGTGTGAGAAAGAACTGGCGACCGTCGTTGCCGACGTAACCGAGGGCCTGGAGGGTGAGAAGGAAGCGTCGCGCCGCGGCTCGGGTCAGGCCCGTCTCCCGGGCTACCTCGGAGATCGTCAGCCGCGGCGTCTCGGCTGAGAAGCAGCGGATGACTGCGAGACCCCGGTCGAGAGACTGCACGTAGCCGGCCGGACGCTCCACGGAATCGGCACTAGGCACTCGCGCTCCTCGGATGTTCGCATGCCGAACGTTACGGCAATCATCCCTTCCACGTGTATTGACAGCCTCTCGGCGACGGGGGACGCTCGGATTGTAGTTCGCACAATTGTTCGTCATACGAACAACTGGGGGCTGGGTCATCATCGACTTCGTCCACGAGTCGTTCGGTAGCAGGGTCGTCTTCGCGCCCAAGGCGCGCTATCGCGTTGCTGACGAAGTCAGCCGGCTGTCGGCCCGACGGGTACTGGTGATCGCTGCCCGGGCCATGAAACCCCACGCGGATGTTCTGATCGACCAGTTGGGCCCGGCTGTTTCGGCCCGGATCGACGGTGTGACTCAGCACGTGCCGGCCGAGGCAGCCAGAGAAGCAGTGCTGACAGCCGGAAGCCTGGACGTCGACCTCGTCGTGTGCATCGGCGGTGGTTCGGCCACTGGTCTGGCGAAGGCCGTTGCCAGGGACACCGGCCGGCGGCCAATTCTTGCAATCCCGACGACGTACGCGGGCAGCGAGATGACGCCCATTTGGGGGACGACCGAGGGCGGCCGGAAGGCGACGGGTCGCGATTCCCGGGTGTTGCCGCGCGTCGTCGTGTACGACCCGGAGCTCACCCTCGGCCTCCCGGCGTCGATGAGCGGAGCCAGTGGGATGAATGCGTTGGCGCACTGCGTGGAGGGGCTGTACGCCGCTGACGCCTCACCGGTGACCGTGCTGCTCGCCGAGGAGGGAATCCGCGCGCTGGCCCGCTCGCTTCCGCTGGTGATCGAGCATCCCGACGACCTGATGGCGCGCTCAACGGCCCTCTACGGAGCCTGGCTCGCCGGCTGGACGCTGGGAACTGTCCGGATGGGGATCCACCACACGATCTGCCACGTGCTCGGCGGCACCTTCGGCCTGCCTCACGCGGGCACGCACTCGGCGGTGCTGCCGCACGCCGCTGGCGTACAACGCTCCCGCGGCGCCCGAGGCCATGGCCACGCTGGCCCGGTGTCTGTCCACCGACGATCCTGCCGGCGGCGCTGTGGGATCTCGCGCGCAACGTCGGGGCCCCGACGGCGCTTGCTGAGCCTCGGCTTCCGCCGGGAGGACGCCGCCGCGGCGGCCGCGATGGTCGTCGAAGCGAACCCTCTCAACCCACGCCCCGTGACCAAGGAGGAGGTCGAGCAGCTGCTGCTCGCACGCCCACGACGGAATTCGGCCCACATGACCCAAGGAGGAGGTCAGCCATGAGTTGGAACGCCATGACGTACGAGGGCAAGGACACGGTCCTGCGTGTTGTGCGCGAGCAAGCCGACCGTTTCTTCGCGCTGGCGGAGGTACCGGAGACGTGGGACGCGAAGACGGCATGCCCGGAGTGGGAAGTGCGCGACATCGTCGGGCACATCGTCGACACCACCGAGACGTACTTCGAGGGGTTCGACGCCGCGCGAAGCCGTGGCGAGGTTGAGCCGGCCTATGGGCTGGTCGGCATGGCGAAGCGCGCCGAGGAGCAGGGCAAGTCGTTCCGCGATCTACCCCAAGCGGAGATGGTCGAGCGGCTGCGCACCGACTTCGACAAGATGATGGGCATTCTCGAGGGCCTCACACCGGAGGACTGGACCGGACTGCTGGTACCGCACTTCTACATGGGCCCGGTCCCCGCCTTCTTCTATCCGGCGTTCCAGTTGATGGACTATGGCGTCCACTCCTGGGACATCGCCGAGGGAACTGGACGCGAGCACGGTCTCTCCAGCGATGTTGCGGATCTGCTGGTGCCGTTCATGTTCGGGATATGGCAAGGCACCGCCCGGGTCGGGCAGGAAACAGAGCCGGTGGACATCGGCATTCGCGTCCTCAGCGGACCCAACGCCGGAGACTCCCGCATTGCTGTGTCACCAGACGGCATGACGGTCGAACAGGGCGACGCGAGCAATCTGGCCACGGTGATCGAGTTCGATCCTGGTAGTTTCGTGCTCACAGCATTCGGACGCTTCAACGGGGGAACAGTCCGTGGCGACACTGAACTTGCCGACCGCTTCCTCAGCCTGTTCTTCCGAATCTGAGCAGCGCCAAGGAGCGCCATGACCGACATCGACTTGGCGGCGATCGAGGAGCGAAGGGCCAGGGTCCGCGAAACACATCTGCGTCCCGCCGGCGAACGGCCGCCATCCGCAGCGCGGGGACTGCACCACGCTGCGGTGCTCTGCTCCGATGTCGAGCGAACGGTTCGCTTCTACCAGGACCTGCTCGAGTTTCCGCTGACTGACATCTTCGAGAACCGCGACTACCAGGGTTCCAACCACTTCTTCTTCGACATCGGCAACGGCAACCTGCTTGCGTTCTTCGACTTCCCTGGCTTGGACCTCGGGGCCTATGCCGAGGTCCTCGGGGGCCTGCACCACATTGCCATCTCGGTCGATCCGGCGATCTGGGAGCGGCTGAAGAGCAAGCTCGACCAGGCCGGTGTGCCGTACCAGATGGAGAGCGGCACGTCGGTGTACTTCCGCGACCCGGACGGGACCCGTGTCGAGCTCATCGCGGACCCGCTCGGGGAGATGTACGGCACCAAAGTGCTCTGACGAAGGCAGCGGCGCGGGACACGGCGTTGGCCGTCGTGCCGGAGGTCCTGATGGACAAGACCGTGCGTTCGGCGATGGAAGCCGTCGGCGATATCCGCGACGGGGCAAGCCTGGCCGTCGGTGGTTTCGGCCTGGCCGGCATCCCGGTGGTGTTGATCACTGCGCTGCTCCATCGGCAAGTCACCGACCTGACCGTCATCTCGAACAACTGCGGAGTCGACGGCGCGGGTCTCGGCCTCCTCCTCGCCGAGCACCGTATCCGAGCGGTCGTCGCCTCATACATCGGCGAAAACAAGGAGTTCGCTCGGCAGTACCTCAGCGGCGAGTTACACGTCGAACTGACCCCGCAGGGCACGCTCGCCGAACGGCTGCGTGCCGGCGGGGCCGGCATACCTGCGTTCTACACCCCAACCGGTGTGGGGACGCAGGTCGCCGAAGGCGGGCTGCCCTGGCGCTACCACACGGACGGAACCGTCGCCCAGGCGTCCCAAGCAAAGGAGGTGCGGATGTTCGGCGGCCGTGAGTACGTCTTGGAGGAGTCCATCACCGCCGACTACGCGCTCGTTCGGGCGGCCGTCGCCGACCGCCACGGCAATTGCCAGTTTCGACGCGCTGCACGCAACTTCAATCCCGTGGTCGCAATGGCGGGTCGGATCACCATCGTCGAGGCTGAAGCGGTCGTCGATGCCGGAGAGATCGACCCGGAAGCGGTTCATCTGCCTGGCATCTTCGTCCAACGCGTTGTCGCTCTCACCCCGGCCGAGGCCGCCGACAAGGGCATCGAGAAGCGCACGACCATTCCTCGCAGGGAAACGCCGCAGTGGGGTTGACTCGCGAGCAGATGGCCGCGCGCGCCGCGCTCGAGCTACGCGACGGGCAGTACGTCAACCTCGGAATCGGCCTACCGACACTGGTGCCGAGCTTCCTTCCCGCCAGTACCCATGTGGTGCTGCACTCCGAGAACGGAATCCTCGGCGTCGGCCGCTATCCAACCGAAGCGGAGGTCGACCCCGACCTCATCAACGCCGGCAAGGAAACGGTGACTGTCAACGCGGGCGCGTCGTTCTTTGACTCTGCCAGCAGCTTCGCCATGATCCGTGGCGGTCACGTCGACATTGCGATCCTGGGCGCAATGCAAGTCTCCGCCGCCGGCGACCTGGCGAACTGGGCCATACCCGGTCAGCTCGTCAAAGGAATCGGCGGCGCCATGGACCTCGCGCACGGGGCCCGGCACGTCATCGTCCTGATGGAGCACGTGACGCGGCAAGGTAACCCGAAGATCGTCGAGCACTGCACCTACCCCCTTACTGGCAGGTCCGTCGTCAACCGCATCATCACCGACCTCGCGGTCGTCGACGTCACGCAACGCGGATTGGTTCTGGTCGAGACCAGTCCTGGTGTGACAGCGATCGACGTCCGCGCGGCTACGGACGCGCCCCTCGCCAATCCCTAGCGCCCTCGCCAGCGAACACCAGATGAGGGAGGGGAGACCGACATGAGCGCCGCAACCGACATCCGAAGCCTCCTCGACCGCGTCGACCTGTTCGGCTTTGGTGCACCGGTCGCAATCCCGGCCGAGTTGTACCCGGACTACCTGCACTACCTGGAGACGCGTAGTCGCGCCGCCGAAGCCAAACCTGCGGTCGACGTGTCGGAGGCCTGACTCGTCAGACCCCGGCAGCGCCCGGACGGACCTAGAGGCCGGCTATCCAGCCCGGTCGAAACGGCAGATCGCGGTGAAGCCGTCGGGGTCCAGGCTGGCGCCGCCGACCAGAGCCCCGTCAACGTCGGGTTGCTCCATGATCGGCCCGATGTTGTCGGCCTTGACCGAGCCGCCGTAGAGCACCCGAACAGAACCGGCCAAGTCCGCCGAGTACAACTCCCCGAGCCGGCGGCGGATCGCCGCGCACACCTCCTGCGCGTCGTCGGGCGTCGCCACCTCGCCAGTGCCAATCGCCCACACCGGCTCATACGCGACGACGAGCAGCGCGGCTTGATCATGAGGAACCTCGGCTAGGGCGCCCTCGAGCTGAGACAACGTGTGCTCGACGTGCTGTCCCTGGTGCCGGATTTCCAGGCCCTCACCTACGCAGAGGATCGGAACGAGGCCGTGCCGGAACGCTGCCGCGACCTTTCGGTTGACCAGTGCGTCATCCTCGCCGTGGAACTGGCGGCGCTCCGAGTGCCCGACCACGACGTACGTGCAGCCGAGCTTCGCCAGCATCGCTCCGGAGACGTCCCCCGTGTAGGCCCCGGCATCGTGTTCGGACAGGTCCTGCGCGCCGTAGACGAAACGCAGCTTGTCACCATCGACCAGGGTCTGAACCGACCGGATGTGTGGAAAGGGCGGCAGCACCGCGACTTCGACGGCATCGAAGTCCTGGTCGGTGAGTGAGAACGCCAGCTTCTGCACCAGCGCGATGGCCTCGAGGTGGTTGAGGTTCATCTTCCAGTTGCCGGCCATCAGCAGTCGGCGCCTGCGTTCGATGGTCGCACTCGGACCCTCGCTCGTACCTCGCTCGGGCTCCTCGTTGCTCCAATCGCTCGCCACGCGCTCAGTCCTCCAGCACGGTCAGGCCAGGCAGGGTCTTGCCTTCGAGCAGTTCCAGGCTCGCGCCACCGCCTGTCGAGATGTGGGTGAACGCGGACTCGTCGAGATCCAGCTGGCGGATGGCCGCTGCTGAGTCGCCCCCACCGACCACGGTCGTGCCGTCGACGTCGGCGATGGCCCGTGCCACCTGCCGGGTACCTTCGGCGAAGGGCGCCATCTCGAACACGCCCATCGGGCCGTTCCAGACGACCGTCCGCGCGTCGGCCAGCTTGCCGCGGAATAGCTCCACAGTGGCCGGCCCGATGTCCAGCCCCTTCTGGTCGGCCGGGATCGCTGCCACTGCCACGACTGACGTCGTGGCATTCTCGCCGACTTCGGCGGCGACGACGACGTCGACCGGCAGCACGATCTCGACGCCGCGCTCGGTCCCCTGGTCAAGGAGGCCGCGCACGGTGTCGACCTGGTCCTCCTCCAGCAGCGAGCCGCCCACTTCGTACCCCTGAGCCTTGAGAAACGTGAAGCACATGCCACCGCCGATCAACAACCGGTCGACCTTTTCCAGCAGGTTGTCGATGACGCCGAGCTTGTCGGAAACCTTGGATCCGCCCAGCACCACGACGTAGGGCCGCTCCGGGTCGCGCAGCACCTTGTCGAACGCCTCCACCTCAGCAAGCACGAGCAGTCCCGCCGCGTGCGGGAGGCGCTGTGCGACGTCGTAGACGCTGGCCTGCTTGCGGTGGACGACGCCGAAACCGTCGGAGACGAACACATCGGCAAGCGCCGTCAGTTCGTCGGCAAACCCGCCGCGCTCGGCGTCGTCCTTCGAGGCCTCCCGGGGGTCGAAGCGCAGGTTCTCCAGCACTGCGACGCCGCCCTCGGGCAACGCCTCGATGGTGGCCTTGGCGTCAGGTCCGACGGTATCCGTGGCGAACCGGACGTCGTGGTTCGGCAGTAGCTCGGCCAGCCGCCGGTAGACGGGACGCAACGAGTACCGCGGGTCCGGTTTGCCGTCGGGCCGGCCGAGATGAGCTGTCACGAGCACCTTGGCTCCGGCGCCGGCTAGTCGTTCGATGGTTGGGACGCTGGCGCGGATCCGGCCGTCGTCGGTGACCCTGCCGTCCTCGAGCGGCACGTTGAGGTCTGACCTCAACAACACCCGCTTGGCGCGAAGGTCGCCGAGGTCGTCGATCGTGCGCACGCCGGCGTCAGATGCCGGGGCCGACGAGCCGGATCAGGTCGATGAGCCGGTTTGAGAAACCCCACTCGTTGTCATACCAGCCCACCACCTTGACCTGATTGCCGATCGTGCGGGTCAGGCCGGAATCGAAGATGCACGACGACGGGTCGGTGACGATATCGGAGGACACGATCGGGTCCTCCGTGTAGGTCAGGTAGCCCTTCAGCGGGCCGTCGGCAGCAGCTTTGACCGCCGCGTTGACCTCGTCGACGGAGACTTCCCGCCCGACCGTCACTGTCAGGTCGGTGACCGAGCCGGTCGGTGTCGGGACCCGCAGAGCGAAACCGTCGAGCTTGCCCTTCAGCTCCGGTAGCACCAGGCCGATCGCCTTTGCGGCGCCGGTGCTGGTCGGGATGATGTTGAGCGCGGCGGCCCGGGCCCGGCGCAGGTCCTTGTGCGGACCGTCCTGCAGGTTCTGGTCCTGGGTATATGCGTGGATGGTCGTCATCAGGCCACGCTCGATGCCAAACGCATCGTTGACCGCCTTGGCCATCGGCGCCAGGCAGTTGGTCGTACACGACGCCATGGAGATGATCGAGTGCGCATCCGGGTCGTAAAGATCGTGGTTGACCCCCATGACGATCGTGACGTCCTCGTTCTTGGCCGGAGCCGAGATGATGACCTTCTTGGCCCCGGCGTCCAGGTGGGCCTTCGCCTTCGTCGCGTCGGTGAACAGGCCGGTCGACTCGATCACGACATCGGCGCCGAGGTCCTTCCACGGCAGTTTCGACGGGTCCCGCTCCTCGAGCGACTTGAACGAGTGCCCGGCCACCGTGATCTCGTCACCCGCGTGACTGACCTCGGCGTCGAGCCGGCCCAGGATCGAGTCGTACTTCAGCAGATGGGCGAGACTCTTGTTGTCGGTGATGTCGTTGACGCCGACCAGCTCGATGTCGTCGGCACCCTGCGCGAGGACGGCCCGATAGAAGTTGCGGCCGATCCGGCCGAAGCCGTTGATGCCAAGGCGAATGGTCATGGAACTCGAGACTCCTTCACGGTCCGGCGGCTCGCGCCGGGCTCGGTGCTGGGGCAGGCACGGTCGCCAACGTCGTGGCTCACCGAGATCCGACCCTATGGCATCAGCCGCAGCGCCGCGACGCTGAGTGAGGTGCCTCCGCCATAGCTCAGCCCTACCTCAGCCCTACCTCGACCCATCTCTAGCCGCCGTGAAGATCGTCGTGAGTGATTGCCTGCGCGAAACGGTGCGCCAGCCATCACAACGATCTTCACGACAGCAGGGGACGACGGACTCCGCCGAGCCGGACGCGCGAATCTAGGGAGCCAGCATGTCGGGAGTCAGGTTCGCTTCGGTGCCGGGAATACCGAGTTCGACTGCGCGTCGGTCGGCCATCGCCAACAGCCGCCGGATTCGGCCAGCGACGGCGTCCTTGGTCATCGGCGGGGAGGAGAGCTGGCCCAGCTCCTCGAGGCTGGCCTGTTTGTGTTCCAGCCGCAGCTCACCGGCGGCTCGCAGGTGATCGGGTACATCGTCACCGAGGATCTCCAGAGCCCGTTCGACCCGTGCCCCCGCGGCCACCGCGGCGCGGGCCGACCGGCGCAGGTTGGCGTCGTCGAAGTTCGCCAGCCGGTTGGCGGTAGCACGAACCTCGCGGCGCATCCGCCGCTCCTCCCAGGCGAGGACGCTGTCGTGAGCGCCCAACCGGGTCAGCATTGCTCCGATCGCGTCGCCGTCGCGAACGACGACCCGGTCGACGCCCCGGACGTCGCGCGCCTTGGCCTGGATGCCTACGCGACGTGCCGCACCGACCAGAGCCAGGGCGGCCTCCGGCCCGGGACAGGTCACCTCCATCGCTGACGAACGGCCGGGTTCGGTCAGCGATCCGTGGGCGAGGAAGGCGCCCCGCCACGCAGCTTCGGCATCACACATCGATCCCGAGACGACCTGAGGCGGCAGCCCTCGAACGGGACGGCCGCTTGCGTCGATCAGGCCGGTCTGCCGCGCCAGCGCCTCGCCGGCGGCCACCACCCGTACCACGTAGCGGCTGCCCTTGCGCAAGCCGCCACTGGACGACACCACCGCGATGTCACTGTCGTGCCCATAGACCTCGGCGATGTTCCGCCGGAGCCGTCTCGCGGCGACACCGGTGTCCAGCTCGGCCTCGACGACGATGCGACCGTTCACGATGTGCAGTCCACCGCCGAAGCGCAGTAGCGCGGAGACCTCTGCCTTGCGGCAGCACGACTTGGTGACGTCGAGGCGGGCCAGCTCGTCCTTCACCGAAGCGGTCATCGCCATGGGCCGATCCTGCCACGAGCGAAGGTATCCGCGTAGGCGTGTGCCAGCCGCTCCGGATCATGCCGGGAAGTACCGTCGGCTCGCGCGACATCGGCGACTGTGAGCTCCGCGCCGAACTCATCCGCCACCCGCCGCAGCAGGGCCAGGTCGGGCACCGACGAGGGATCAGCCAGGACGGCATCCAGGTGCAGCTCGGGGGCGTAGACCCCCAGTACCTCGACATGCATCTCAGGGGTGAACCCTTCGGTCTCACCACCACCCTCGGCGGACAGGTTCAGCGTCACCAGCCGGCGAGCCCGGGTGTGCAACAGCGCCTGGCGTAGCTCGGGCACGAGCAGATGTGGGATGACGCTGCTGAACCACGAGCCGGGTCCGAGCACTACCCAGTCAGCCTCATCAATCGCGATCAGCGCCTCCGGGCACGCAGGGGGATCCGAAGGAACCAGTTCGACAGCTACGACCGGACCAGGGGCAGTCGCCACCGCGTTCTGGCCGACGACCGTCTCGACTTCACCGGTGACCCGGCCGTCGCCGTCCAGGCTGCCCACCAGCGCGTGGATATCCAGCGCCATCGACGACATCGGTAGCACCCGACCCTGGGCACCGAGTAGCCGGGCCACCCAGTCCAAGCCCTCGACATGGCCGCCGAGCAGCTCCCACAACGCGACGATCAGCAGGTTTCCGGCTGCGTGGTTGTGCAGCTCGCCCTTGCTGGCGAAGCGATGCTGCAGTACCCGAGCCCAGGTCCGCCCCCACTCGTCGTCACCACACAGCGCCGCCAGCGCCATCCGGAGGTCACCCGGTGGAAGCACCCCCAACTCGCGGCGCAGGCGTCCGCTGGACCCGCCATCGTCGGCCACGGTGACGACTGCGGTGAGCCGTCCGCTGACCCGGCGCAACGCCGCCAGTGACGCAGCCAGGCCATGGCCGCCGCCGAGGGCGACCACCTTGGGACCCGCCAACCGGCGGGCGTCGTCCGGCCCGGTCATTCTCGGCCGAGATCGCGGTGGACCACGATCGTGTCGACACCCTGTTCCCGCAGCCTGGCGGCGAGCGCTTCGCTCATCGCGACACTGCGGTGCTTGCCGCCAGTGCAGCCGATCCCGACCGTCACGAACCGTTTGCCTTCCCGCAGATACCCATCTGCCATCGACCCCAGCAGATCCGTGTACCGATCGAGGAACTCGGCCGCGCCGGGCTGACCCAGGACGTAATCGCTCACCGCGGCGTCGCGACCGGTTTGCGGACGAAGGTGCGGAACCCAGTGGGGGTTCGGCAGGAACCGCATGTCGGCGACGACGTCGGCATCGACCGGTATCCCGTACTTGTAGCCGAAGGACACGACTATGGCTTGCAGTCCAACGTCAGCACCGGAGAATGCCGTGCGGATACGACCGGCCAGCTCGTGCACGTTGAGCAGTGAGGTGTCGACGACCATGTCGGCACTGGTGCGCAGCTCGGCCAGCTGCTCACGTTCGCGATTGATCGCGTCGAGCACCCGCCCCTCGCCTTGCAACGGATGCGGTCGGCGCGCCGTCTCGAAACGTCGTACCAGCGACTCGTCGCTGGCTTCGAGGAACAGCACGTGCGGCTTGACACCGCGGGCAGCGAGCTCGTCGAGGGCACCTCGGAGCTCACGGAAGAACACTCCACCGCGGACATCGGCCACAACGGCGATCCGGCGGTGGTCGGTGCGTTCGGTAACGGTGTCGACAAGCTCCATGAGCAGCGACGGCGGCAGGTTGTCGACAACGAACCAGCCCAGATCGTCCAGGGACGCCGTCGCTGCAGTCTTACCGGCGCCGGACATCCCAGTAACGACCAGCAGTTCAGGGAGGTCCGAGCTCACCACGGTCCTCCCGTCAGTTCGGAACTGCATGGTCCGGCTCGAGGATCTCACCGGTCGCCATGTTGACAGCGGCGGCAGGCCGACCCATTCCGACGTCCTGCGAGACAGCCTCGACCACAGCTTGGGCGGTCCGGTGCCCGATGCCTGGCACCTGAGCAATCTCCACCGCGGTGGCCGCGCGCAGGCGCTTGAGCGAGCCGAACCGGGCCAGCAATGCTTTGCGGCGCGACGGGCCAAGCCCCGGCACGCCGTCCAGCAGACTGTCGACCATCGACCGCGAACGGCGCTGCCGGTGGTAGGTGATCGCGAATCGGTGTGCTTCGTCCCGAACCCGCTGCAAGAGGTAGAGCCCCTCGCTGGCGCGCGGCATGATGACCGGGTCGTCTGCGTTGTCGACGACCACCTCTTCCAGCCGCTTTGCCAGCCCGATCACCGGAATGTCCGCGACACCGGCTTCGTCCATGGCCAGCCGAGCAGCGTTGACCTGTGGATGGCCTCCGTCGACCACGACCAGCCCGGGCGCATAGGCGAACTTGCGCGGCCGGCCGGTCTCCGGGTCGAGGGGTTGGGAAACTCCGTCGGCGACGTCGCGCAGCCGCCGGAACCGGCGGTTCAACACCTCGCGGATCGCGGCCACGTCGTCGGTGCCGTCACCGCCTCCGTCGCGACCTTTGACCGCGAATCGGCGGTATTCAGACTTGCGGGGCAGCCCATCTTCGAACACCACCATGGACGCGACGACGTCCGTGCCCTGCAGGTTCGACACGTCGTATGCCTCGATCCGCAGCGGTGCCTCTTCCAGGCCCAGCGCGAGCTGGATCTCCTGCAGTGCCCGACTGCGGGTGGTCAGGTCGCTCGCTCGCTTGGTCTTGTGGACCGAGAGAGCCTGGCCGGCGTTGCGTGCGCCGGTCTCCAGCAGGGCCCGCTTGTCCCCGCGACGGGGTATCCGGATCTCGACCCGGCCGCCGCGCAGTTCGGCGAGCAGCTCGGTCAGCGCGCGCGCCTCGGCCGGATCGTCGGGCAGGGCCGGCACCAGGATCTCGCGGGGAACGCTGCCGTTTCCCTGCTCTCCGTAGAGCTGGAGCAGGAACCGCTCGACCAGCGCGCCGGTCGGAGCGTCGTCAGCCTTGTCCGCGACCCAGCCGCGCTGCCCTCGGACCCGTCCGCCCCGGACGTAGAAGATGTGCACCGCGACCTCGAGGGGATCCTCGGCCAGAGCCACCACGTCGGCATCGGTGGCGTCGCCGAGGACGACTGCGTTCTGTTCCATCGCCCGCTGCAACGCCGCGATGTCATCACGCAGTCGGGCCGCACGCTCGTAGTCCGTCACCGCCGCGGCGGCCCGCATCTCGCGTTCCAACCGGCGGATGTACTTCGCGGTCTGGCCCTCGAGGAACGCGACCAGGTCGTTGACGATCTCGCGATGCTCGTCCGCACTGACCCGTCCGACACATGGGGCCGAGCACTTGCCGATGTACCCGAGCAGGCAGGGCCGACCGACCTGGGCCGCGCGCCGGAATACTCCAGCGGAACAGCTGCGCACCGGAAAGACCCGCAGCAGCTGATCGAGTGTTTCGCGGATGGCCCATGCATGCGCGTACGGCCCGAAGTAGCGCACGCTGCGCTTCTTCGCGCCGCGCATCACCATGGCGCGCGGGAATTCCTCGTCGAGCGTGACCGCGAGGTACGGGTAGCTCTTGTCGTCCCGGTAGCGCACGTTGAAGCGAGGGTCGAACTCCTTGATCCAGGAGTACTCGAGCTGTAGCGCCTCGACCTCGTTGCGAACAACGGTCCACTCGACCTTGGCAGCACTGGTGACCATCGCAAAAGTGCGGGCGTGCAGCGCGGAGAGATCCTGGAAGTACGAGTTGAGCCGGGACCGCAGGCTCTTCGCCTTGCCGACGTAGAGGACCCGTCCCGCTTGGTCACTGAAGCGGTACACCCCCGGCTCGTCGGGGATCGAGCCGGGGGCGGGGCGGTAGGTGGAAGGGTCCGGCACAACCCCCAACCCTATGCCGGACCCTTCCAGGTCCCGGGAGCCTGACGCCCCCTGCGCCTCAGGTCAGGACGACCTGATCACCTTCGACGGCCAGGCCGACCTCGGTCAGCGGATCCGGCGCCGGACCACCGACCACCGATCCGTCCTCGATGGAGTACCGGCTGCCGTGACACGGGCACTTGATCTCGCCGTCAGCCACCTCGGCCACCTGGCAAGCCTGGTGGGTGCAGGTGCTGTCGAACCCCTTGAACTCTCCCTCAGCCGGCTGGGTCACGACGAGCCTCTCCGCCGCGATGACCACGCCACCACCGACTGGCACATCGGCTACTGCCACCACGCCTGCTGCGCCACCGTCGGATGGCGGCTCGGAGGTCTCGACGGGGGTGGGGCCGGGTTCAGTTTGGGCCGGAGTTTCGGCCGCGCCGCCTCCAGCGCTGGCCTCGTCGTCTCCCCCGCCGCAAGCCGCGAGCACCCCAGCAACTCCCACGGCCCCGGCTCCGAGCAGCACCAGGCGTCGGTTCACCTGGGGCTCAGGGTTGGTCATGGTCGTGTCAGGAACGGTCATGCGGTTCCCCGTTTCGGGTCTACGTCGTCACCCTAGTGGCAACGAAAGGCCGGCCCGATCGGTTCAATGATCGTTCAAACGACCGCGGGCTCACGCTCGGTCGTCGAGATGCCGAGCGCGTGCCGCAGGAACGCACCGGTGTGGCTCTCCAATTCCAGAGCGACATGCTCCGGGGGGCCGGTCGCAATGATGCGGCCGCCCTCGCTGCCGCCCTCGGGGCCCATGTCGATGAGCCAGTCGGCGGTCTTGATCACGTCCAGGTTGTGCTCGATGACGATCACCGTGTTGCCCTTGTCGACCAGATCCTGCAGGACGCCGATCAGCTTGCGGATGTCGTCGAAGTGCAATCCTGTCGTGGGTTCGTCGAGCACGTACACCGTCCGTCCAGTTGAGCGGCGCTGCAGCTCGGAGGCCAGCTTGACCCGCTGGGCCTCCCCACCCGACAGCGTCGGCGCCGGCTGACCCAGCCGTACGTATCCGAGCCCGACGTCGACCAGCGTGCGCAGGTGCCGAGCGATCCGCTCGATCGGCGCGAAGAACTCCAGCGCCTCCTCGATCGGCATGTCCAGCACCTCGGAGATCGTCCGGCCCTTGTAATGGACCTCCAGCGTCTCCCGGTTGTAGCGCGCGCCGTGGCAGACCTCGCACGGCACATAGACATCGGGCAGGAAGTTCATCTCGATCTTGATCGTGCCGTCACCGGTGCAGTTCTCGCAGCGTCCGCCCTTGACGTTGAAGGAGAACCGGCCCGGCTGATAGCCGCGGATCTTGGCCTCCTGGGTGTCCGCGAACAGCTTGCGGATGTTGTCGAAAACCCCGGTGTAGGTAGCTGGGTTGCTCCGCGGAGTCCGGCCGATCGGCGACTGGTCGACGTGCACGACCTTGTCGACCCGGTCGACGCCCTCGACCCGGCGATGCCGGCCGGGAACCGTCCGGGCCGAGTACAAGTGCCTGGCCAGTGCGTTGTAAAGGATGTCGTTCACCAGCGTGGACTTGCCCGAACCGCTGACCCCGGTGACGCCGACGAAACAGCCGAGCGGGAAGCTCACGGTGACGTCTTGGAGGTTGTGTTCGCGCGCGCCCACAACCGTGAGCTGCCGAGCGCGAGCAGTGGGCCGGCGGATTGCCGGAACCGGAATGCTGCGGCGGCCGGCCAGGTAGGCACCGGTGATCGAGCTCTCGTGGGCGAGCAGGTCGGCAACGCTGCCCGACACGACGATCTGGCCGCCGTGCTCGCCCGCCCCGGGCCCGATGTCGACCACCCAGTCCGCGGTGCGGATCGTCTCCTCGTCGTGCTCGACGACGATGAGCGTGTTGCCGAGGTCGCGCAGCCGTATCAAGGTCTCGATCAGCCGTCGGTTGTCCCGCTGATGCAGCCCGATCGACGGCTCGTCGAGGACGTAGAGGACGCCGACCAACCCGGAACCGATCTGGGTCGCCAGCCGGATCCGCTGCGCCTCGCCGCCAGCCAGGGTGCCCGACGGGCGATCGAGCGAGAGGTAGTGCAGGCCGACATCGACGAGGAACCGCAGTCGCTCGTTGATCTCCTTCAGTACTCGCTCTGCGATCTGCCGCTCGCGGTCGGTGAGCGACAGCTCGCGCAGGAATGTCGCGCACTCCCCGATCGGCATAGCAGCGATCTGGGCGATGCTCTTGCCGCCGAATGTCACCGCCAGGCTCACCGGCTTGAGGCGGGCACCGCCACACGCTGCGCATGGCACCTCCCGCATGAACCCTTCGAACCGCTCCCGGCTCGCGTCGGACTCCGCCTCGGCGTGCCGGCGCTGCACCCACGGGATCACTCCCTCGTAGGTGGTGTAGTACGAGCGTTCCCGCCCGTACCGGTTGCGGTAACGGACGTGCACCTGACCGTCGTAGCCGTGCAACAGGGCGGTCCGGGCCTTGGCCGGCAGCCGCTCGAACGGCACGTCGGTGCGGAACCCGATGGTTCCGGCGAGAGCTTGCACGATCCGGGAGAAGTACTCGGAGGTCTGTGCACCGGACCAGGGCGCCAGCACGCCGGCATCGAGACTCTCGCCGGGATCGGGCACCACGAGCTCGGGATCGACCTCCATCGTCGTCCCGATCCCCGTGCACACCGGGCATGCGCCGAAGGGCGAGTTGAACGAGAACGATCGCGGCTCGAGCTCCTCGAACGACAGGTCGTCATATGGGCAGTACAGGTGCTCGGAGAACACCCGCTCGCGATGCGGATCGTCCTCGGGCAGGTCGACGAACTCCAGCGTGACCAGGCCACCGGACAGCCGCAGCGCGGTCTCGACGGAGTCGGTCAGCCGACGCTTCGCCGAGCCCTTGACGGTCAGCCGGTCGACAACCACCTCGATGGTGTGCTTCTCCTGTTTCTTCAGCTTCGGTGGTTCGGTGAGCTGGTACACCACGGCGTCCACCCGGGCCCGGGAGTACCCCTGCGTCTGCAGCGTCCGGAACAGGTCGCCGTACTCCCCCTTGCGGGCTCGGACGACCGGGGCCAGCACCTGGAACCGCGAACCCTCCTCGAGCTCGAGCACCCGGTCGACGATTGACTGCGGCGTCTGCCGGCCGATCGGACGCCCACAGACCGGGCAGTGCGGCCGGCCGGCGCGGGCGTAGAGCAGGCGCAGGTAGTCGTAGACCTCGGTGATCGTCCCCACGGTGGAACGCGGGTTGCGGGAGGTCGACTTCTGGTCGATCGACACCGCCGGCGACAGGCCTTCGATGAAGTCGACGTCGGGCTTGTCCATCTGGCCGAGGAACTGGCGGGCGTAGGCGGACAGCGACTCGACGTAGCGGCGCTGGCCCTCGGCGAAGATGGTGTCGAAGGCCAGGCTGGACTTGCCCGAGCCGGAAAGCCCGGTGAACACGATGAGGGAGTCACGGGGCAGGTCGAGCGAGACGTCCTTGAGGTTGTGCTCCCGGGCGCCGCGGATGACGAGTGTGTTCGGGGGATCGTCGACCACGACGCACAGGTTATGTGGCCGTGGCGACAATCTCCCCCTGGAGGGTCGAGCTCGCGCGTCCCGTCGGAATGACCACGGGGCCATGCCTGCCTCTACTCCGCCAGGCTTGCACGCCTGCGGAGTACCCATCATGGTGGACCCGTGGTCATTTCCGACGGTGACGGTGCCGCCGAGGGGGCGAGTGCCGGGCCGGTATCGGCGGCGACCGAACGGCTGATTCGCACGGCAGAAGCCCTGGATGCAGACGACGTGCGGGAGCCGAGCCTGTGCACCGGCTGGACCAGAGCGCATGTGCTCAGCCATGTCGCCCGAAACGCCGACGCGCTGACCAACCTGCTGCGGTGGGCGACGACCGGCGTCGAGACTCCGATGTACCCGAGCGTCGAGGCCCGCGCCGCCGATATCGACGCCGGTGCCGAGCGGGAGCCGGGCGAGATCGTCGAGGACCTGCGCTCAGCCGCCGAGCGGTTTTCCGCTGCCGTCGTGGCGGTTCCGGACGAGGCATGGGAACGCCAGATCCGGATGGGAGCGGCCGCAGCCGGGCGCACGATCCCTGCCCGCCGCGTGCTGTGGGAGCGGTTGAAGGAGGTGGAGCTGCATCACGTGGACCTGGATGCTGATTACACGCCAGCAGACTGGGCACCACGGTTCGTCGACCGGGCGCTGGCCGAGACGGTGCGCAGGTTCGGTCGGCGCGATGACGTGCCCGAGCTGACATTGGTCATCGACGGAGCAACCGAGCGGATCGGCTCCGGGGGCGAAACCACGGTCTCCGGCTCCGCTACGCCGATGCTCGGCTGGCTCACTGGCCGGTCCGTCGGCGACGGTTTACGCGTCGACCCGCCCGGCCCGCTACCGGCGTTGCCTCCGTGGGCCTGATGAGCACCTACAGCGGCAAGGTCGGGCCGGGCGGGCCGCCCGCGGTCCGCGAGCTCACCCATCTCATCATCACCAAGGCGTCGGTCGGGCCGATGGACAACAACACCTACGTCCTGCGCTGCCGCGACACCGGGGACGAGGTGTTGATCGACGCTGCGGCAGAGCCCGAGCGCATCCTCGCACTCTGTGGCGAAGGCCCTCTCACCCACGTCATCACCACACACCGTCACCCTGACCACTGGCAGGCGCTCGCCGATGTCGTCGCCCGGACCGGAGCCATGACCGTCGCGCACAGCGCCGACGCGCCGGCGATCCCGGTACCGACCGACCAATTCGTCGCGGACGGTGACCGGATCCCGGTGGGAACCTGCGTACTCGAGGTCGTCCATCTGGCCGGCCACACTCCCGGCAGCATCGCGCTGCTCTACGACGACCCGACCGGCCAGCCGCACGTGTGGACCGGCGACAGCCTTTTCCCAGGTGGTGTCGGCAACACTCGGGGGAACAAGGACGACTTCGAGCAACTCTTCACAGACGTCACAACCAAGCTGTTCGACCGACTACCGGACGAGACGTGGGTCTATCCCGGGCACGGCAACGACACCACGCTTGGCGCCGAGCGTCCTGCGTTGCCGGAATGGCACGCGCGCGGCTGGTAGTCCAATTACCCCGATTCGCGTTGCTCGCGGAGGTTCCGGCGATTGTCGCGGCCGGTCTTGGCCAAACTTGCAACCGCGGTGATCGCAATGGTGCCGAAGATGAACGTGAGCGAGACCCAGATCGGGATCTCGGGCGCCCAGGGAACCGGTTCGCCGTCATTGATGAACGGCACTTCGTTGGTATGCAGTGCCTCGAGAATCAGCTTGACGCCGATGAAGCCCAACACGACGGCGAGTCCATAGGACAGGTAGACCAACCGTTTCAGCAGCCCGCCGATCAGGAAGTAGAGCTGCCGCAGGCCCATCAGCGCGAAGGCGTTCGCAGTGAAGACGAGGTAGGGCTCCTGGGTGAGACCGTAAATCGCGGGGATCGAGTCGAGCGCGAACAGCACGTCGGTCGTCCCGATCGCGATCATGACGATGAGCATCGGCGTGACCATACGGTTGCCGTCGAGCCGGACCATCAGCTTCACGCCGTGGTATTCCCGAGTCGTGGGCAGGACCCGGCGAGCGGCCCGGATCAACACGTTCTCCTTGTAGTCGCCCTCGTCGTCCTCGCCATGCCGGGCCAGACCGATGGCGGTCCAGACCAGGAACACGCCGAACAGATAGAAGATCCAGCTGAACCGCGAGATCGCCGCGGCGCCGGCGGCGATAAACAATCCGCGGAAGACCAGCGCGAGGACGATCCCGACCAGCAGAACGGTCTGCTGGTACTGCCGTGGCACGGCGAACCGACTCATGATGATCACGAAGACGAACAGGTTGTCGATGGACAGGCTGTACTCGGTGAGCCAGCCGGCGAAGAACTCGCCGGCGTACTGGGCACCTGAGACCAACCCGACGCCGATCCCGAACACGATTGCCAGGCTCACGTAGAGCAGTACCCAAGCCGTCGCCTCGCGCATCGAGGGCTCGCGTGGGTTCCGGCCGACGATGAACAGGTCCGCGAGGATGACGGCGAGCAGCACCCCGATCGTCACGAACCAGGTGGTGCTGTGGATCTCCACGAGCGCTTCCTCCGCGGTCAGGACAAGCCGGTGACCCGGAGGTCTCTTCCGCCCCGACGCCGGGGCCGACGGCACCGGGCGTCATGCCCGCGTTCGGACGGACAACCGTGATGACGATGCCACCGCGAAGGAATACTCCCCTCCACGCGGCATCGATTGTGTCATGCCGACGGGCCCGAACCCTGCTTTGCTGGTGCCGGGCGTAACCGCCTGGGCAGTTTTGCGACCACCAAGTCGTAGGAGTCGTCCACGGCCTGACGGATCTCGTCGTCGGGTATCGCGCCGCCGATGCGCAGCGTGTTCCACCCGGACCGGCCGATGTACGCCATGATCGAGGCATCGTCCGGATATCGGTGCAGCCACTCGTTGGCCTCGTCGCGGGTGCGGCCGCACTTGACGCCGACGCCGCTGGCACCACCAA
This sequence comes from uncultured Actinomycetota bacterium, assembly GCA_963794465.1. Lineage (GTDB taxonomy): Bacteria > Actinomycetota > Actinomycetes > Jiangellales > Jiangellaceae > JACVRX01. The sequence continues at coordinate 23,804 of CAWCED010000012.1, read as the reverse complement.
GGAAGGCGAAGATCTTGTCACCGACCTTGGCGACAACGTCGCCATCCCACGGCTCGTCCTGCCATGCGCCCGGCTTGGCCAGGCAGTATTCGAGCAGCTCCTCCGGTGTCAACGGGCGACTCCGGCCTCGTGCATACCGCGCAGCTCCTTCTTCAACTCGGCCACTTCGTCCCGCAGCCGGGCGGCCAGCTCGAACTGCAACTCTGCGGCAGCGGTGTGCATCTGGTCGGTGAGCTGCTGGATGAGATCAGCGAGATCGGCGGCGGGCATCCCGGCGAGCTCAGCGGCGTGCCGGCCCACATCGGAGGTGCTGCGCATGCCGGGTACGGCCGCCTTTCCTCTGCTCTGCGCCCGTCCGGACCCGCCGATGAGCGCGTCGGTGTCGGCGTCCTCCCTGGCCAGCATCTCGGTGATGTCACTGATCCGTTTGCGCAACGGGGTCGGGTCGATGCCATGTGCGGTGTTGTAGTCCACCTGCTTGCGTCGGCGCCGGTTGGTCTCGTCGATGGCGTTGCGCATCGATGGAGTGACGACATCGGCGTACATGTGCACCTGGCCAGAGACGTTGCGCGCAGCGCGGCCGATGGTCTGGATCAGCGATGTGCCCGAGCGCAGGAAACCCTCCTTGTCCGCGTCGAGGATGCTGACCAGGGAGACCTCGGGCAGGTCCAGCCCCTCACGGAGCAGGTTGATGCCGACCAGCACGTCGAACTCACCGGTCCGTAGCTCGCGCAACAGCTCGACCCGGCGCAGGGTGTCGACCTCGCTGTGCAGGTACCGCACGCGTATCCCGTGCTCGAGCAGGTAGTCGGTGAGGTCCTCGGCCATCTTCTTGGTCAGGGTGGTGACCAGGATTCGCTCGTTGCGCTCGGTGCGGAGCTTGATCTCGTGGATCAGGTCGTCGATCTGGCCGCGAGTGGGTTTGACGACCACCTCGGGGTCGACCAGCCCGGTCGGCCGGATGATCTGCTCGACGACGCCCCTTCGCCTTGCCCAGCTCGTACGGCCCGGGGGTAGCGGACAGGTAGACGGTCTGATTGATCCGCTGCAGGAACTCCTCCCACCGCAGCGGCCGGTTGTCGATGGCGCTGGGCAGCCGGAAACCGTGCTCGACCAGCGTGCGCTTGCGGCTCATGTCGCCTTCGTACATGCCCGCCGATCTGCGGCACCGTGACGTGCGACTCGTCGATGACCAGCAGAAAGTCCTCCGGGAAGTAGTCGAGCAAGCAGTTCGGTGCGCTGCCGGCCGGCCGCCCGTCGATGTGCCGGGAGTAGTTCTCGATCCCCGAGCAGAAGCCGACCTGGCGCATCATTTCCACGTCGTACGTCGTCCGCATGCGCAGCCGCTGAGCCTCCAGCAGCTTGCCTTGGCGCTCCAGCACGTTGAGGCGCTCGACGAGTTCGGCCTCGATGCCCTGGATCGCGCGCTCCATCCGCTGCGGGCCGGCGACGTAGTGCGACGCTGGAAAGACGTGGACGACGTCCTCCTCACGGATCACCTCGCCGGTCAGCGGATGCAACGTTGTGATCCGCTCGACCTCGTCGCCGAAGAACTCGACTCGAAGGGCCAGCTCTTCGTACATCGGGATGATCTCGAGGGTGTCGCCGCGTACTCGGAACGTGCCGCGGGTGAAGTTCTGGTCGTTCCGCGCGTACTGCATGCCGACCAGCCGGCGCAGCAAACCCTCGCGGTCGTGTACCTCACCCACCCGCAGCCAGACCATCCGGTCGAGGTACTCCTGCGCCGAGCCCAGGCCGTAGATGCACGACACGGTCGCAACCACGACGACGTCGCGTCGGGTCAGCAGGCTGGCTGTCGCGGCATGCCGCAGCCGCTCAACCTCCTCGTTGATCGACGAGTCCTTCTCGATGTAGGTGTCGGTCTGCGGGATGTACGCCTCGGGTTGGTAGTAGTCGTAATACGAGACGAAGTACTCGACTGCGTTTTCGGGAAGCAGCTCTCGAAACTCGGTGGCGAGTTGGGCAGCCAGGGTCTTGTTCGGCGCCATGACCAGGGTGGGCCGTTGCACCCGCTCGACGAGCCACGCCGTCGTCGCGCTCTTGCCGGTACCGGTCGCGCCGAGCAGGACGAGGTCCGTTGCACCGGACCGCACCCGGCGTTCGAGCTCGTCGATTGCCTGCGGCTGGTCGCCGGACGGCGCCCAGTCGCTCACTACACGGAACGGCAACATGCTGCGCTGGATCTCGGCTACTGGTCGCACGGGTCAACGGTACGTCGGGCCGCCGACAAGGCTCGGCGCCCATCGGGTGCGCGCTGCCCACACCTCGGCGCGGGCCGATGCCGAGTCGAACCAAGGTTCCTTGGCCTCGGCATAACCGCTGGTGGTTTGGTGTGTCGAAGCCAGCCGGATCTTCTCGGCCTGATATGCGGCTGCTTCCTCCGGCTCGGCGCGCAGCCAGTCACGGAACAGCAGCGCGTGTCGGTAGCCGGGCGAATCCGTCTGGCGCACATGGAGATGGACGGGGCGGACCGGATCAGCCGAGCCATGCAGCCGCTTCTGCCAGTGGGCGGTATCGGGATCAGCCGCCGTGGGGCGGTCTGCCCAGCGACCGGGAGCCCTTGGAAAGCCAGCGGCTTCTAGCGCCGGACGGATGGTATCGGCGTCGTCGAGTGTCCGGACGGAGAGTTGGAGATCGATGACGTCCTTGGCGCAGATACCCGGAATCGACGTCGAGCCGACATGGTCGACCCGGAGGCCAAGCGGTCCGGCTGCGCGTGCCACCCTCGCAGCCAGCCGTCTGCCCTGGTCCGGCCAGGTCTGGTCGTAGTCGACCAGAGTCGGCGAATCCGACCTGCGGACGATGGTCCGGGTGCGCACATTGTGCTCGAACGGCACCAGGCGGCCGTGCCACAGCGCGTCGACTGCAGTGAGCAACTCTCCTGCCGTGCCGGAGTTGTCCAGCCATACGTCGGCTGCCGCGCACCGGGCATCATCGTCTGCCTGGGAGCGGACCCGCGCCCAGGCGTCATCAACGCTCATTCCCCGTTCGGCCACCAGACGTTTGACCCGCTCATCCGCCGATGCGTAGACGACCACGACAACGTGAAACTCCGCACCGAGATCGTTCTCGACCAGCAACGGGATGTCTTCGACCACAACGGCATCCGGAGCTGCAGCATCGACCCGTTCACGGCGCCGCGCGGCGACCAACGGGTGCACGATGGCGTTGAGCGCCTGCCGACGCGTTTCGTCTCCGAAGACGACCTGAGCCAAGGCGGCCCGATCGAGGGAGCCATCGGGTGCGCGCAGATGGTCGCCGAACTCGCTCAACACCGCCTGCAGTCCGGCAGTCCCGGGTCCGACGACCTCGCGCGCGACCACGTCCGCGTCGATCAACACCGCACCGTGCTCGACCACCCGGCGAGCGACGGTCGATTTGCCCGACCCGATACCCCCGGTCAGGCCGACGCGCAACACGGATGCAGCTTATGGGCGGCCGGCGCACGCGTACGCGGCGCGCGCCGGCCGCACACAGCGGTCAGGCAGCCTGTTCGCTCTCGGCCGGTGCCGCGTCTTCCGCTGGCTGGGATTCGTCGGTCGCGACACCCGCGCCGTTGACCGGAATCCGGGCCGGAGTAGTACCGGCGTACGCGCCGGTAACCCGCACAGACAGCACACCGGCGTCATAGCTCGCGGTCACGTCATCGGCGCTCACGTGCTCGGGCAGTGCGAACGAGCGCCGGAATGCGCCGTAGCGGACCTCACGCACCGTACGACCGTTCTTCTGGTCGGACCGCTCGTCGCGGCGCTCGCCGCGCACCACTAGGTGGCCACGGTCAACCTCAACAGTGATGTCGCGCTCGACGTCGAGGCCGGGCAGCTCGATGCGGACGACGGCATCCGCGCCGTCGCGGCTCACCTCGGACGCTGGGCTGAAGCCCACTGACCGGGTGACCGGGGTCAGCGCGGTGCGGAACAGTGCGTCGAGGTCGGCGAAGGGATCCCGCCGACGCAGTACAAGGGTGCTCATGGACAGACCTCCGTTGATCCAGTACAGCCCTTCAGCAGGCTGGTACTCGCTCAACCTTGAGCCGACCCGACTCAATTCCAGCTGGGCCGTTCGTCGTCAGCGAAACCCGCTCTACGTCGCGGTCGGAGACGCGGCGGGTGGTGCCGTCGGGATCGGTGCGCCAAGGACGGCCTCGGCCAGACCGAGGAGGACGACCCGCTCGGCCGCTTCGGGAACGACCTTGCGGGCAAGCGTGACAACCAGCGTGCGGTCACCGACGGCGGCGACGTAGGTGACGTCCTCAGCGTCAGCCAGCAGGAAGCCCTGATGATTGGTCCCGGCCTGCGCTTCGACGCGCTGGCCGGAAGCCCTGGCGGAGCCGACGGTGTCCTCGAGGCGAGCAGACGCAGCCGCCGCATCGACATAACTGCTCAGGCTGATCTGGACTTGGGGTGGTGGAGCCTCTCCGCGCGCCGGACTGGGACGGACACCGTATTGGCAGGTCAGTCGAGCGGTACGGCCGGACTCGGCGGAGAAGTCGGTGGCGTACGTACGGCTACTGCCGCCGCTGATCGGGACCGCCACGATCCGCACCACGTCGGTGAACGGGATGACCTCGTCGCAGAACTCCGGGATAGGGCCACCTGCGGGCGTTGCGGGCACCGTGGTCTGGGAACCCGACGGGGTCGTCCCGGACGTGGCGCCAGGCAGCGTCGGCAGCTCAGGTTCGGCCGGCTCGCGCGCGCATCCCACGACTGCCATCAGCAGACCGAGAACGGCGATCAGCGTCCGGCGATAGACGCGGCTCGAGCAGTCCACCAAGATCAAGTGTTCACAGGTTGCGAGACATGCCGGGCGGGTCGCACAACAGCGAACAATCGATCATGGGTGAGGCGGATCAGTTGCCGGTCAGCTTCTCCCGCAGGGCCTGCAACGCCTCGTCCGACGCGAGCGTGCCGCTGTCGTCCTCAGCGCGTTCCGTGGAGGAGTAGGACGACGGCTCGTCCTCGGCAGTCGCCTGAGCCTCCTCGACCTGAGCGGTCTCGATCTGGCTCTTGTGCGCCTCCCAGCGGGCGTGCGCCTCGGCGTACTGCTGCTCCCACTCCTCGCGCTGCTGCTCGTAGCCCGGCAGCCACTCTTGGGTCTCGGGGTCGAAGCCATCCGGATACCGGTAGTTGCCGGAATCGTCGTAGTCGGCGGACATGCCGTACAGGGTCGGGTCGAAGTGCTCGGACACCGTGGCCGCGACATCGCCCTCGTTGGCCTGCTTGAGCGACAGTGAGATCCGGCGCCGGTCGAGGTCGATGTCGATGACCTTGACCATGACGTCCTTGCCGACCTGCACGACCTGCTCGGGGATCTCGACGTGCCGCTCGGCCAGTTCGGAGATGTGCACCAGGCCCTCGATACCGTCGTCGACGCGGACGAACGCACCGAACGGCACCAGCTTGGTGACCTTGCCAGGGACGATCTGCCCGATCTGGTGCGTTCGTGCGAACTGCTGCCAGGGGTCTTCCTGTGTGGCCTTCAGCGAGAGCGAAACCCGCTCGCGGTCCATGTCGACGTCGAGCACCTCGACGGTGACCTCCTGTCCGACTTCGACCACCTCGGAGGGGTGGTCGATGTGCTTCCAGGACAGCTCGGAGACATGCACCAGGCCGTCGACGCCTCCGAGATCGACGAACGCGCCGAAGTTGACGATCGAGGAGACGACGCCACCGCGAATCTGGCCCTTCTGCAGCGTCTGCAGGAAGGTCGACCGGACCTCGGACTGGGTCTGCTCGAGCCAGGCTCGACGCGAGAGAACGACGTTGTTCCGGTTCTTGTCCAACTCGATGATCTTGGCTTCGATTTCCTTGCCGACGTACGGCTGCAGGTCGCGGACCCGGCGCATCTCGACCAGCGACGCGGGCAGGAACCCACGCAGGCCGATATCGAGGATCAGCCCACCCTTGACGACCTCGATCACGGTACCGCTGACGACGCCGTCAGCCTCCTTGATCTCCTCGATCTTGCCCCACGCGCGCTCGTACTGAGCCCGCTTCTTGGACAGGATGAGCCGGCCTTCCTTGTCCTCCTTTTGCAGGACAAGGGCCTCGACGTGGTCGCCGACGGAGACGACCTCGGCCGGGTCGACATCGTGCTTGATGGACAGCTCGCGGGACGGGATGACGCCCTCGGTCTTGTAGCCGATGTCGAGCAGGACCTCGTCCCGGTCGACCTTGACGATGACACCAGAGACGATGTCGCCGTCGTTGAAGTACTTGATGGTTTCGTCGATCGCGGCGAGGAAGGCCTCTTCCGACCCGATGTCGTTCACGGCGACCTGAGGGGTCGCGGGGGTGGTAGGCGCCTCGATGCTGCTCGTCATGTGGTGGGGGGCTCCGGTCGGACTGATGCGATGTCAGGCGGCGCGCGGAGGGCCCTTTTATCGCCGTGCCGTGGGACCCGGACACCGTGATGGCATCTAGAACCAGTGAACCGACATGAACGAGCGCGAGCCTGCTCGGTCCGAGGTCGCGCAGGCCCACAGCGCACCGCAGAGGCTACCCGCCGCAGCCGATCACGGTCAATCGGCGTGCTGACTGCCGGTGTCACGCATGGTCACCGGTGGACGGCACGGTACCAGTCCGCCGGTCCGACGTCAGCCCGTTCCGAGAGACACCAGATCGCCGGTGGATCCTGTAGGACTGCTGGTGACGAGCCTGCAGTGCGTACCGAATTCGAGGCGACAGTGACTGAGAACCAGCGCGCGTGGGCGTGGCTGCCGACGCAGTTGGCCAGCACCGGTGCGGTGGCTGTGGGAACGATCGTCGCGAACGCGCTGGCGTATCTGTTGACGGTCATCGCCGCGCGCGTCCTGGGACCCGCCGAGTTCGGCGCGTTTGGCGCACTGCTCGCCCTGGTGATCGCCGACAGCGTGGCGGCATTGGCGGTGCAGGCCACCACCGCCCGCGCCACCGCGAAGGGCCAGGCCGTCGTGCCGGTCGTGCGGGCAGGGCTGCTGATTGCGCTCGCCGTCGGCGTCGCGCTGGGGTTGATCTCGCCGCTGCTGCGCGACTTCCTGCAGCTTTCGTCCGTGGTTCCGGCCGTCGCTGTGGCAGTTGGCATCGTCGCACTGACCGCTACCGCACCTGCCCTGGGGATCGTGCAGGGGGCCGAGCGTTTCCCTGTGCTGGCAGCCTTGGTCGCCGGACAGGCGCTTCTCCGGGTCTCCGGTGGACTGGCCGGAATGGCGGTCGAGCCGACCGCAGCGGGTGCGCTCGTTGGCATCGCCGTCGGCTTGGTCTTGGCGGGGGTCGGCTGCTGGTTGGTTGCGCGGCCGCCGTTGCGGTCGCCGGAGTTGCCCGCGCTGGGGGCCAGTGTGCGCTCGACGGTCGCGTCCGGTGGGATGCTTCTCGGCTTCGTGCTGCTGACCAACGCCGATGTGTTCCTTGCCCGGCACGTGCTGCCGGCCCAGCAGAGCGGCCTGTACGCCGCCGGTGCGGTCTTCACGAAGATCGCGTTCTGGCTGCCGCAGTTCGTGCCATTGGTGACTTTTCCGGCGCTGACCGATCCACGGCGGCGAGGTGGCGCCGTCCGGTACGGTCTGGCAGCCGTGGTCGGCTGTGGCGCCGTCCTGGTGGCCGGCGTGGCGGTGTTTTCCCAGCTGGCAGTGGCCGTCGTCGCGGGTGAGCAGTACGGAGGGCTGAGCCGGTGGGCGGCGTGGTTCACGGCACTCGGTGCGCTGCTGGCTGTCGCGCAACTGCTCGTGTACGCGCATCTCGCCAGCGGCGACCGGCTGACCACCGCCGTCGTCTGGGCGGTCCTGGTCGCCTACGTCGCTGTTGTCGAGCTCACCGCCGACACCCTGCCCGGTGTGTTGCTGCCGACGATGTGCGCGGCCGCCCTGGTGGTCGTGTGGGGGCTGCTACGTGAGCGGTCCGCCATCCGGACGACAGGCGCCCGAAGCGGCTGACATCACGGATCGGGGACGGCGCACCCCGTGGGCGTCGGGGACGGCGTCGGAGTTGGAGTCGGCGAGTCCGTCGGTGTCGGAACCGGGGTCGGAGTGTCCGTCGGGTCCGGCGTTGGGGTCGGCGACGGCGTGGGCGTCGGCGTGGGGCACGGCGTCAGCGTCGGTGTTGGCGTCGGTGTCGGTGTGGGCGACGAGGTCGGGGGCGCCGTAGTGGTCGGAGACGGGCTGGGGGTAACCGACGGTGTCGGCGACGGGGACGGATTCGGCGCCGGCGTTGCAGTCGGGCTGGACGTGGCCGATGGCGTCGGGGCAGGGGTCGGACTCGCCGAAATGGACGGATGAGAGCTGGGCTCGGAGCCGGCTCCGGCGTCCTCGGCGGACACGGCGGTTCCGTTGTCGTAGGCGTCGATCCAGCTCATGACCGTCGCGACGTAGGAAGCCGAGTTGTTGTACCGACGTAGCGCTGCGGCCAGCCCGGCCGACGTGCCGACCTCGGACTCGCCGACGCAGAGGTAGCGCCCGGCGGACGAGCGTGCATCGAAGACGTTGTTGGGGTCGGCGGTGCCGTCGCCGGACCCGTCGACTCCGAACAGCGCCCAGGTCCCTGGGATGAACTGCATGGGCCCGACGGCGCGATCCCAAGCGGGGTCGAGGTCCCAACGACCCTCGTCATGGTCGGAGATCGCCGCCACCGGCCCTACCCCGGTGAGAACCGGACCCAGAATCCGCGGCACTGCATCACCGTGTTCGGTGACGCGCCCACCGCCCGCATGACCCGACTCGACCTTGCCGATACCAGCCAGGACCTGCCAGCGCATGCCGCAGGACGGATCATCCCGGGTGAGCCGGTTGGCCGCCATGCGGTAGGCCGCCAGCACCGTGGCCGGGATGGACTTCGCTGCCAACGCCGAGCCGGCGCACGACCGGGAGGTTCGGATGCTCGTGGACCGGACCCGGCGCCGGTGGCGCAGCAGTGACCGCGGGACCCTGCTCTGGGACAAGCCGATCAACGGCTCGGCCTGCGCCCAGTCCTGGCCGGCGTCGAAGCTCTGCGGGACGTACCTGTCCTGCTCGGTGGAAACGATCCAGGTGTCTCGGTCCGGACCCGTGCCGGGCAGCAGCACCACTCCCGAGACGGTCAGCGCGCAGGCAGCGGCCACCGACCCCGCGGTGTAACGCAGCCCTAAACCCACGACCCGCCCCCTCGGTGTCGTCGCCCTGCACTTCCCCTATTCTCGACAGTTTCATGCGCAGGCAGAATTGGCCAGCCCCTTCCGGCTGCCCCGACGGCGCGGGGCTGTGCATCGGTCAGTGACCAGCCTCGTGCCAATTTCGACCGATGCCAACCGACACGTCCAGCGGCACCCGAAGCGGATAGGCCGAGCCCATCTCCCGACGGACCAGCTTCTCCACGGCGTCCCGTTCGCCCTGCGCGACGTCGAGCACCAGCTCGTCGTGCACCTGCAGCAACATCCGAGACGACAGCCCCTCGGCCCGCAGCGCCCGGTCGACGCCGAGCATCGCCACCTTGATGATGTCTGCGGCCGACCCTTGCATCGGTGCGTTGAGGGCCATCCGTTCGGCCATCTCGCGGCGTTGGCGGTTGTCGCTGGTGAGGTCGGGCAGATAGCGACGGCGGCCCAGAATGGTCTCGGTGTATCCCTCGTAGCGGGCCCGGTCGACCACCTGGGCGAGGTAGTCGCGTACCCCGCCGAACAGCTCGAAGTACTCGTTCATCAGCGTCTGGGCTTCCGCGACGTCGACCGCGAGTTGGCGGGACAGGCCGTATGCGGACAGCCCATAGGCCAGACCGAAGTTCATCGCCTTGATCTTTGCTCGCATGCCACCGGTGACCTGTTCCGGCGGCACCCCGAATACCCGCGCCGCTGTCGCGGAGTGGAAGTCCTTGCCGGAGGTGAACGCCTCGATCAGCCCTTCGTCCTCGGAGAGGTGGGCCATGATCCGCATCTCGATCTGGCTGTAGTCGGCGGTGAGCAGGCACTCGCAGCCAGCTCCGACGACGAATGCCTCGCGGATCTGCCGGCCCTCCTCGGTGCGGATCGGGATGTTCTGCAGGTTCGGGTCGGTTGACGACAACCGACCCGTCGAGGCGATCGTCTGGTTGAACGTGGTTCGGATCCGGCCGTCGTCGTCGACGGTCTTGAGCAGTCCCTCCACCGTGACTCGGAGCCGAGAAGCATCGCGATGGCGAAGCAGCGCCTCGAGGAAGGGATGCTCGGTCTTTGCATAGAGCTCGGCGAGCGCGTCAGCGTCGGTTGTGTACCCGGTCTTGGTCCGTTTGGTCTTGGGCATGCCAAGGTCCTCGAACAGCACCACCTGTAGCTGCTTGGGCGAGCCGAGGTTGACCTCGTGGCCAATCGCCGCGTAGGCATCGTCGGCTGCCTGCTTCACGGCGTCGCCGAAGGACGACTCCGAGTTCGGACAGCCGGTCGATGTCGACCGCGATGCCGGTCCGTTCCATCGAGGCCAGGACGCCGACCAATGGCAGCTCGACCTCGTCGAGCAGGCGCCGTCCGCCCTTGCCCTCGAGGTCGGAGTCGAGCGCCTCGGCCAGGTCGAGCACCGCCCTTGCCCTCACCGCCTCGGCTTCTCCCCGGCGCAGTTCGTCTCCGCCGTCGAGGGACAGCTGCTCACCGGGCTCGGCTCCTTCGACCCGCAGTTCTCGGTTGAGGAAGCGCAGTACCAGGTCGGCGAGGTCGTACGACCGCTGGCCAGGCAGCGCGAGGAAGGCCGACAGCTCGGTGTCGCTCGCCAAGCCAGCGACTGGCCAGCCGCGGGCATTCAGCGCGTGCAGCGGCCCTTTGGCATCGTGCAGCACCTTGGGATGCTGCGGCGTCGGCCAACCAGGCGCGCGAATGCGGCATCGTCGGCGGGTTCGAGCATCGCCGGGTCGAACCAAGCCCCGGTGCCATCGACAGCGGCCAGCGCGATCTCGGTCGCCTCACCGGTGCCATGTCCCCAGTAACCCCGAACCGACACCCCGATCCGCCCGGCCGCTGCGTGGTCAGCGAGCCAGCCGGCCAACTCGCCGGGCCCGAGGCGCACGGCATTGACTTCGAAGCCCTCGTCGGCCTCCGGCGTGGGCGCCTCGAGTGTTTGGTACAGCCGGTCGCGAAGCACCCGGAACTGCAAGGTGTCGAAGACCCGGTGCACCCGTTCGCGATCCCACGGGCGCAGCGCAAGGTCGTCGGTCCGCAAGTCGAGCGGCACGTCACGGACCAGCTCCGTGAGCTGGCGGTTGGTCAGCACCTGCGCGAGGTGCGCCCGTAGCAGATCGCCCGCTTTTCCCTTGACCTCGTGCACGTGCTCGACCAGCTCGTTGAGCGAGCCGAACTCAGCAATCCACCGAGACGCGGTCTTCTCCCCCACCCCGGGGATGTTGGGCAAGTTGTCCGACGGGTCGCCGCGGATGGCGGCGTAATCGGGGTACTGCGCCGGCTCCAGTCCGTACTTGTCACGGACTACCTGCGGTGTGGTGCGGACGAGATCGGACACCCCCTTGCGGGGATACAAGACGGTGACCTGGTCGTCGACCAGCTGGTAGGCGTCACGGTCGCCGGTGCAGATCAGCACGTCGAAACCCTCGGCCTCCGCGAGGGACGTCAACGTGGCGATGACGTCGTCGGCCTCGTACCCGTCCTTCTCCACACTGACGATCCCCAACGCGTCGAGCACCTCTTTGACCAGGCTCACCTGCCCGCTGAACTCGCTGGGCGAGCTGGTCCGGTTGGCCTTGTATTCGGCAAACGCCTCGTTACGGAACGTGTGCCGCGACACGTCGAACGCGACCGCGACATGGGTGGGCTTCTCGTCCCTCATGACGTTGATCAGCATGGAGGTGAAGCCGTACACGGCATTCGTCGGCTGGCCCGTCGTCGTGGAGAAGTTCTCGACCGGCAGGGCGTAGAAGGCGCGGTACGCCAGCGAATGCCCGTCGAGCAGCAGCAACCGCGAAGGAGCCTCCGTCACGGCCGCCACCATAGTCGCCGATTCCGACAGTTCCGCCGCGCGGATGCGCCCTGGATAGGCTCCCCCGGAGATTCGGACGAGGAGGCCGATGTTCCGCGGGTTCGGCACGGTTTTGAACGTCGCAACGGTAGTGATCGGCTCCGGGCTCGGCCTCGTGCTGGGCCACCGGCTCCCTCAGCGGACCCGTGATGTCGTCACCGACGGGCTCGGGTTGACGACCCTGCTCATCGCCGCCGTGTCGGCCGGAGCGGTGCTCGACCCGGAATTTGCCGGGCTGGTCGGAGGATCGAGCACTGTCCTGGTCGTGCTCGGTGCCCTCATTTTGGGTGGGATCGTGGGATCGTTGCTGCGCATCGAGGCGCGGTTGGAGGCGTTGGGCGGGGCCCTGCGGGACCGGTTGGCCGGCACCGGCGACAGTGCCGCCAGACGGCGGTTCGTCGAAGGCTTTGTGACGGCGTCGCTGGTGTTCTGCGTCGGACCGTTGACCATCCTCGGATCGCTCTCCGACGGCCTTGGCCTCGGCTATCAGCAGCTCGCGCTGAAGGCGGCGCTCGACGGGTTCGCGGCGATCGCCTTCGCGGCGTCGTTCGGCTGGGGAGTGATGGCGAGTGCGCTGGTTGTCGCCGTCGTCCAAGGGGCGCTGACCCTGCTCGGCCTGCTCGCCGGTGGTGTACTCGCGGCCGGTTACGTCGCAGCCGTCACCGCCGTGGGTGGTCTGCTGCTGGTAGGTGTCGCGCTGCGGCTGCTCCGGGTCAAGCCGCTTCCCGTCGGCGACCTGCTTCCTGCCCTAGCTGTTGCCCCGATGCTGGTCGCAGCCATCTCGGCCATCCGCGGCTGACGATGCGGCTGTCCGGCCATCGATTCGGGCCGGTCGCGGGCGCATTCCGGCTGGGTAACGACCGTTGCACCGACCGCCCTGCGTCCCTATTGTCCGGCTCACGGGCGGTATCGTGCCCGCACTGCGCCGGTAGGCACAGGGTTCACGGAGATGGAGACCGCATGCGCAAGATCAATCTTCTCGTGGCGACCTTCGCCGCTGGCGCGCTGCTGCTCACCGGATGCGGCGGAGACGACGAGCCGACGACGGAGCAGACCGGCGGCGACGCCGGAACGCCGGCGGCCGACCTCGGCCTCATCCAAGAGGGCACGCTCACCGTCTGCTCCGACATCCCCTATCCGCCGTTCGAGGTCGAAGACCCCGACGCTCCCAGCGGGTACAGCGGATTCGACATGGACATCATGCAGGCGATCGCCGACGGGCTGGGGCTCGAGCTCGCCGTCCAGGACGTCGGCTTCGACCCGCTCGCCAGCGGCACCGTGCTCGCCGCCGGTCAGTGCGATATCGGCGCGTCAGCCATGACCATCACGGAAGAGCGCAAGGCTGCCCTCGACTTCTCCGATCCGTATTACGACTCGCTGCAGTCGCTGCTCGTGCCGCCGGACTCCGACATCGCGGCAATCGGTGATCTCGCCGGCAAGACTGTCGGCGTGCAGACGGGCACGACCGGCCAGTCCTACGCGACGGAGAACGCTACGGGCGCGGAGATCGTCGACTTCCCGAGCGACGCCGAACTGTGGCCCGCTCTGCAGGCAGGCAACATCGACGCGATCCTGCAGGATCTTCCGGTCAACATCGAGCACGCCAAGACCGAGGGATACAAGGTAGTCGAGGAGTATCCGACCGACGAGCAGTACGGCTTCGCTTTCGCCAAGGGCGAGAAGGCGGCGCTGCTCGAGGCGGTCAACGAGCAGCTGCAAACCATGCGCGACGACGGGAGCTACCAGGAGATCTACGACAAGTACTTCGCGACCGACGCCTCATAACGACGATGGCCATGCGCAGGACCACCAAGGAACGGCTGCGCCGGGGAGTTCTGTATGCGGTACTGATCGCCGCTGTCGTAGGGGTCATCCTGGCAGCCGACTGGCAGCGGCTGGCCGAGCAGTTCTTCCAGCTCGACATCGCACTCGAGCTGCTACCCGAGATCATCACCATCGCCGCCAGGAACACGGTGCTGTTCACGGCGATCGCCTTCTCCGGCGGTCTCGTGCTCGGGGTTCTGCTCGCGTTGATGAAGCTTTCGACGATCCGGCCCTACCGATGGTTGGCCAATATCTATATCGAGCTGTTCCGTGGCCTGCCCGCACTGCTGACGATCTTCGCCATGGCGTATGTACTCCCCATCGGGTTCGGCGTCCGCGTGCCTTACGGGGCCGTGGGCGCCGGGCTGGTCGGGCTCATCCTGGTGGCCGGCGCCTACATGGCGGAGACGATCAGGGCCGGGATTCAGGGCGTGCCGAGGGGCCAGGCCGAGGCCGCGCGGTCGCTGGGCATGTCGGCTGGCCGCACCATGCTCTCGATCACTCTCCCACAGGCCTTCCGCATCATCATCCCGCCGCTGACCAACGAGTTCGTACTCCTCATCAAGGACACGTCTCTGCTGTTCATCGCGGGTTCGACGCTACAGACCAAGGAGCTGACCACGTTCACCCGTGACGCGCTCTCCACCTATGCCAACGGCACCCCGCTGCTCATGGCGGCAATGCTCTACCTCATCATCACGATCCCCCTCACCTGGCTGGTGGCAAGGCTGGAGCGACGTACGGCACGGGCTCGGTGAGGTGGTGATATGAGCGCGGTCATCGAGATCCACGACTTGCACAAGTCGTTCGGGTCGCTCGAGGTCCTGGCCGGCATCGATTTCACGGTCGCCGAACGAGAGGTCGTCTGTGTCATCGGTCCGTCCGGGTCGGGAAAGTCGACGCTTCTCCGCTGTGTGAACCAACTCGAGAAGCCGACGTCGGGCTCGGTGCTGATCGAGGGCATCGACGTCACCGACCCAGATACCGACATCGACGCCGTCCGAGCCCGGATCGGCATGGTCTTCCAGCAGTTCAACCTGTTCCCGCATCTGACTGTGCTGCGCAACCTGACGATTGCACAACAGCGGGTCCTGGGCCGGGGCAAGGCCGAAGCCGTTCAGATCGCCCGGGAGAACCTCGACCGAGTCGGGCTGGAGGAAAAGGAAGAGGCCTATCCGGCGCACCTGTCGGGTGGCCAGCAGCAGCGGGTCGCGATCGCGCGGGCATTGTCGATGAAACCGGACATGATGCTCTTCGACGAGCCGACCTCGGCGCTCGACCCGGAACTCGTGGGCGAGGTGCTGGCGGTCATGCGCACACTCGCCACTGAGGGCATGACGATGATGGTCGTCACGCACGAGATGGCCTTTGCCCGCGAGGTGGCCGACCGGGTCGTGTTCATGGACGGCGGCCTGATCGTCGAGGAGGGCGATCCCAACACCGTGCTGGGACAGCCGTCCCACCCGCGGACCCGCGAGTTCCTGGCTCGGGTGCTCGACCCGGTCCACCAGCCGGTCTACACCGTCGAGGATGCCCGGCCGGCTGGTGCGGCGCCCGGGGCGGATGTGCCCGCGGTGAATCCGCTCGACCACCACTGACCGGACGGTCGGTCAGGCGACGCCGAGGTATGCCGCCTTGACCGCCTGGTCGACTAGGAGGTCCGATCCTGGCCCTTCCTTGGTGATCGCGCCGGTCTCCATGACGTATCCACGGTGGGCATGGGACAGTGCTTGCTGGGCGTTCTGCTCCACCACGAGGACTGTCGTGCCCTGCGAGTTGATCTCGGTGATGATGTCGAAGATCTGCCGGATCAGCATGGGCGCCAGCCCCATCGACGGCTCGTCCAACAGGAGCAGTCGCGGCCGGGCCATCAGGGCGCGGCCGATGGTCAGCATCTGCTGCTCGCCGCCGGACAACGTGCCACCGGCTTGGTCCCGCCGCTCGGCGAGCCTGGGGAACAGGGTGAAGACACGAGCTTGGTCCTCCTTGCGGTGCGCGCCGCCCGGGTCCTTTCGGGCATAACAGCCCATCTCCAGGTTCTCCATCACCGTCATCCCCGGAAAGATCCCGCGGCCCTCTGGTGCCTGGGAGATTCCAAGCGTGACCCGTAGGTCGGCGCGCATTGTCGTGATGTCCTTGCCCTCAAAGCTGATCCGGCCCTTGGACGGCATGCGCAGGCCTGAGATCGCGCGCATTGTGGTGGTCTTTCCGGCGCCGTTGGCCCCGATGAGCGTGACGATCTCACCCTCGTCGACGACCAGCGAGATGCCGTGCAGCGCCTGGATGCGCCCGTAGTGGACCGAGCAGGTCCTCGATCTCAAGCAGCATCGGTGGACTCTCCCAGGTAGGCCGCGATGACGGCCGGGTTCGCCTGCACCTCGGCAGGAGTTCCCTCGGCGATCTTGCGGCCGAACTCGAGGACGACGATGCGCTCGGTGACACCCATGACCAGGCGCATGTCGTGCTCGATCAGCAGCACGGTGTAACCCCGATCCCGGATCTTGCGGATCAGGTCGAGCAGCTGGACCTTCTCGGCCGGGTTGAAGCCCGCGGCCGGCTCGTCGAGGCAGAGCAGCCGCGGCTCGGTCGCCAGCGCGCGAGCGATCTCGAGCCGGCGCTGGTACCCGTAGGGGAGGTTGCGGGCGGCCGAGTTGGCCCGGTCGCGGATTCCGACGAACTCGAGCAGCTCGAGCGCGCGCTCGCGGCCTTCTCGCTCCTCACGCCGGTGGCGCGGCAGCCTCAGCAGCGCCCCGACGACGCTCGTCTTGTGCCGGGCGTCCGCGCCCACCATGACGTTCTCGACCGCGGTCATCTCGGGGAAGAGCCGGATGTTCTGGAACGTCCGGGCAATTCCCAACTTGGTGATCTCGAACCGCTTCAGCTTGCCCAGCGGCTTGCCGTCGAAGCGGACGTCACCGGACGTCGGCCGGTACACACCGGTCATCGCGTTGAAGGCCGTCGTCTTGCCCGCACCGTTTGGCCCGATCAACCCGAGGATCTCGCCCTCCGTGATGTAGAAGGAAACGCCGTCGAGGGCCGTCACGCCGCCAAACTTCAGCGTCACATCATCGAGCTCGAGCAGCTTGGCCGGCGGTGCGCTTGGGGGGTCGACCGGCTCAGACACTGAGGACCTCCGCTTCCTTCTTGCGGTCCTCGAACTCGACCGCGCGTCTTCGGTTCGGGATCAACCCCTGCGGCCGGAAGATCATGACGAAGACGAGGACGGCGCCGAATATGAGGAAGCGGTATTCGGCGAACTCGCGGAACCGCTCCGGCAGATAGGCCACGATGATGGCTCCGACGATGACCCCGATCCGGTTGCCGGCCCCACCAAGTACGACGGCGGCAAGGATCAGGATGGAGATCAGGACCGGAAAACTCTGCGGGTTGACGAAGCCGGGCTTGCCCGCGAACGTCGCCCCGGCGAGGCCGCCGACGGCCGCACCCATGGCGAACGCCCACAGCTTGAACTTGAACGTCGGCACACCCATCAGCTCGGCGGCGTCCTCGTCCTCGCGGATGGCCACCCAAGCCCGGCCGACCCGGCTGCGCTCGAGGTTGCTCACCACCAGGAGGACGACGAGGATCAAGGTGAGGACGAGCCAGTAGTACGGAGCGGCGTCGAGGACGCCGAACAGCGGCCGGCCGTCGGGCCGTGTGCCGGGGGGATGCGGGATCTCGGTGATGCCACGCGATCCACCGAGGAACTCGGAGTTGACCGCCGTCAGCCGCACGATCTCGCCGAATCCCAACGTCACGATGGCGAGGTAGTCACCGCGCAGGCGCAACGTCGGGGTGCCGAGGATGACGCCAGCGATCATGGTCGCCGCAATGGCGATCGGCACGCAGACCAACCACGGGTACGCGGTCGCAAGCTCGCTGTTCGGAGATGCGAACACTGCGACCGAATAGGCACCGACAGCGTAGAAGCCGACATAGCCGAGGTCGAGCAGCCCGGCCATGCCGACGACGATGTTGAGGCCGAGCGCAAGCAGCGCGAACAAGCCGACGTTGAACAAGACCGTCTTCCAGTCGCTGTCCGGGGTATGCAGCAGGGGCGGCTCCCACAGCGGGAGCGAGTACAAGAACACGGCCACCAGCACGAAGCCGATGACACTCAACCCGCGCCGTACACCGGATGAGAGGTCCCCGTAGCGACGCCGCACATTGTCGGTCACCGACGCCGTACCGGTCTGCAGCCTCGAGGTCATACGCGGGCCCTTCCGAGCGACTCGCCCAGGATGCCAGTCGGCCGGAACATCAGCACGACGATGAGGAACACGAATGCGATGACGTCGCGCCACTGGCTGCCGACGATCGCGGAGCCGTAGTTCTCGACCAGACCCAACAGCAGCCCGCCGAGAAGGGCTCCACGCAGGTTGCCGATCCCGCCGAGAACCGCGGCGGTGAACGCCTTGATGCCGATCAGGAAGCCGACGTTGAAGCGTGTGACGCCGAACTGCAGGCAGTACAGCACCGCCGCCACACCGGCCATGATGCCGCCGAGGAGGAACGTCAACGCGATGACCCGGTCCTTGTTGACGCCCATGAGGGCCGCGGCGTCGGGGTTCTGGGCCACCGCGCGCACCCCCCGGCCGAGGCGAGTGCGGCGGATGAACTGGTCGAGCAGGATCATCATCAGGATTGCGGCAACGATGATCAGGATTTGCTTGTTCGTCACCGCGAACTCACCGATGTCGAACACGGGTTCCGATCGCATCAGGTTGGGAACACGAACGATGTTGCGCCCCTGCCAGACGCCGAAAAACTCCGCAATCACGAGCGACATGCCGATCGCGCTGATCAGGAACGCGAGGACTGGCGCATTTCGCTTTCGAAGTGGCCGGTAAGCGACCCGTTCGACGATGAGTGCAGTGATGCCCGAAGCGATACACGCGGCCGCCAAGCTCGCCAGCAAGTAGAAGATCAGGCCCGTTACGGACGGGTAAGGCGCGTCGTCTTCCAGGCCCAGTGTGTGCAAAATCCAGATCATGGCGAACGTGCCCACCATGAACACCTCGGAGTGCGCGAAGTTGATCAGCCGCAGCACGCCGTACACGAGGGTGTAGCCCAGCGCCACGAGGGCGTAGATGGAACCCTGGGTCAGCCCGGTGACCGTAAGCTCGGGCAGGTTACCGATCAAGTTTTCCACTCAATTGGTCCGTTCTCGGCGCCAACGGATGACGGATAATAGCGCGGCTGGGCCGGATTCATCCGGCCCAGCCGCGCGTTTCGACATCAGGTCAGGCAGCAGTCGTCACTCGACCGGGATCTCCTGGTCACCGACGACCTCGCCCGCCTTCACGGTGTAAGCCCAGACCGAGAGCGCCTCGATCTCACCGTCCTCGGCAAACTTGATCTGCTTCGTGACGCCTTCCTGGTCGTAGTCGTTGACCCAGGTCAGCATGTCCTCCCGGGTTGAGATCCCTTCGGCGATCCCCTGCAGGAACACGTTCGCAGCGTCGAACGCCTCGGCGGCATAGGTGCCCGGCAGCTCGCCGTACTCTGCCTGGTAGTCGTCGAAGAACGTGCCACTGGCCTGTTCAGGCGGGAAGCACGGGCAGGTGAGGATCGCGCCTTCGGCCGCTTCTGCACCCGCAGCCTCGACATAGCCCGGGTCCTTCGAGCCGTCGCCGGACACGAACGTGATGTCGAGACCAGCATCGCGCATCTGCGCGGTGAGCAACCCGGCTTCGGTGTAGTACCCGCCGAAGAACACCAGGTCGGCGCCCGAGCTGCGGATCGCCGTGATGGTCGCGGAGAAGTCGGTCTGACCCGCCTGGACTGCGTCGTTGCCAACCACGAGGTCGCCAAGATCCTGGCGAACGATGTCGGCGAGCCCGAGGCCGTACTCAGAAGAGTCATCCACGACAAAGATCTTCGTGGCCTGCGCGATGTCTCGGATGTAGGTCGCGACGGCAGGACCCTGGACACCGTCGTTTGCGAGCATCCGATGGAAGATGTCCGGACCAGCGAGATCAGGGTTCGTGGCCGAGGCCGTGATGATCGGCAGAATGGCCTCTTCGAACAGCGGGTTGGCCGCGGCCGACTCACCGGAGAAGGCGGGGCCGATGATGCCGACGACGGCCTCGTTGTTGATCGCTTCCTGTGCCAGCGCCGGAGCCTGGTCCGGGCTCCCCTGCGAGTCGAGCTGCTCGAGGGTCACCGGACACTCGGCCTCTTCGTTGTACTGGTTGACCGCAAGCTCGGCGCCGTTTCTGATCTGGATGCCGAGGTTTGCTGCATCGCCGGTCAGCGCGCCGAAGAAGGCAAGAGCCAGATCGCAGGCCGCCTCGCCGCCACCTCCGCCGGTAGTCTCGCCGGTCGTTGGTTCATCTTCGTCACCGCCGCCGCAGCCGGCGGCAAAGAGAACGACTGCAGCCGAAGCGGCCGCAATCTTGCCGAGTCGTGTGCTTCGCACGAATGACCTCCACAGACGTCACATCGATGAGACCCGGCGACGTGCCGTGTCCACCACCCTTCCTTGGGTAGCGTGAACCTATAGCACTGGCAGTGCGGTCGCGGTCCGCGGAGGCGGTCTTTACCGAACCGTTGATTATCTGTAGTCGGATAGCTGCCCTTTACGTCACAATCGAGCCGTTTGTTTCGTTCGGGGAGACGGAGTCGCTGGTCAGGAACCGCCGACTTCCGTCCACACACCATCGCGGACCTGGTACACGAGCGGGCGGGTGCCGATTCGGTCGCCGTAGGCGTCGAACGCCACGTCGCCCGTGAGGCCGGAGAAGATCACGTGCTGCATCTCGGCGACACACGGATCGCGGGCTTCCACCGTCGAGTCCTGAGGAGGCAGGCACCGGCTGAAGGCGGCTGCCAATGCCGATCCGGCGTCGTACGCTGCAGCGGCCAGCGGGCTGGGAGTGATGATCCCGCGCTCGGTCAGCCGAGCCGTCAGGTCACTTGCGGTGCCAACCGGGTCGCCTTGCCGCGTCGGAGGGACGACAGCGAGCGCGCCGTCGGCCGCGGTCCCGGCCGCGGTCAGGAACTCATTCGAGTGCAGGGCCGCGCCGCCGATGAGGTGAGCGGCAAGACCTGCTCGGGCCAGGCTCTTCGCGACCTGCGCCGCGACGGATGCCTCGCCCGCGGTGTAGACAACGTCTGCCTGCCCGGAGACGGAAGCGGCGATCACCTTGGCAATCCCCGCCCCATCAGCACCGGCAGGTCCCGACGCCACGATCTTGACTCCCCGCCGGCGCACCTCGGCAGCGAACCGCACTGCTTCGTCGCTCCCGCCACCGTGCACGACCGCGACCTTCTGCACGTTCAGGCCCTCGACGGCATATTCCGCAGCGGTTGTGATCGCGTCACCACCTGCCACCGTTGTGCGGAAGTACGAGGGGTACGGACGCAATGGAGTGGTCGGATCTGCTCCACGGGTGTGCTCGGGTGCGACGTCGTTGGGCGAGACGAACAGGATCGACGCGCCGGCGAGCGCCGGCAGGACGGCCCGGAGGTCCTGGCCCGTCAATCCGCCCACGACCGCCAAAACGTCGTCGTCCGCGGTGAGCTCATCCGCGGTTGCCGCGGCATCGGAGACGTCGACACCGACAACACTGAGTGTCCAGCCGGGTGCCATCGGCGCCCCGTCTTCCACCGCGAGCTGCACGGCAGCCAGCACCTCGGCGCCGGCCCGCCCGCTCTCCTGCGGCGTCAGGACGACGATCTTCGCCGTCGGGTGACCGCTCTCATCGTCTCGGGCCAGCAGCTCGCCCACCGACGAACAACCAGCGATCAGCGTCGCCGTCACGACGGTCACCGCGACCCGGAGGAAAACCGTTCGCGGCATCTCAGCGGTCCCGCTGCGGTCGTTCCTGTTTGGTCGGATCCACCGTGGCCGAGGTTTCCGCAATGACCACCTGCGCGACTTCGCGCATGGACGTTCGCTTGTCCATTGCAGCTTTTTGGATCCACCTGAAGGCATCGGGCTCGGTCAGCCCGAACCGGGTCTGCAACAAACCCTTGGCCCGGTCGACGAGCTTGCGGGTCTCCAGCCGATCGGTGAGATCGGTGACCTCCTGCTCGAGCTGGGTGATCTCCTCGTGCCGGGACAGCGCCATCTCTATCGCGGGAACCAGGTCGGCCTTCACGAATGGTTTCACCAGATAGGCCATCGCGCCGGCCGAGCGTGCCCGCTCGACGAGCTCACGCTGAGAGAACGCCGTGAGGATCAGCACCGGGGCGATGCGCTGCGCGACGATCCGCTCCGCCGCAGAGATCCCGTCCAGCACCGGCATCTTCACATCCATCACGACCAGGTCCGGCCGTAGCTCCTCCGCGAGGCGGACGGCCGTTGCGCCGTCGGCGGCCTCACCGACTACCCGGTACCCCTCTTCGGTCAGCATCTCGGCCAGGTCGAGACGGATCAGCGACTCGTCCTCGGCGACCAGAACGCGACGAGCGGCAGGGGCGGCGGCGGGCACACTCGCAGCGTACTGAGCAGACCATGCAGCCCCGGCCGTCCGCGGCAATCGACACGCGGACGGCCCGGCCGCGCCACTCTCGTGAGTATCCGCACGCTGTCGTGGAGATCCGCACGCTGTCGTGAAGATCGTCATGTGGAATGACCTCGCGGCCACGGGTGCTGCCTCCTACACGACGATCTTCACGACGTGTCGGGGGTGGCCGGCTGGCCGGTACGCTGACCGGGACGCCCTGGTAGGCAAACTGGCAAAGCCGCCGCACTCAAAATGCGGTGTCTGTGGGTTCGACTCCCACCCAGGGCACGGAATGCGATGTCTCGGGACATCGTGCACAGGTGTCTCGGGACATCGTTCACGTTTTGGGTTGTGGTTGGTAGTCCCGGGTGGGGTCGAGCTGAAGTTCGCGGAGGAGTTCGCCGTCGGTGGTGAGTGACCCGGATGTGGAGGTCGTGGACCAGGATGAGCACTGTCGGTGCCGGCGTGGCGGCGGCCGATGCCGATGTGGTGCAGTCGGCTGTTGTGGCGCAGGGTGAGCTTGCCGCTGGGGTCGACGCGTGTCGTGGCGGACCCGGAAGTGGCCGGCGTCGAAGCGGGATCCCGGTGGGGACGGCCTTGGGTCGGGCGGCGTAGGCGTGCGGCGGGGGTGCGTCGGCCGAGGGCGCGGTGCGGGCGGACGGTCGTTGTAGTAGCGGCGGAAGCGGTCGAGCTGGGCTGCAGCTGGCCGATGGTGCGCGCCGGGGTTGGCGGGCGAGCCATTTCTTCAGGGTCTGGTGGAATCGTTCGACCTTGCCGCAGGTCTGCGGGTGGTAGGGCCGGGAGTGCCGGAAGCCGATCCCGCGGGCGGTGCAGCGTCAGCTCCAGCGCGACCCGGCCGTGCGCCGCGGGAGCGGCCGGTGAACACCGCCCCGTTGTCGGTGAGCAGGCTGGCCGGATCTCCCATAGCTGGCGGCGGCTGTCCGGAAGCAGTCGTCGACGTCGGCGGCCTTGAACACCGGCGCGGGTGTCGCTGGCCAGGCAGAGCCGGGAGTGGTCGTCGATGATGTTGAGGATCTCCACGTCGGTGCCGTCGGCGAGCGACCAGTGGGTGATGTCGGCCTGCCAGCGCTCGTTGGGCTGCTCGGCGGCGAACCGCACATAGCTGCTCTTCGGGCCGCTTGTGCGGCTGCGGGGTGACGAAGCCCCGGGCGGACAGGATCCGCCAGATCGTGCTGACACCGCCGGCGCGTGCCCGTGCCGCTGGTGCGAGGTGGAAGCGATCGTCGCCGCGCCGGCCTCATGCCCGCCTCGGTCGAGGTCCTTGCGGATCTCGACGATCTCGTCCTCGACCTCCGCCGGCGGTGCGGCTGCGGGCTGGTCAGCGGCCGGCGTGACCGCGGCTCAAGCCCGGCGTCGCCCTCGGCGAGATAGCGCTGGACGAGGGTGATCACCCACCGCCGGGATACCCCGTACTGGCGAGCGACCTCGCTCTTGCTGACGGCCCTCGACCAAGACGGCCGTGACCACCAACTGCGGCATCCCCATCGCTCACTCCCCGGCTCAGGGTGTGAACGATGTCCCGAGACAGGTGTGAACGATGTCCTGAG
>CAWCED010000011.1:0-28619 GCA_963794465.1 uncultured Actinomycetota bacterium | reverse complement strand
TCGTCGCCGGGATCGTCGTCCACCTGTTCCTGGCAGCCGGGTCCGAGCACGAAGCCGAGGCGGTGTTGTCCCGACTAGAAGGAATCGGGTTCGGGTTCTTCATCCCATTGTTCTTCGTGGTCAGCGGTGTCCGTTTCGATCTCGACGCGCTGTTGTCCGACGGCAGGGCGCTGGTCCTCCTGCCGGTGTTCCTGGTGTTGTTCCTGCTGATGCGCGGTGTGCCGACATGGCTGCTGCATCGAAATGAGCTTCCGGGCCGGCAGCCGCTTGCTCTCGGTCTGTTCGCCGCGACGGCATTACCGCTGGTGGTCGTGATCACGTCGATTGGCGTCGACGAGGGTGCGGTGCTGCCGGCGACCGCGGCCTCACTGGTCGGCGCGGGGATGATCTCTGTGTTGCTGTTCCCGATGCTCGGCTTGCGGCTGCTGTCCCCTCCCGCTGCCGTCGCAGCGGAGGAGGCGCCAGAACACGCCGACCGACCAGCCGAGCGAGAGGACTTCCTCGGCTACTGATCCCGCCGCGAGTCCCGACCGGATGAGTCGTCGAGGCCCCGCGCCACGAGTGCCTCGCCCAGGCCGTCGGCGTGCCGCAAGCTCCGGACGACGAACGGCACCGCGAACGCTCGCGAACTCGCCGCGATGCCACGGGCCTTTTGGGCGTCGCGAACCTCCGCGGCAAGGCCAGCGACGATGGGGACCGCCCGGATCGCGAGCGCGAGCATGAGCGCGACCCGCTCGGAATCGAGGCCGGTGCGTCGCATCGGCCGGAGAACGCGTTCGAGGACGTCGAGCAGATCGACGACCCGAGTGGTGAGTGTGACCAGACCTGCGAGAACGACCGCCACGACCAGGCGACCGGTCAAGACCACGGCCGTCACCCAACCGGCTGTCAGCACTTGCAGTCCGAGCAGGCCCAGGACGAGCCACCGCATCGGCCGCACCTGTGCCGTAATAGCCCCGGCGAGGCCGGCCGTCGCGTACAACGCCACAGTCGCGACGCCAGCGAGGGCGACGGCGAGCGGCGAGCTGAGCATCAAGGTCGCGGCGAGCAGGACCAGTAGACCGACCAGCTTGACCGAAGCCGGCGTGCGATGCAGCCAAGAGGTACCGGCCAAGTAGGTATTCATCCGACGAGCGCCCGATAGTGATCGACCGCCAGTTGCGGACTGCCGTCGGCGACCAGTCGGCCCTCGTCGAACACCAGGACCCGGTCGTAAGCCGCCATCGACTCGAGATCGTGGGTGATCAGGATCACCTGCTGGCGGAGTCCGTAGAGGAGTTCCAGCACTTGGCGGGTATTCCGCCGGTCCAGCAGGGTCGTGGGCTCGTCGCATACCAGCACGCGTGGCTCGGTGACCAACACCGAGCACAGCGCGAGGAGCTGCTTTTGGCCGCTGGAGAGCAGATGCGCGGGGTGGTCGCCGAAGATCTCCAGCCCGACCTCGGACAACGCGGCAAACACCCGGCGGCGGGTTTCGTCGTCGTCGAGCTTGCGGCGGCGCAAGCCGATGGCGACGTCCTCGGTGACAGTGGGCATGACGATCTGAGCGTCCGGATCGGTGAAGACAAAGCCAACCATGCGACGCACCGCAGCCGCGTCGGACCGGGTCGACAGCCCGTGCACGATCACCTCGCCGTGCTGCGGCACGACCAGGCCGTTCAACAGCCGGGCGAAGGTCGACTTGCCGGAGCCGTTGGCGCCGATGACCGCGACCTGTCGCTCGGTCAGCGTCACCGACACCGACCGCAGGACCATGCGGTCGCCGTAAGAGTGCGTGACGTCGCGGACTCTCGATCACGTTCGGCTGGCGGCTGCCTCGGGGGCGTCGTCGCGAACGAGGCCGGGGTACGCGCGATGCACGCCGACGGCGATCAGGGCCGCCAGCCCGGCTTTGATCAGGTCCCCCGGCAGGAAGATCACGCCGCCGAGGCGAACCGCCGTCCAGAGGTCGAGACCGGTTCGCCAGGCGAGCACCGGGATCCCGATCGCGTAGACCACGGCGATGCCGCCGACCACAGCGGCGAGGAACGCCAGTCCGGGTCGGAAACGGCCGCCGCGGAACGCGATCAATCCGGTGACGAAGGCGCCGAGCGGGAAAGCGAGCAGATAGCCGCCGGTGGGTCCGGCGAACGGAGCAAGCCCGGGCTCCGCCTCCGGCGAACACCGGCACACCGACCGCGCCGATCACGAGGTAGACCAGTACCGCCAGGGCGCCCAGCCTCGGGCCGAGAACCAGGCCGGCGAGCATCACGCCCAGGGTCTGCAGCGTGACCGGAACCGCGCTGCCGAAGAGGGAGAACTGGGCTGGCAGGCCAACGCCGCGATGATGCCGGCGAAGACGGCGACGCGGGCGAGGTCGGCTGCCGAAAGCCGTCTGGATCGGTTCACGGCCGTACAGGCTAGGGGTGACCGCCGGGTAACCGGGTTGTCGGACGCGCACAAGGCCCGTGCCGCTCACGTGTCGAGACTCGACCTGGCCCGCCGGGCAAGCCGGCGAGCCTCGCGCATTGGTGCGGGCGTCCGGTACCCGCTGGGGCAGCGCCGCACGACCTCGACCGACGTGGCGGCGTCGACCCGCCATCCCGCATGTACGACGACCGGACGAGCGCCAGCGCGGATGCGCAGCCAATGGGCGACTACATCGCCCCCAATCGTCAGGGTGCTGATCCGGTTCGCTTCGTCCGCCGGCCAGGTTCCGACCGCGGAGAGCGCGCGATCGGTCACCCCGATCGTGGGTACGTCCAGCATCGCACCCAGGTGTAGCGCAAGCCCGGCCCGGCGAGGATGGTCCCGCCCCGTCGCGTTGACCAGGACGACGTCCGGCGTGATGGCCAGTTCCTGGACGGCTGCTTCGAGCAGAGCGCCTTCCCGAAGTGCCAGCAACCCCTCCTCGTACGGCGCCCCTGCTCTTCCCACCACGACGGACCCGGCGACGACCTCGTTGTCCCGCACGACAACGGCTGCGGCCCACGCCGGGTCTCCACTGGCGCCGGGGCCGGAGCTATGCCGGGAAAAGCAGACGAAGCACGCCCCAACACTGGCCGCCCCGCCGGACGGTTGCCACGACGGTGGTCGCCTGCCGGCCAACTCTCGCTGGACCGCCGCCAGCCCTTCCCTGGTCGCTGGCCACCCAGCCCAAATGGTCATTTCGACCAAGGCCGGAGGTTGGTCGGGCCGGTCAGAGCTGGTTGGTCGAGAAGGTGTCGCAGGACGCCCAGATCGCCGCTCTGGTAGCCGGTGGCGAACCACCGCTGCCGCTGCTCGCTCGAGCCGTGCGTCCACGACTCCGGGCTCACCGTGCCCTGGAAGCGTTCCTGGATGTAGTCGTCACCGACGGCTGGCCGCGGCGTTGAGGCCCTCGTTGATGTCCTCCTCGGTGACCTCGGTGATCAGCGGCTCGCCCTCGGCAGTGTCGGTGGTGGTGGCGTGACGTGCCCAGACGCCCGGCGTAGCAGTCGGCCTGCAGCTCCAGCCGGACGGCGTCGGACTCGGCCCGGACCCGTGGCCGCACCTGCTGCATCTGCGCCGGTGCAGGTTCTGGATGTGGTGGCCGTACTCGTGGGCGAGGACGTACGCCTCGGCGAAGTCGCCCCGCTGCCGCCGAACTGGCGTGCGCAGCTGGTCGAAGAAGCCGAGGTCGAGGTACACGGTCTGGTCGGCCGGGCAGTAGAACGGGCCGACCTGCGACGAGGCGCCGCCGCAACCGGTCTGCACGGCGCTGGTGAAGAAGTTCGTGGTCGCGGGCGAGTAGGTGGCGCCGCGGCGGGCGAACTCGTCGTCCCAGTAGTCCTGGATGGAGTTGACGTAGAAGACGAACCGGCAGTCCGGGTTCTCCTCGAGGTCGGCGCCGGTCTGGCACTGGGTCTCCAGGCTGTCGATCTCTCCTTGCTGCGCCTGCACCTGTTCGGGGGCTGGATCATGCTCGACGGGTCGCCACCGGTGCACAGCGCCAACAGCAGGATGACGAGCGCGCCGATCCCACCGCCGGCCGCGACCGTGCCACCACGGCCCCATGCCGCGACGGTCGGATATCTGCGAGGTGTCCAGACGCGCCCGGCGGTTGAACTTCACCCGTCACCCCTCCATCTGGTCGAGCGACGTCGCGGTGGCCCGACCGTACCGGCCTGCCTCTAGAATGCCCCCATGATGCCCGTGGCGAAATGATCGCGCGCCATTGATCAGGCACGTCTGAACCCCGCCCGGAGCACCTCGACATGATCACCGCTACCGACCTACAGGTGCGTGCGAGCGCCCAACTGCTGCTCGAGCACGCCAGTTTCCGGATCGCACCGGGGGACAAGGTTGGCCTGGTAGGCCGCAACGGCGCCGGCAAGACCACGCTCACCCGAATACTCGCCGGCGAGGCGCCACCCACCGCAGGAACGGTGACGAGAACCGGGCCCGTCGGCTATCTGCCGCAGGATCCGCGAGCGGGCGACCCGGATGTCCTGGCCCGTGACCGGATCCTCTCGGCCCGCAAGCTGGATACGGTCGTCGCGGGCCTGCGTTCGGCGGAGCAACAGATCGCAGCAGAAGACCGGGACCAGCACGAGCGCGGCATGCGCCGATACACCCAGCTGGAGAACGAGTTCGTCGCTCGCGGTGGATACGCGGCGGAGAGCCAGGCGGCCACGATCGCCGCCAGTCTCGGCCTGCCCGACCGGGTTCTCGGCCAATCTCTGCGGACGCTTTCGGGCGGGCAACGCCGGCGCGTCGAACTATCCCGGATCCTGTTCTCCGAAGCCGAGACCCTGCTGCTCGACGAGCCGACCAACCACCTCGACGCCGACTCGATCGGCTGGCTGCGCGACTTCCTCCGCGGGTATCCGGGCGGCATTGTCGTCATCAGCCACGACGTCGCATTGCTCGACCGAACCGTCACCAGGATCTTCCACCTCGACGCCACGCGCGCCGCGCTCGACATCTACAACGTGGGCTGGGCGGCGTACCTACAGCAACGTGAAACCGACGAACGGCGCCGACATCGAGAACGGGCCAACGCGGAGAAGAAGGCCGAGGCGCTCAAGGCGCAGGCCGACCGGATGCGGTACAAGGCCACCAAGGCGACTGCGGCGCAGAACATGGACCGCAGGGCCGAGCGGTTGTTGGCCGGGCTGGAGCGCCAAGCGTCGTTCCGACCGCGTCGCCAAGCTTCGGTTCCCTGATCCCGCTCCGTGCGGACGCACGCCACTCGCTGCTACGGGACTGTCCAAGTCGTACGGCTCCCTCGAGGTCTTCACCGACGTCGATCTGGCGATCGACCGGGGAAGCCGGGTGGTGGTCCTCGGTCTCAACGGAGCCGGAAAGACGACGCTGCTCCGATTACTGAGCAATATCGAGGAACCGGACACCGGCGAGGTTGCCGCAGGGCATGGTCTCAAACTCGGCTACTACGCGCAGGAACACGAGACATTGGACATGTCCCGGACAGTCCTGGAGAACCTGCGCTCGGCGGCTCCGGACCTGCCGGACGCCGAGGCTCGTCGGGTGCTCGGATCCTTCCTGTTTTCCGGCGACGACGTCGCGAAGCCGGCCGGTGTTCTGTCCGGTGGCGAGAAGACCCGGCTCGCCCTGGCGACGCTCGTCGTCTCCAGCGCCAATGTGCTGCTGCTCGACGAGCCGACGAACAACCTGGACCCGGCTTCGAGGGCGGAAGTCTTGTCTGCGCTTCGGTCATTCGCCGGGGCCATCGTGCTGGTCACGCATGACGAGGGGGCAGTCGAGGCACTGGGACCCGAACGAGTGATCCTGCTTCCCGACGGTGTCGAGGACCTGTGGAGTGCCGACTACACGGATCTCGTGGCGCTCGCGTGAAAACGGATCTTCCGTTTTGCTGGCGTGAAGCGCCGATGAGTCGGATCATGGTCGTCAGTCACCACAGACGATCTTCGCGGGAGGACGCGTGGCCGAGAAGCTGGCTAAGGGGGCGCGGATCAGCGGGGGCGTGCGCGACAAGCTCGCAACCGACCTGAAGAAGAAGTACGAGGGCGGTAAGAGCATCCGGGATCTGGCCGGGGAGACCGGCCGCTCCTATGGCTTCGTGCACCGGCTCCTGTCGGAGTCCGGAGTAGAGCTGCGCGGCCGGGGCGGCGCCACCCGGGGCCGGAAGAGGAAGTCCTGATCCACACGCGGACCGCCGCGTGGCTGCCGCGGCACCGGTATCGCCGGTTCAGCTGTGGGCTGACGCCGGAAGAAACGCGCTGTCCAGCGCGTTTTGACCACGGCGTCGCCTGATCTGTGGGTGAGCCGTCGCCAATAGGAGGTCGCTACCGGTGTCGATGGGCCACATCGGCGGGTACATGGCATCACGTTCGTTCTCGCGGGACCGCAGTGTGGTCGGCCAACGGCTGGCCAAGGGCACCGCCCGGCGGATCCTTCGCTACGCGCGGCCGTACCGGCGGCACATCTCGATCTTCCTGCTGACGCACGGTGATCGCCGCGGCCAGTGCGGCCGCTGTCCCGCTGCTGCTCAAGTACGTCATCGACTCCGGGGTCGTCGCCGGACAACGCGACGTCGTCGTCCTCGGCGCCGCTGCGGTGGCGGCGCTCGCGGTCCTCGACGCCGGCTTGGGTTTGGTCGGACGGTGGGCGTCGGCACGGGTCGGCGAGGGCCTGATCTACGACTTGCGGACCGAGGTCTTCGACCATGTTCAGCGTCAACCCGTGGCCTTCTTCACCCGGACCCAGACCGGCTCGCTGGTCTCCCGCCTCAACACCGACGTGATCGGCGCGCAGCGGGCGTTCACCTCGACCCTGTCTCAGGTCGTCAGCAACGCCGTGACGTTGGTGCTCGTAGCGGGCGCGATGTTCGTGCTCTCCTGGCAGATCACCCTGCTGGTGTTCGCGCTGCTGCCGCTGTTCCTGCTGCCGGCCCGGTTCGTCGGCCGCCGGCTGGCCGAGATCTCGCGGCAGTCGATGCAGCTCGACGCCGACATGAGCCAGACGATGACCGAGCGCTTCAATGTCGCCGGCGCGCTGCTGGTCAAGATCTTCGGCCGTACGACCGGGAGACCGCCGGGTTCGCGCAGGCGGCCGGCCAGGGTGCGTGACATCGGCGTCACCCAGGCGCTCTACGCGCGGTACTTCTTCACCGGCCTGGTGCTGCTGTCCTCGCTCGCGACGGCGCTGGTCTACGGCGTCGGTGGCTGGCTCGCCATCGACGGCGCGCTGCAGGTCGGCACCCTGGTGGCGTTGGCGGCGCTGCTGGGCCGGCTGTACGGCCCGCTGACCGCGTTGTCGAACGTGCAGGTCGACGTGATGACGGCACTGGTCAGCTTCGAGCGGGTCTTCGAGGTGCTCGACCTCGAGCCGATGGTCCGGGACCGGCCGGACGCGCGGCCGCTTCCGGCCGACACCGGCCCGGTGAGCATCGAGTTCGACGACGTCCGGTTCGCCTACCCGTCCGCCGAGGACGTCTCGCTCGCGTCGCTGGAGTCGGTCGCCCGACCCGACACGGGTCAGAACGGCGAAGTGCTGCGCGGCGTGTCGTTCCGAGCCGAGCCGGGGGAGCTGGTCGCCCTGGTCGGTCCGTCGGGCGCGGGCAAGTCGACGATCACCCACCTGGTATCCCGGCTCTACGACCCGACCAGCGGCGTTGTTCGGCTCGGCGGATACGACTTGCGAACGGTGACACTGGAGTCGCTGCATGACGCCGTCGGGGTGGTCACCCAGGACGCGCACATGTTCCACGACACGATCGGGGCGAACCTCTCCTACGCGCGTCCCGACGCCACCGACGACCAGATCTGGAGCGCCTTGCGGGCCGCGCAGATCGCGGATCTGGTGTCGTTGCTGCCCGACGGCCTCGACACCGTCGTCGGCGACCGGGGCTACCGCCTCTCCGGCGGTGAGAAGCAGCGGCTGGCCATCGCCCGGCTGCTGCTCAAGGCGCCCCGGGTGGTGGTCCTCGACGAGGCGACGGCGCACTTGGACTCGGAGTCCGAAGCCGCCGTCCAACAGGCGCTGGAGACTGCGCTGGTCGGCCGCACCTCGCTGGTCATCGCCCACCGGCTGTCCACCATCCGCGGTGCCGACCGGATCCTGGTCGTCGACGACGGACGGATCGTGGAATCGGGTGATCACGAGTCCTTGCTGGCGGCCGGCGGTCTCTACGCGGAGCTCTACCGCACCCAATTCGCTCCGCAAGCCGCTGTCGTCGGCACGCCGCTCGCCAGGTAGGCCTTCCGCTACGGGCTGCGCAGCTCGCCGCCGTCCACGGCCAGCACGGTGCCGGTGACATAGGACGCCGCTGGGGAGACCAGGAACGCCGCGACCTTGGCGAGCTCGGCGGGGCGTCCATAGCGGTGCAAGGGTATTCCGGCGACCCGGCGTGACCGTGCCTCGTCGGCGTCGCCTGTGAGCTCGTCGAGTTCGCGTGCTCGATCGGTGTCGATCCGGCCCGGCAACAGGCCGTTGACGCGAACACCGTGTGGCCCGAGCTCATCTGCGAGCTGCTTCGAGACCATCGCGAGCCCGGGGCGGAATCCGTTCGAGATCGCAAGCCCCGGTATCGGCGTGCGTACCGAGATGGAGAGCACGAGCACCAGGGAGCCACCGTCGTCGAGGGCGACACCGATCGTGCGGGCCAAGCGAACTCCGCCGAGGAAGACGCTTTCGAACGCGGCGCGCCAGTCCTCGTCGGGTGTGTCGACCACGCTGCCCGCAGGCGGTCCTCCGACGCTGAGCACGGCGCCATCCAGCCGGCCAAAAGCCTCGTGGGCGGCGATGATGAGCCGCTCGGCGGTCTGCGGGTCGGCGTTGTCGGCGGCAACCGGCGCAGCATCGCGCCCGAGCTCGGATGCGGCCCGCTTCACCTGATCAGCGTCCCGGGCCGACAGAACGACCCGGGCGCCGTCGGCGAGCAAAGCCTCGGCGACCGCTCGACCGATCCCACGGCTCGCTCCGGTGACGATGTAGACGCGTCCGTCCAATCCGAGATCCATCCGGTCATCCTGCCCCACGGGTGCGATGTCGTCGTCGTAGCCTCGTTGCATGCTCACGGATGCAGCGGAGCTCGCGCGAGTCGCGTCGATGATCGCGGCAGCGTCGAGGATCACCGTCCTGACCGGCGCCGGCGTTTCCACCGACTCCGGCATCCCCGACTTCCGTGGGCCAAACGGGGTGTGGACGGGCAACCCGCAGGCCCAGCAACTCTCCAGGCTGGACCGCTATGTCGCCGACGCCGAATTGCGTAAACAGGCGTGGCGCAACCGCCGCGCGCACGCTGCGTGGACCGCAGAGCCCAACGCCGGCCATCGCGCCATTGTGCGCCTGCAGCATTTGGGCAAACTCCGTGCACTGGTGACGCAGAACGTCGATGGGCTCCATCAGCGGGCCGGATCAGATCCGGCCCATGTCGTCGAGGTCCACGGCACGATCTGGCATGCCGAGTGCCTCCACTGCGGGGAGCGGGTGACGATGCACAGCGTGCTCGCCAGGGTCGCGGCCGGCGAGGAGGATCCGCGATGCCTGCGCTGTGGTGGGCTGGTGAAATCGGCGACGATCTCGTTCGGTCAGTCGTTGCAGCCGCAGGTCTGGCGTGCGGCGGTTGATGCGGCGCGGGACTGCGACCTCTTTCTGGCTGTGGGTACATCGCTGCAGGTGCAGCCGGTCGCGGGGCTGTGTGACGTAGCCCTTTCTGTCGGCGCTCCGCTGGTTGTCATCAATGCCGAGCCGACGCCGTACGACACCCGTGCCGATGCCGTGGTCCGCGACCCGATCTCGGCGGTGTTGCCGGTGCTCGTGGGTGAGTTGGCAGCGTGAGGTAACCCACAGCCCGGTCACGCCGGGCAGCGCCGCTAGGCGCGCCCTGTCGGTGGCGTGGGAGCGTCGGACAGCAGCAGCGCGGCAGTGACCAGCGGGATGTGGCTCAGCGCCTGCGGGAAGTTGCCGACCATACGATTGATTCGCGGGTCGTACTCCTCGGCGAGCAGACCGAGATCGTTGCGAAGCGAGAGCAGGTCCTCGAACCGGTCCCGGGCATCGTCGCGTCGGCCGATGAGGTGCAGCGCCTCGACCAACCAGAAGCTACAGGCCAGGAACGCACCCTCGTCGCCGGGCAGGCCGTCCACTTCGTTTTCGGTCCGGTACCGGAGCACCAAGCCAGAGTCAGTCGACAACTCGGCGAGCACCGCGTCGACCGTCCCGATCACCCTGGGGTCGTCCGGTGGGAGGAAGCCGACGATCGGGATCTGCAGCAGCGATGCGTCGACCGCCGGCGCTCCGTAGGACTGCAGGAAGGTGTTGCGCTCGGAGTCGTAGCCCTTTGCGCAGACCTCCGCGTGGATCGTGACGCGCAATTCCCGCCACCGACCGAGGTCGGTGGGCCGCGTGACATTCTCCGGGCTGTCACGGACCAATCGATCGGCAGCAACCCAGGCCATCACCTTGGAATGCACGAAGTGCCGACGTGGACCCCGGATCTCCCAGATGCCTTCGTCCGGTTCTTCCCACTGTTCCTCCAGATGACGCAGGAGGTGGCCCTGCAGTGCCCAGGCATGGCGTTCGAGTGGCAGGCCGTGGCCGCTGGCACGGCTGAGGGTATCGATGACCTCGCCGTAGACGTCGATCTGCAACTGCTCGGATGCGGCGTTGCCGACTCTGACCGGCCGAGACGCCTCATACCCGGACAGCCACGGCAGCTCGTACTCGATGAGACGACGTTCGCCGGCGACGCCGTACATGATCTGGAGGTCCGCTGGATTTCCTCCGACCGCGCGCAGCAGCCAGTCCCGCCACGCTCTCGCCTCGTCGACAAAACCGCTTCGAACCAAGGCGTCGAGGGTGAACGCGGAGTCGCGGAGCCAGCAGTAGCGGTAGTCCCAGTTGCGGGTACCGCCGAGATGCTCCGGTAACGAGGTCGTGGGGGCCGCGACGATTCCGCCGGTGGGCTGGTAGGTCAGTGCCTTCAAGGTGAGCAGAGACCGCAGCACGGCGTCCCGGTACGGGCCGTCGTAGGTGCAGCAGCCTGCCCAGTCGGACCAGAACCGTTCGGTCTCTGCCAGGACCTTGTAGGGATCCGCTGGCGTCGGGGGTGGTTCGTGCGAGGGGTGCCAGGTCAGGACGAACGCAGCGTGCTCACCTTCCGACACCACGACATCCGCGTGCGTGGTCAAATGCCGACCGTAGGTCGGGACGTCGCTGCGAAGGGCGACGGCGTCCGGCCCGCATACGCCGACGATCTGACCGTCGACCTGGTGGACCCACGGGATCGAGCGCCCGTAATCGAACCGCAGGCGAAGTTCACTGTGCACGTGGACGCGGCCGGAGATGCCTTCGACGATGCGCACGACGTCGTGCGCGCCATCGCTCGGCGGCATGAAGTCCGTGACCCGGACGCTGCCCTGCGGGGTGTCCCACTCGTGTTGGAGAATCAGGGTGTCGCCCCGGTAGCTGCGACGGTCGGCGTTGCCAGCACCCGCCGGCGCGATCCGCCAGAAGCCGTGCCGCTCGTCGCCGACCAACGCGGCGAAGCATGCGCCGGAATCGAACCGGGGCAGGCAGAGCCAGTCGATGGTGCCGTCGCGGCAGACCAACGCAGCGGTGTGCAGGTCACCGAGCAGCCCGTGGTCTTCGATTCGGCCGGTCATGCCCCTCCTTCTGCCAGCTGCGCCGTCAGGAACCAGACCCAGCCGCTTGCCGCTCGCGGTCGGCGGCTGATTCCTCATCCACGCGGCGTCGCTGTGCGTCCGTCCTGACCAACAGGATGAACCCGCCGATTCCGATGCACGCAAACAGAAACCACTGCACGGCATACGACAGGTGTGGCCCCGCGTCGAGCGTTGGCGCCGGAGGTCGTACTGGCGCAACCGTTGGCGGTGGCTGCTCGTCGATCACCTCGACCCATGCGCCGAAGACAGGATAGGGAAGCGTCGCCGCGATCTGGTCCACGTCGACATGGCGAATCACGCCGGTCGACGGGTCTCCGCCGGTTCCACGGCCTTCCTCGCTGGCTCGGACGCGTCCGATGATCTCGATTTCACCCGGCGGAGGTTCCGGAATGGCGGGTGACGAGGCCGGTGAGCCCTCGTGGGGGACGAAGCCGCGGTCGACCAACAACGCATCGCCACTCGCGGTGACCAGGGGCGTCAGCACGTGAACCCCCGGCTGACCATCGAGTGGTCGTAGCCGGACGACGAACTCACGGTCGACGTCGTAGCTGCCGCGGGCCTGGACCGGCGTCCATGCCTGCTGCTCGTCGATTGCGTTGCTTGGTTCCAGCAGATCCTCGACGGGCACCGGATCACGTTGCGAGTTCGCTTCGATGACCGCGTTGCGGGCTGCCCGTTCTTCGTTCCGGTCCAGTTGCCACATGCCCAGCCGGACAAACGCGATAACCAGCACGATTCCCGCGAGAATGCGTAGCAGCCAACGGCGGGACGTCAGCAACCGGAACACGTCATGACGGTAGTCCGGACCGGCCGTGTGGTCCGCTGTGGGGCTTAGGCTGGCAGGCAGGACGGACTCGGCTGAGGAGGCGACCTGTGCTCGTCGACCGATACGGCCGTGTCGCGACCGACCTGCGGGTATCGCTGACCGACCGGTGCAACCTGCGCTGCGCCTATTGCATGCCGGCAGAGGGGCTGAACTGGCTGCCCACGCCTGAGGTGCTCACCGACGACGAGGTCGTCCGGCTGGTCCGGGTCGCAGTCGAGCGCCTCGGCGTGCGCCAGGTGCGGTTCACCGGCGGCGAGCCGTTGCTCCGGCGCGGGCTCGTCGACATCGTCCGGCGCTGTTCGCAACTGCTGCCCCGCCCGGAGCTCTCGCTCACGACCAACGGAATCGGCCTCGCCCGGCTGGCGCAAGCGCTCGCCGAAGCGGGGCTCGACCGCGTCAACGGTTCGCTGGACACCCTCGATCCACATCGGTTCGAGGCGATCAGTCGACGTCGCCGCCTGCCCGACGTGCTCGACGGCCTCGAGGCCGCTGCCGCGGCCGGTCTGGTGCCGGTGAAGATCAACGCAGTCCTGATGCGTGGGATCAATGAGGACGAGGCGCCGCGCCTGCTGCGTTGGGCCCTCGACCGCGGATACGAAATGCGATTCATCGAGCAGATGCCGCTTGACCCCCAGCATGGGTGGAATCGTGTGGAGATGGTGACCGCCGAGGAAATCCTCGCTTCGCTGAGCGACGAGTTCCGGCTGACGCCGATCGGGGGCGGACGAGCGCGGGAGTGCTCCGGCCGAGATTTGGCTCGTCGACGGCGGCCCGGCCCGGGTGGGAGTGATCGGCTCGGTAACCCGGCCGTTCTGCGGCGCTTGCGATCGGACCAGGTTGACAGCCGACGGCCAGGTTCGCACCTGCCTGTTCGCGCGCGAGGAGTCCGACCTGCGCGGGCCTTTGCGCAGTGGGGCGAGCGACGCCGAGCTGGCCCGGCGTTGGCGCGTGGCCATGGCTGGAAAGCTGGCGGGCCATGGCATCGACGAGCCGGGATTTCTGCAGCCGTCGCGCCCGATGTCGGCCATCGGCGGCTGAGCGCTCGGGCCCCTGAGCGTCGCCGCCGCACAGGACAACGCCAGGCAGCCACGGGGGAAGCTGCCCGGCGTCGCCGTCACAACGCGCACCGACGGGGGAATGCGGAACGCGCGCGGACGGAGTATTGCACGGAATCCTTGACGCGTGAAGGGTGAATTAGGAGGTGTCGCCCGGGCGCCGCGGCGGGCTCTGGGGCAGTGCAGGACGGGGCTGTGGATCGACTGGCACCAGCATTCCTGGCTCGCTGCGCCGGGCAGCATTTGCCACCACGACGGCGACGTAGGGCAGGACTACGGCGCCCACGATGAACGCCCAGCGAAGCCATCCTTCGACGATGATTGCCGGCGGAATGCAGGCGATCCGGATGGCCATGATGAGCAAGTACCGGCGCTGGCGCGCGTCGATGTCGTCGCTGTGACCGGGCCGCGCGGTGGTAACGGACTGAACCGCCTCGTCCCGGCGATGCGCAGCAGTGCCCACCCCTTCACCGTAGGTCGCTAGGCCCGCTCCCGCCATACCGACCGTTGGCTCCGCGCCCTGGCTGGCGTACGGGATCATGGGCGCCGATCAGGCTTGTCTGACGGGAGGGATCGGGATGAACCGCACCTACCGGGTCACCGAGATCGTCGGGACCTCGACCGATGGCGTGGATTCTGCAGTCGGCAACGGCATTGCTCGGGCCGGGGAGACATTGCGCCACCTGGACTGGTTCGAGGTAACCGAGATTCGTGGCCAGATCGTGGACGGTGCCGTGCAGCACTGGCAGGTGGGCATGAAGATCGGATTCCGCCTGGAGGACGCCTGACCTGCTGGCTGGATCGGTAGGCGATAGCGTCGGCGGGCACTTCGACCGGCGAAGGGAGCCACCAGTGGGCCGTTCCGTCTTGGTCACCGGGGGAAACCGCGGTATCGGGCTCGCCATTGCTCGGGCCTTCGCTGAGGCAGGTGACACGGTCACGATCACCCACCGCAGCGGTGAGCCGCCCGACGGGCTGGCCGGTGTCCGTTGCGACGTCACGGACATGGCGTCAGTGGAGGCAGCCTTCGCCGAGGTCACGGAACGGCAAGGACCGGTCGAGGTCCTGGTCGCCAACGCCGGAGTGACCCGGGACACCCTGCTGCTGCGGATGAGCGACGACGATTTCAACGCCGTCGTCGACACCAATCTGGTCGGTGCCTTTCGAGTGATCCGGCAGGCTGCCCGGGGAATGCTCCGGGCGCGCCGCGGCAGAATCGTCCTGATCGGGAGCGTCGTGGGCATGCTCGGCTCGCCGGGTCAGGTCAATTATGCGGCCACCAAGGCGGGATTGGTGGGCATGGCCCGCTCGCTCGCCCGGGAACTCGGCAGCCGGGGCATCACTGTCAACGTCGTGGCGCCCGGTTTCGTGGAATCGGACATGACGGCGGAGCTGTCCGCCGAACGCCGCGCCGAGATCCTGGGCGGGATTCCGCTTGGCCGTTACGCGTCGGCCGACGAGGTGGCGAAGGTCGTGCGCTGGGTCGCCAGTGACGAGGCCGCGTACATCACCGGCGCGGTCATCCCCGTCGATGGCGGGTTGGGAATGGGGCACTGAATGGGCATCCTCGACGGCAAGCGCATCTTGGTGACCGGCGTCCTCACCGACGCGTCAATCGCGTTCCACGTAGCTCGGCTGGCCCAGTCCGAGGGCGCCACGGTCGTGCTCACCGGCTTCGGCCGGTTGAGCCTGGTCGAGCGGGTTGCCAAGCGCCTGCCCGGACCCACCTCCCGTCGTGGAGCTCGACGTGCAGGACGACGCGCACCTGGCAACGCTCGCGGATCGAGTCGGAGCTCATGTCGACGGCCTCGACGGTGTCGTGCATTCCGTGGCGTTCGCCCCGCAGGCCGCCCTCGGCGGCAGCTTCCTCGACACGCCGTTCGACGATGTGTCCACCGCCGTGCACGTTTCTGCGTACTCGTTGAAGTCGGTCACCATGGCTGCGCTGGCGTTGATGCCGCAGGGCGGCTCTGTGGTCGGGCTCAACTTCGACGCCCAGGTGGCATGGCCGGGCTATGACTGGATGGGGGTTGCCAAGGCGGCGCTCGAGTCAACCGCGCGGTACCTCGCCAAATATCTCGGCGATCGGAATATCCGGGTCAACCTGGTGTCCGCAGGCCCGGTCAAGACCATGGCGGCGCGTTCCATCCCCGGCTTCGACCAGTTCGAGGGGGTGTGGGACCGGCGTGCGCCGCTCGGCTGGGATCTCTCCGACGCCGAACCCGCCGCCCGTGGCGTGGTCGCACTGCTGTCGGACTGGTTCCCCAAGACCACCGGCGAGATCGTGCACGTTGATGGTGGTGTGCACGCGGTCGGTGCCTGATCGCCTTTGGTCGGGAGTCGGGGCGGAGGTTCGCTGAGGCCAGTCCATGCTCTCGATGTTGACCTCTCGGTTGTGTCGTCCCCGAGCTTCGTTCTCTAGCCTCCGCGAACCTCCGCCCCGACCCCCTCCTGTGGTGGCACCTCTCAGCATGGCGGTGGGGCTAGGCTGCGCGGCGTGCCGAAGACGCTGGTCCTGGTCAGGCATGCCAAGTCGGCGTGGCCAGACGGCGTCCCCGACCATGAGCGGCCGCTGGCGAAACGCGGGCGGCGAGATGCTCCCGCAGTCGGCCGTTGGCTGACGGACAGTGCAGTCATTCCGCAGGTCGCAGTTGTGTCGAGCGCTCGCCGTGCGGTTGAGACTGCCGAGTTGATCAGCGGCGAACTCAGCGGGGAGCTGCGTCAGCTCGTCGCGGACGAAGCTTACGGGGCGAGCCCGGCAGAGCTGCTCGAACTGGTGCACACGCTGCCTGCCGAGGCAGATGTCGCGATGCTCGTCGGTCACAACCCGAGCATCGAGGCGCTGGCGAGGCTGCTGGTGGAAAGCGCGAGTGAGCTGGGTGAGTTCCCCACCAGCGCACTGGCGGTGCTGGAGTTCGACGCGGAGTGGGATTTGGTTGGAACAGGCACCGGGCGGCTGATTGGCTTCGCTGTGCCGCGCGGCTGAAATCACCCATGTCCCCACAACAACAGAGAGCCACAGGAGTCCCTGGTGATCGATCTGGTCGAACTGCGGAGGGATCTGCATGCCCACCCTGAACTGGCCAGACAGGAGCGGCGCACGACTGAGGTGGTCACCGAGCTGCTCCTGACGGCTGGACTCAAGCCTCGGGTCTTGGCATCCGGCACGGGCCTCATCTGCGATGTCGGATCCCAGCTGGGGCCGACGATCGCGTTACGAGCCGACATGGATGCCCTACCCATACACGACAAGAAGTCGGTGAGCTATCGCTCGACAACTCCAGGTGTGTCACATGCGTGCGGACATGACGTACACACGACGATATTGGCTGGCGTGGCATTTCGGTTGGCCGGCCAGGCGAGGCTCCGGGGAACCGTGCGGTTGATTTTCCAGCCGGCGGAGGAATCACCAATGAGTGGCGCCTTGGATGTCATCGCGGAAGGCGGATTGGAAGAGGTCGACGCAATCTTCGCTCTGCACTGCGACCCGAGCAATCGAGTTGGCCATATCGGGACCAGGGCGGGTGAGATCACATCCGCACAGGACCGCATCAGTATTTACCT
Organism: uncultured Actinomycetota bacterium; assembly: GCA_963794465.1. Lineage (GTDB taxonomy): Bacteria > Actinomycetota > Actinomycetes > Jiangellales > Jiangellaceae > JACVRX01. The sequence goes on along the minus strand of CAWCED010000011.1, from coordinate 11,565 downwards.
GCATGGTCCAGGCGGGCACTCGGCGCGGCCGGACTTGACGCCGAACCCCATCGACATCATCGGGACCTTGATCACGTCGCTGTCCCGCTTAGTCAACGACAACCTTTCTCCTGGACAGCGAATTGCCATCGGCTTCGGCTCGATCAGCTCTCAAGGAGTGGCGAATGCCATTCCTTCACACGCAGAAGCCAGCGGCACGGTGCGGATTCCGGACGCTGAGCTTTGGCCGGAAGCACCCAGGCTGGTCAAGGAAGCAGTAGCGACGATAGTGAGCAAGGGCGGCCTGCGATCGGAACTCGAGTACCAGCGAGTCTGTCCTGCTGTAGTGAACGACCTCGACGCCACCTCCGTTCTCCTGGGCGCGGCTCGGGAACTTGTCGGCGCAGCGCGCACATACGAGGCGCCACAGAGCCTGGGCGGCGAAGACTTCGCCTGGTATCTGCAGCACGTCCCGGGTGCCCTTGCTCGGCTCGGGGTTCGACCACCAACCACGGACCAGCAGGTTGACCTGCACTCAGGTTTCTTCGACATCGACGAGCGGGCAATTCCGCTTGGCGTCGACCTTTTGGTCAATACGGCGGTTGCGGCCGTGGAGGCCTACTCGCGGTAGCACGCGTGCCGATGACGACGCCGGTGATCACTGCGGGGATGGGACCGGGGGAGCGGGGGTCGGCCGGCCGTCGGCGGCGTCGGCGGCTTCGACCTCTTCCCGGCTGATGCCGAGCAGGTAGAGAACCGTGTCCAGATAAGGCACGTTGACGGCAGTGTCCGCGGCGTCGCGGACTAGCGGTTTGGCGTTGAAGGCCACGCCCAAGCCGGCCCTCGCGATCATGTCGAGGTCGTTTGCGCCGTCGCCTACTGCGACGGTCTGAGCGAGCGGGACACCGGCCTGCGCGGCGAAGCGAGCCATCGCGTCCGCCTTGCCCGCCCGGTCGAGGACGGGCTCGGCCAGCTCGCCGGTGAGCCGGCCGTCGTCGACTTCGACGGTATTCGCCGCGGCATAGTCGATCCCCAACTCGCGGACCAGATGATCGGTGATCTGGGTGAAACCGCCGCTGACGATCGCCAGCCGATAGTCCAGCCGCTTGAGCGTTCGGACGAGGGTCCGCGCTCCGGCAGTGAGGGTGATGTGATCGCCGATCTCGACAAGTGCCGAAACCGGTAGCCCAGCGAGCAGCCGAACTCGCCGACGGAGTGCGTCAGCGAAATCGAGTTCACCGCGCATTGCTGCCGATGTCACCTCCGCCACCTGAGCCCGGACGCCCGCCTGCTCCGCAAGCATCTCGATGACCTCGCCTTGGACCAATGTGGAGTCAACGTCCATCACGATCAGTCGCTTCGCGCGCCGGCTGAGGCCGGCCGGTTGGACAGCCAGGTCGATACCTTCGGCAATGGCCACGGCAGCCAAATCGGCTCTCAAGGATGCGGGGTCGGCGCCGGAGACCTCGAGCTCGACGGATGTGACGGGGTAGGAGGCCAGCCGGACGATGCGGTCGATGTTGGCACCGGCTTCGGCGAGGCAATGCGCGATGGCAGATACCGGATCCGGCCGCAGCGGGTGACCGATCACCGTGACGTGAGCCCGATCGACGGCGGGACGCCGTTCGCTGCCTCCGGGGGTCAGCTCGATCTCGAGGCGGAGCCTTGCCGCCAGCTGCTGGAGTTCCTCGGCCAGACCGGATTCCTCCGGAACTGCCGTAACAAGTACTCCGAGCACCAGCCGGCCACGAATGACGACCTGCTCGATGTCCAGAACGTCGACCGCATGACGACCGAGGACGGCGAATAGCTCCGATGTGACACCCGGCCGGTCCCGGCCGGTGACCGTGACAAGCAAGGTTGCGGCCCTGGGAGTTGCGGCGGCGGACCGGGTGGACATAGCGGGCACAGGCTATGCCGAGAGCGAATTGCAGGCGGCGGCGAGGGCGTGGCGGGCGGCCCGCTCGAGCGGAAGGAGCGCCACGCGGCGCGCGTTCGCGGCTGCCGCGGTAAGGGCGAGCCCATCGTGAGTCAATGCAGCGTCGACAACGGCCAGCACCCGTGCGCCCCGAGCCGCAAGCGCCTGCGCGGCCGGTGGGAACGTCCGAGGGAGTGGCTCGGAAGCGCGGCCAGAGCGAATGTCGTCCAGCAGCACTCCCACATCTGGACGCCACGCGGCGACGTCCAGGCGCATCAAGGTGGAGCCGGCGGCGATCAGCTGTTGGGAGAGCGCCTGCTCTGCCTCCGCGAGACCGGGGACCAGCGGGGGAGGTTCGGCAGCGTGCCATGCCCAACTCACCTGATGCCCCTGGTCTCCGGGCGACCCGAACGTCACGACGGCCGGCACCAGTGCGACGGGCGCTCCGACGCACACCACAGCCTCGCCGGCAGCGACCGCGTCTACCGTCAAGTCGGGCGGACCGCCGAGGCCGTGCGGGTCGCCTGGTCGCGGCAAAGCTACGCGCAACGCGCGGGCGCCAGCGGCACGGAGAGACTGCAGAGCCATCCCGAACGAGCCAGAACCGGTCGGGTGTCCGGTCACCGTGTGCGGCTCGTCGTCGCCCTGAACGCGCGCGATCACCTCGTCCAATGCAATGTGCCCCGTCAACCAGCTGTCCGCCCAGACCGCGAGCCGCGCTGAGCGGGGCAGTCCGAGCATGTCGGTGAGCCTACGGGGCGCGCCTGTCGTAGGGTCATCGGCGATGCGACCATCGGAATCGACGCGCACGGAGAGCGCTTGATGACCGACGTCCTCGAGTTGGCCGATGTCTCGGTGGTGCGATCGGGGCAGTATCTGCTCGACCAGGTCACCTGGGCGGTGGCCGAAGGGGACCGGTGGGTGGTGCTCGGGCCCAACGGCGCCGGCAAGACGACGTTGCTGCAGGTCGCTTCGGCCCAAATACATCCGACCAGTGGCTACGCGGCCGTCCTCGGAGAGATCCTGGGCACCGTCGATGTCTTCGAACTCAGGCCTCGCATCGGGCTGACGAGTGCAGCACTTGCCGACCGCATCCCCCCGGCTGAATCCGTGCGGGATGTCGTCGTCACCGCCTCCTATGCCGTCGTCGGCCGGTGGCGCGAGCTCTACGAGGGCTACGACGAGGACAGGGCCGACGGGCTACTGCAGCGGCTCGGCGTCAGAAATCTTGCCGACCGTACGTTCGGCACGTTGTCCGAGGGTGAGCGCAAGCGCGTACAGATAGCACGGGCGCTGATGACCGACCCGGAACTGCTACTGCTCGACGAGCCTGCTGCCGGGCTGGATCTCGGCGGTCGAGAAGCGTTGGTCACGACGCTGGGAGACGTTGCCGCAGACTCGTCGTCGCCAGCCACTGTTCTGGTCACCCATCACGTGGAAGAAATCCCGGCCGGTTTCACCCATGCGCTGCTGCTGCGCGGGGGTCATGTGGTGGCATCCGGCCCGCTGGTTGACACCATCACCGACGAGGCACTGAGCACCTGCTTCGGGATGAATCTAGCGGTGAGCCGCAATGGCGCGCGATGGACGGCCCGCGCCCGCTGAGATTCCGTGCAGTGGCCACGGTTTGGCATCTGCTGATCGCCTACGCTTGAGATGTGGGTGATATGGCGGAGTGGCTCGGCGACAACGCCTGGGTTCTCTGGCTGGGTCTTGCGCTGATCTTCGGCATCATCGAGACAACCACGCTCGACCTGATGTTCCTCATGCTCGCTGGCGGAGCGCTTGCCGGCGGCGTCGCTGCCATGGTCGGCGCACCGTTCCTGCTGCAGGCGTTGGTCGCCATCGTCGCAAGCGCCGCTCTGATCGGAGTGGTCCGGCCGGTGGCGAAGCGGCATCTGCGTCAACCCGTCAACGCTCGCACGGGCGTCGCGGCCCTGGTGGGGCGCCGGGCAAGGGTCGTCGAGCGGGTGGACTCCCATGGCGGCCGGATCAAGCTCGCGGGCGAGATCTGGTCGGCACGCAGCTACGACCACGGGGTGATCGAGATCGGGGCGACGGTCGACGTCGTGGAGATTCAGGGAGCGACGGCTCTCGTGTACGAAGTGGAGGGTCCGTAGGCTCCGTCGTGCCACCCACCGAGGGCGCCGCTTGGAGCCCTTCGAACTGTCGGGAAGGTTGCTGATCGATGGACGTCGGTTCGACGATCGTGTTGGTCGTCGTCTTGCTGCTGTTCACCTTCGTGCTGGTCACGTTGGCGAAGTCGGTGCGGATCGTGCCGCAGGCTCGGGCGGGCATTGTCGAGCGGCTCGGTCGCTACAACCGCACACTCGACCCGGGCCTGACCGTGGTCGTGCCGTTCGTCGACCGGGTGCTGCCGCTGATCGACCTGCGTGAGCAGGTGGTCTCGTTCCCGCCGCAGCCGGTCATCACCCAGGACAACCTGGTCGTGTCGATCGACACGGTCATCTACTACCAGGTCACTGATCCCAAGGCCGCGACGTACGAGATCGCCAACTACATCCAAGGCATCGAGCAGCTCACGGTGACGACGCTGCGGAACGTCATCGGTGGGATGGACCTCGAACGGACGCTGACCAGCCGTGAGGAGATCAACAACGCACTTCGCGGCGTGCTCGACGAGGCGACAGGCAAGTGGGGAATCCGGGTTAACCGGGTGGAGCTCAAGGCGATCGATCCGCCCGCGTCGATCCAGGACTCCATGGAGAAGCAGATGCGTGCCGATCGCGACAAGCGTGCCGCGATCCTCAACGCCGAGGGCGTGCGCCAGTCGCAGATCCTTACCGCCGAGGGTCAGAAGCAGGCGGCCATCCTCACAGCGGAGGGTCAGAAGCAGGCGACGGTGCTGGACGCCGAGGCCGCCAAGCAAGCCCAGATCCTGCGGGCGGATGGCGAGGCCAAGGCGATCCACGCGGTCTTCGACGCCATCCACCGCGGCAACCCGGACCAGAAACTGCTGTCCTATCAGTACCTGCAGATGCTGCCGGAGATCGCGCGAGGAGACGCGAACAAGGTGTGGATCGTGCCCAGCGAGATCGGTGCCGCGCTGGAGGGGCTGGGGTCCGTGGTCGGCCGGCTGGGAGCCCAGGTGACCGGCGACTCTTCTCGACGCGGCAGCGTCGATAGCACGGCCGTACCCGTTCCGCCCGCCGGCGACGTCGCGGAGGCGATCGAAGCAGCCGAACAGGAAACCGAAGCTGCGTTGTCGGCGGCACATGCGGAGGTTCGGGAAGCCCTGGAGGCAGCCCAGCAGGCCTCGGCGACCCCGGACAGTCGCTAACAGCGAGGAGTGACCACTAGCCGATCGGGTCGGCGGGCCGCGCCGATCCGCCGTCCGGCCACACGTCCGTCCCCTGCCTTGATCGCCGGATGAGCGTCCTCGAAGCCGTCCTGGTAGGCCTCGCCGGCGTGGCGGCGGGCGCGATCAACGCGGTCGTCGGTTCGGGCACGCTCGTGACCTTCCCGACTCTGCTCGCCATCGGCCTGCCGCCCGTCGTCGCCAACGTGTCGAACACGGTGGGTCTGGTCCCCGGCAGTGTCGCGGCAGCTTGGACGTATCGCCGCGAGCTGGCCGGGCAGCGATCACGGGTGCTGCGGCTCGCCACCGCAACAGTGGTCGGCGCGAGTCTGGGCGCCGTGCTGCTCCTGGTATTGCCGGAGTCGTCGTTCGAGGCCGTCGTACCCGCGCTAATCGTGCTGGGCTGCGTACTGGTCGTGATCCAACCGTGGCTGGTGCGCAGGCTGGGGGAGCGGACCAGGCCGCATCACGGCGGGCCGTTGGTCTGGCTGCTGGTCCTGGTCATCGGCGTATACGGCGGTTACCTGGGGGCCGGCCAAGGCGTACTCCTGATCGCCGTGCTCGGGCTCGGTCTCGACGAGACGCTGCAACGGGTGAACGCGGCGAAGAACGTGCTCGCGGGCCTGGCGAATCTCGTAGCTGGTCTGATCTTCGTCGCCATCGCTGACGTCGACTGGGCAGCGGCTGGGTTGATCGCTGCCGGCGCAACCGTCGGTGGTCTCGTCGGAGCCGGCGTCGCTCGTCGGCTACCCGAGGCTGTGCTGCGTGGAAGCGTCGTCCTCATCGGACTGGTCGCTGTGTTTTCGCTTCGTTGATTTCCCGGGTGAGATCATGCCGCCCGTGGCCCGGATCGAGCACGTCACCGACGCTGCCGATCCCCGCCTCGCCGACTACGTTGCGTTGCGCGACGTCGAGTTGCGGACGTCGCTGGAAGCGCAGCACGGGCTGTTCCTCGCCGAAGGCGAGAAGGTCGTCCGCCGGGCAGTAGAAGCAGGATTCCCGGTCCGGTCGTTTCTCATGGCGTCTCGGTGGGTCGAGGGTCTGGCCGACGTTCTCGAGCAGGCCGCAGACGCTCCGTGCTACGTGGCGCCAGCTGACCTGATCGAGTCAGTCACGGGCTTCCACGTACATCGAGGTGCTCTCGCGTCCTTGCGCCGACTTCCGCTGCCGAGAGTCGCTGACGTCCTGACTGGCGCCAGGCGGGTCGTGGTACTGGAGGACCTGGTCGACCATACGAACGTGGGTGCCGTCTTCCGGGCGGGTGCCGCGTTGGGGATGGATGCCGTCCTGTTGAGCCCGCGTTGCGCCGACCCCCTCTACCGCCGCTCGGTCAAGGTGTCCATGGGCGCAGTGTTCTCCACCCCGTATACCAGGATGACGAGGTGGTACGACGGGCTGGATGACTTACGTCAGGCCGGCTTCTTGATCCTCGCCCTGACGCCGGCGGCCGATGCCGTCGCGTTGGACCAAGTCGTTTGTCCCGAGCGGTTCGCCGTGGTTCTCGGCAGCGAGGGTGCGGGCCTCTCGCAGCGTTGGACGTCTGACGCTGATGTTCGGGTGCGTATCCCGATGCAGGCGGGAATCGACTCGCTCAATGTCGCTGCTGCCGCCGCGGTGGCGTTCTATGTACTTGGTACCGGTCAGGCGACGGCGGCGAACTCAGCTGGGTCGGGCACGATCAGGTAGCCGACGAGCACAGCCGCTGCGCATCCCGGGCAGGCCCGCTCGGTTTCGTGGGCGTCTGGCACAACGTCGAAGTCCTCGTCATCCGCGCAATCCCAGCACCAGAGCCTGGTCATGACGACTCCTTCCCGGTCGTTTCGACGCTGCCAGATGGCCGGGTCGGAGCGTCGGAGGCGCGCCGACTCAGGTAGACCTGTGGTCAGGACGGCCCAGCCGAGGGATGATCGTGACGGAAATGCTCGGAAGGAGCGGTTGATGCAGACGGTGTGGAAGGGGTCGATCTCGTTCGGCCTGGTGTCGATCCCGGTCCGGCTGGTGGCCGCTACCGAGGAGAAGGATGTGAGCTTCCGTCAGGTCCACGCAGCCGACGGGGGCCGGATCCGCTACAAGCGGATCTGCGATAGCGGCGGGCACGAGGTGGCCTACGCCGACATCGCCAAGGGGTACGAATTACCCAGTGGAGAGATGGTCGTCCTGACCGACGAAGACCTGACGGACCTGCCGATCTCCTCGAGCAAGGTCGTCGAAGTGCAGGCGTTTGTGCCCTTTGAGGAGATCGATCCAACCGCGCTGTCCCGGGCGTACTACGCCGAGCCGAGTGGGGACGCGAAGCCGTACGTGCTGTTCCGCGACGCGCTGGAGAAGGCCGGCCGGGTTGCGGTCGTCAAGGTCGCCCTGCGCAATCGGGAACGGCTGGCTGTCCTCCGTCCGCGCGAGGGCGTGCTCATCGTGCAGACGATGCTCTGGCCGGACGAAGTACGGCAGCCGGACTTCAAGTTCCTGGATGACGGCATCGGCGTGCGGCCGCAGGAGATGCGGATGGCCGAGTCGTACATCGATGCGATGGCCGAGGAGTTCGAGCCCACGGAGTACGTCGACGAGTACCGGGAGGCTCTGCTCCAGGTCGTCGAGGCCAAGGTCGAGGGCGCGGAGATCACTCGCCCGCCAGACGTGGCGCCGGACGAAGGCAAGGTCGTCGACTTGATGGAGGCGTTGCGGCGCAGCGTCGCTGAGGCGAAAAAGCAGCGGGGTGGGTCCGAGGAGAAGCCTGCCGCCAGCGCCAAGAAAGCGTCCGCAGCGAAGAGGGCTCCGGCCAAGAAGGCTGCAGCCAAGAAGGCCGCAGCCAAGCGCAAATCTGCCTAGCCGCCAGGTCACTTGATGGTCAGGAGAAGTCGCCGCAATCGACTCGTCCGGTCATAGCAGGCTGCGTAAGGCTGTAGGTCCCATGAGGGAGGCTCCCAGCTCCTCTATACGCGACCGGAGGGCCCGGTCGGCCGTCACCGCAACGACGTGGTCGTCAGGTCGGGCGCGCCGCGATTCCGCGACCGTCTGTGCGATGAGCGCGTCACCATCGTGTTGCGCCGACTGCACAAGGACACCGGGGATCGCACCGATTCCGCGAGCCTGACCCTCGACGACAAGCCGAATGTCCGGCCACCACAGCTCGGCAGGTAGGTCGAGCGTGTCGGCGGGTATGCCGCGGTCGGCAAGCGCCGCCAAGCCGTCGCGCAGCCTCGTGTTGGCGCCGACCCGGTCGCGCCACCAGCCATCGGGTCGGGAGCCGACCACGTTCGCCGCATCGACCACGAGCACCAGCCGGCACGTCGCGTGCTCGCGCAACTGCGGCCACGCCGCCGCGAACGCCGGATGCAGCGGGTGCGAGGTCACCTCGTCGAGGCCAACCCACCGCAGCTCCAGGCTCTCCGGGTCGGCGGCCCGCGCCTCGACCGTTCCCCGCGTGTGCGCGACGACGGTCGTGTAGGACCACGGGCCGTGGTCGTCGACCCAGCTGTGGGACGGCGTGACAGCTGCCGGGTCCACGGCGGCCTCTTCTCCGGCCTCCCGCGTCGCCGTGGCCAAGGCGTTCTCCGTCGACGACCGCGCACCTCCGGGCAGTGCCCAGGTGCCCCCTTGGTGGCTCCACGCCGCCCGGTGCTGAAGCAGGACGTGGCCGTCGGACCGGACCAGCATCAGTCCTGCAGCGCCATAGCGTCCCCAATGCCGCTGGCCGCAGGTGCAGTCCACCCAGCCGTCGCCGTCAGTGCGATGCAGCAGTGCCACTCGTCGAGCTTCTCACTCCGACCCGTTCTCGCCGCTGCGTACGTACAGCGGCAGGACATACCAGAAGAGCACGTACCAGCCCAGCGCCGCCGAGACGATGATCGCTGCCATGGTGCGGTTCAAGGCAACGTCGAGAGCGAGGAAGAGACCGCCTGCCATTGAGAGCATCAGCAGGAAGAGCCCGCCGGAGGCCATGCGGCCGGCGATGGTGACCATCCGGTCCCGCAAGCGCTGCCGAAACACCATGCGATGAAACGGAACCGGCCCGATCAGCAGCGCGGTGGCCAGCGAGGCGGTGATCAGCGTGACCGCGTAGACCCGGTGGGTGAGGTCGTCGGCCTCTCGGAAGGGTTGGGTGAAGGCGATCGTCAACAAGAACGCGAACAGGATCTGGGTGCCTGCTTGAGCGACCCGAAGTTCCTGAAGTAGCTCCTGCCAGTGTCGATCGAGGCTCTCCGCCTTGCTCTCGCCCTCTCGGGTGTAGGTCCTTCCAGCCACTGTTGCGCCTTTCATCATGGGTTACGGCACGCTACCCGCAGCACCAGAATCGACACCTCGGGTAGGGTCGGGCCGCGCTCGCGGTTGGCTGCTGCGCAACGTCGATTGGTACAGTTTCATGCGCCGCGACGCTTCCTGCGTCGATGGCGCACGTCCGGGTGGCGGAATAGGCAGACGCGCTAGCTTGAGGTGCTAGTCCCCGCAAGGGGGTGGGGGTTCAAGTCCCCCCTCGGACACCACATCTCGGTGGGATCCGCGCACGTCACAGCCTCGGCGCGCGCCGCCAACACCGCTATCAGGGCTGGAATGGTCACGGGTTGGTCACCGAGCCCTTGTAGATCTCACGGATTCGTGCACTGATCAGGTCGCCCGCAGCGATCATGGCGTTGAGCCCCTCGACACGCACTGCTTCGACGGCGATCGGATCAGCCCCGCGCATGGCGGAGAGGGCGTTGGACTTGGTCTGTGCGACGACCACAGCTTCGCGCAAGTCATCGTCCAAGATCAATCCCTTGGCATCGTTGAGCGCCCGGTTTGTCACGCGGAGGGTTTCGGCTGCCTCGTCGGACACCAGGGCTGATCCGTACTCGCCGGTCGTTTTAGCGATCATCGAGTCGAGATGGTCCCCGTGACCCACTGCGCGTGCAAAGTCGAAGAGGGCAGCGTGAGCTCGTGCCAAGGTCTCGAGCTCGAAGCTCTCCCGGCGATCTGCCCGTGCTAGGCCGGCCAGCTCGGCACGTTCAGATCGAGCACGGCTGAGCGCGCGGGCGTCACGACGTTCCTCCGTCCACAGTGTGCCGAGGTACCCCAAGATCAACGTCACTACCGGGAGGATGGCGTTCCACAAGTTCATTGCTGGTCACCTGCCACCAGCGCCGCGACACGCGCGGCCGCCGCGGCCTGCATGTCCAGGTCGACGTGCGAGTAGGTGTCCAGCGTGATCGACACGTTGGCGTGCCCGAGCCGCTCCTGCACCACCCGCGGATGCACCCCGGCCCGCAGCGCGAGCGTCGCGTGAGTGTGCCGCAGGTCGTGCAGCCGGATCGGCGGCAGCCCGGCCCGCTTGATCTCACGCTCGAACGTGTACGACAGCGTCTTCGGATGCAGCGGCGCGCCGTACGCCAGGCACACGACGAGGTCGCCGTCCTGGTACGCCGCACTGGCCGCCAGCCGCTCCTCCAGCTGCCGTGCCCGGTGCTGTCGCAACACGGCCACCGTGGCCGGGTCGAGGGCTACGGAACGGCGCCCCTTGGTTGTCTTCGGCGTTCCCCACGCCGTCGCGGGTTCGCCCTTGCGGCGGGCGCCCGTCGTGATCAGCGTGCGGGTGATCCGCAACGATCCGGCGTCGAGGTCGACGTCCGACCAGCGCAGCCCGAGTACCTCACCGCGGCGCATCCCGGTCGTCGCCAGCAGCCACCATCCGCCTGCCAGCCGGTCGGCCGCGACGTGGGCGAGGAACCGGTTCAGCTCGTCCGCCGACCACGTCCGCATCTCCGGGCTCGACGACGGCCGCGGCGGGTCGGCAGCCTCCGCCGGGTTGCGGACGATCGCCTGCCAGCGCACCGCGTCTCGCAGCGCCCGGTGAACGATCGTCGCCACAGACCGAACCGATCGAGGCGACAGTTCGCGGTGGTCGTCGTCGCCAGCGAGCAGCTGCCCATACAGGGCGTTGAGGTCGGCGGGGGAGAGGTCCTGCAGCTGGCGGCGCCCGATCGGAGCGCCCGGACACCGCCGGCCACGGTGGCGAGGTGACCGTGCACGACCCACGGGGCCGAACCCGGACCGAACAGGCCTGCGTCGTCGCCGTCCTCGATCGCCTGGACCCACTGCGGCCGTCCGGTCGGATCGCCGGACACGATGCGGCGGAACATCGCCCCGACCTGATCGGAGACCACTTTCTGCAGCACAGGGTCGAGTCTGCCGATCCCACCAGGGGCCGATCCCGACGGCCCCGGTCCAGCGCAGGGACGATCGTTCGGGTGGGATCCGAATCCCCGCCGATCTAGCATCCGGCCATGGATGTCGACGCTGTTGCACGCCGCTGGGCGGACACCTGGACTCGCGCATGGCCGGAGCACGATGTGGATGCGATCGCGGCTCTCTACTC
>CAWCED010000010.1:0-22814 GCA_963794465.1 uncultured Actinomycetota bacterium | reverse complement strand
CCAAGAGGTCACCCTCGTGCCGGGCTTCACGGCGACCGTCAAACTCGCCGGATCGGAGACCGGCGGGATCTCGATCGTTGAGCACACGTTCGCACCGGGAGTCCTTGTCCCGCCGCACCGGCACAGCCGCGAAGACGAGATCTCATGTGTGATCGAGGGCGAAATCGGCTTCCGTTCCGACGGCCGGGAGGTATCGCTCGGAGCCGGCGGCTACATCGTCAAGCCGCGCGGGGAACTCCACTCGATGTGGAATGCCGCCGCTGTGCCGGCGCGAATGATCGAGATCGTCAGCCCGGCAGGATTCGAGGGATACCTTGTCGAGCTGGCCGAGGCGACGGCAGCCGTCGGCGGCCGGCCGGATCCATCCGTCATCGCGCCGATCGCAGAACGTTTCGGACTTTCGTTCGACTTCGGCGAGGTGCCGGATCTCGTCGCTCGCCACGGGCTTCGATCTCCGCTGGGGTGAGCGGCCAGCCGTGGACCAGCGAGAGCATCTCGAGGCGCATCTCCTCCGGAGTCACAGCGCGATCGATGAGCGCGGAGTAGAACGTACGCCGTAGGTTGCGGCCGAGACTGTCGATCTCATCCGGCGTGCACTGAGGTAGCGCGAGGCTCAATGGTCGAGCGCACGCATCCAGCCCGCGTTCGATGCCCGCCCGAATGTGATCCCATGCGATCTCGGCATTGAGATCGAGCGCGGCTTGAAACGCCGGCCGGATGAATGCGCATTGCCGGGCCATATAGGCGATGTTCGCCTCCATGTATCCGGCGCGGTCGGTGCGGGCGAGATCTGCGTTCCCTCCGTGGAAATCCGAACACACGCGGGCCAATGCCTCGGGCTTGAGCGAGTGCAGGACGAGGTCTCTCTTGGTCGGGAAGTAGTGGTATAGGCCGCCAAGGCTGAGATGAGCCGCCTGGGCGGCCTGTCGCATGGTGAGCCGTTTGGCACCGTACCGCTCGATGAGAGGAGCCACTGCGAGGAAGATCTCTTGCTGGCGCTTGAGCCGGTCTTCGCGCGGTCGGCCGAGTTTTCCGGACATGAGGGCCTCTTTCTGCAGACAACTCCCACAGTTGTTGCCCGCGTTCACAGCCAATGGCGTGCGTAGCCATGGAAATCATCGATCACCAGGGACGCTCACTGGTGCGACAGCATTGGAGGCAACGATGTTGGGTCCGACGAACGTCTTCAGCAGCTTTTCCGTGGACGACATCGGCGTCGCGAGGAGGTTCTACAGCGACGTGCTTGGAGGTGTCCGGGCAGCCCGGGCCGCTGATGCTACGCGCGGGTGACCAGAGCGTCATGATCTACGCCAAGCCTGACCACACCCCCGCGACGTTCACGGTCCTCAACTTCGGCGTGCACGACGTCGACCAGGCCGTCAACGAGTTGACCAGGCAAGGAGTGCCGATCGCGCGGTACCCGGACATCGACACAGACCATCGCGGGATCCACCACGGAGACGGACGTTCGATCGCCTGGTTCACCGACCCCGCCGGCAACGTTCTCTCCGTCGTGCAGTTCGAGTGAATCCAGCCGTATCGGCTAACGGCGGCGCCGGGTGCCGAAGACGCCGCGGCTGATCTCGCGGGCCAGGGTGGTCCCCGCCGATCTGAGGAAGCCCTCGAATGCCTTGGAGCCGAGTACCTGATCCACGATGCCGCCACTCGAAGTCGGCGCATCTGTTTTGCGCGAGCGCGTCTTCTTGACCGGCGGCGGCTCGGGGGATGGTAGGGGCACCGTCGGTGTGCCTGTGCCGAGGATCTCCTGTTCCAGTCGCTCCTCTTCAGTCGGGCCGGACGGCGGAGCCGGCGTGCTGGTGGGAGCAGGCGCACCGGCCGGGGACCCGGACGGGGTGGACGGCACGCCGAGGGGCGCACCCGGGCCAGCAGCGATCTTGCCGGTCAATGTCTCGTACGCGGACTGACGATCGACGGCTGCGGAGTACTCGCCCGCTAGCGGCGAGGCCGCCACGATGCCCTGAAGCACGTCTGCCGATGACGGCGCCATGAGTGACTGTGGAGCCGGCAGCATGGCGTACGCCACGGGCGTGGGGGCTCCCTTCTCTGACATCACCGTGATGACCGCTTCGCCGATACCAACCGTGGTCAGCAGCTCCTCCAGGTCGTATGTCGACGTCGGGAACGTCCGCACCGTCGCCTTGAGCGCGTCAGCATCGTTCGGCGTGAACGCCCGCAGCTGGTGCTGGATCCGGCTGCCGAGCTGGGCCAGGACGTCCTCATGGACGTCCTTTGGTGTCTGAGTGACGAAGAAGACGCCGACACCCTTCGAGCGGATCAACCGAACCGTCTGGACCAGCGCATTGGTGAATGCGCGAGAGGCGTCCTTGAACAGCAGATGCGCTTCGTCGAAGAAGAAGACCAGCTTCGGCTTGTCGAGATCGCCAGCTTCGGGAAGCACCTCGAACAGTTCGGCGAGCAGCCACATCAAGAACGTCGAGAACAGCACCGGTCGGTCCTGTACGCCCGGCAGCTCGAGCAGGGTGATCATCCCGCGGCCGTCGGTTGCGGTCCGCATGATGTGCTCGACGTCGAACTCGGGCTCGCCGAAGAAGGTGTCGGCGCCGGATTCTGCGAAATTGATCAACGATCGGAGGATCACACCAGCCGTGGGCTTGGCCAGCCCGCCCAGCTCCTCCAGATCAGCCTTGCCCTCGTCAGAGGTGAGGTGCTGGATGACGGCACGCAGGTCCTTGAGGTCCAGCAGCGGAAGCCCGGCCTGGTCGGCGTAGTGGAAGACCAGTCCAAGCGAGCTCTCTTGGGTGTCATTGAGCTCGAGCACCTTGGAAAGCAGCGTCGGGCCGAACGACGTCACGGTTGCCCGAACCGGCACGCCCGTACCAGCATCGCCGAGCCGGAGCAGCTCGACCGGATAGGCGGTCGGTTGCCACTGTTGACCAATCGCGGTCGCCCGTTTGTCGATCTTCTCGCCGGGCTCCCCCGGAGACGCCAGGCCGGACAGATCCCCCTTGATGTCGGCTGCGAACACCGGAACACCCGCCACCGACAACTGCTCGGCCATCAGCTGCAGTGTCTTGGTCTTTCCGGTTCCCGTGGCACCAGCCACCAGGCCATGCCGGTTGAGCATGGCCAGCGGCACTCGCACCTTGGCCTCCGGCCGCGGCCCGTCGTCCACGATCAGCGCGCCGAGTTCGACGCAGGGACCCTCGAACGCATAGCCCTCGCGAACCGCCGTCACGATGTCGGCTCCCGGCTTGGCCATGCGCCCTCCCGTGCTTCGTCCTCGGGAGCTTATCGACGGGGATCTAGAATGCGGGGGGTGATCTTCAAGCGCGTCGGGGAAGGCCGGCCGTACCCCGATCACAGCACAACCTTTCGGGCCTGGTCGGACCTGCCGCCCCGCCAGGTGCGACTCGACGAACTGGTCACGACCAAGCGGACTCTCGACCTGGATGCCCTGCTCGCCGAAGACTCGACGTTCTATGGCGACTTGTTCGCGCACGTCGTCGAATGGCAAGGCGAGCTCTACCTCGAAGACGGTCTGCACCGCGCGCTGCGGGCCGCGCTACAACAACGACCAGTGATCCACGCGCGGGTGCTGGTCATCGGCGGCGATTCGGACCGGACGGGCTAGGCTCGCCGGACACACCTTGGCGCCAGGCGCCTGACCGGAAGGCTCGATGGCCGTGTCGCGCGATCTCGACACAGGGACCCGCCGCCGTCCTGCCGAACGGCGCCATCTTCGGACCGCCATCACCATGCTCGTGCTCGCCTCGTTCGTCGCGTTCGCCGGCTGGTACGCGTGGAACACGATCACCAACCCGCAGTCCGCCGACATCGCCGAGGTCACGGTCGCTCCCACGTGCATTCCGGCCCTTCCCACCGACGCTCCCGCTCCGGCCGATATCCAGGTCAACGTCTATAACGCCACCTCTCGTAACGGCCTCGCCTCGAGCGTGGCCCGCGCGTTACGCAAACGGGACTTCGCCATCCTCGACGTCGCGAACGATCCGCTCGTCAAGACGGTCACTGGAACGGCGGAGATACGAGCGGGCGCGGACAATGAAGCGGCCGCCGCAGTGGTCGTGGCACAGGTGTCTGGAGCAGTCTTCGTCGCCGACGACCGCACCGACAGCACGGTCGACCTTGTGGTCGGTGACGCATTCGAGAAGCTCGCCAAGGTCGGCGCGACGCCGGCTCCAGCACCGACAGGTGGGCCACCGCCCTGTTGAGGCGGACGTAGCTGGGTTCAAGCAAGGGGGCGATGAGGGCCCCCTTGGCCCTCATCGCCCATCCAGAGCACGGCCAGGGCCAACAGCAGTGTCAGGACACTCCCCCGTCGGTGTCGGCACTTGGCATTGGCCGCGCATAGCGCGTAACTTACGCGTAAGTTGAATAGAACGCAACCGCATATGCTGGACGAGTGCAGAAGTTATGCGTAAGTTGTACGTCGTGTCTGGTCATGGGACGGTCAAACCGAACGGCAAGGCGCTGAAGCGACGGCGAGTCGCGGCCGGGCTTACCCAAGAGGACGTGGTTGCGCGCGCAGGGGTGTCGCGCGGTACCTTAACCCGCCTCGAAGCAGGCGAACGCGTCTACGCCAAGACGCTCCACAAGGTGGTGGTAGCGATCGAGGCCGCCGAACGTGGCGAGCCGAAGCCGCTGGACGTCTTGGCCGGATTAGTCGATCAGCTGACCGACCTGGATGCACGATTACGAGGGATCGAGGATGGTGGATCGGAGGAGGATCGAGGAGCTCAAAGAGCAGCTCGCCGAGACGCTCCGCGAGATCGAAGAGCTGGAACAGGAGGCGGCTGAGGAGCTGGCGACACCACAGGAGCGTCGCGCGCGCTTTCGGTTGATCCGCGGTGGCAAGACGGTCGTGCTCGCGCCGTTCGCATGGTTGGCTGCTCGGGCGCGTGACCACCATGCGGCGGCGGCGACCGTAGCGGGTTCGACCGTAATCGCCGTAGGGGCGGCGGTCGGCACCGGCCTGCTCGTGAGCGCAGATGGCATCGAACCCCAGACCGACTCGCAGCCGCGTCCGATCGATTCCTTCGTCCCAACACCTACTGTGGCCCCGACTGTGCCGGGGACGCCAAAGCCACAGCCGGCGTCAACGGATACGCTGCCTGTGCGGGAGGCGGCAACTCAGAACGCCGAGTCGTCCAATACGCCGCTCCCGAATCCGTCGTCGTCTTCGACGGCGCTCGGCGTAGACGTGCCATACCTACCGCTGCTGCCCCCGGTATCCGTTCCAGCGCAGATACCACCGCTGCCGACCATCCTTCCATCGCCGGAGACAACACTTTCGCGGGCCGAATCAGAGGCACTTCAGCACTGTCTCGCGCTCATTCCGCCACCGATCGACGTCGACGCCTGCGTGCGCGACCTCCTCGACTGACGCGTGGTCATTCCCGCGCGGCCCCGAAGCGCCGCAATCGGTTGAGCCCGCGGCGCAGCACGACATCATCGGTGTCCCGGCCGCCCCGATCACCGAACCAGCCGGCGAGTCGGCCACTGCGACTCACCGCCCGGATTCGGCGTTCCGTCGCCTCACGCAACCTCCGCGGCGCCACGATGAGGATCTCGTCTCCGTGCTGAAGCCTGGTCGTGGCCGTGGGTACGAAGCTCTTGTCCTGGCGCACGACCAGCGCGACAGCGACGTTGGCTGGCAGCCGGAGCTCTCCGATCTCCACCCCGTGCAGTTGTGACCGCGCCGGGATCCGAACCTGGACCAGATCGGCGTGGAGGCGATCCAATGGCGCCGATTCGACATCGGTATCGCTGGCCACGGCATCTCCCCCGACGCCCAGGTATCGGGCCAGCCAGGGCAGCGGCGGAGCTTGGAGCAGGGTGAAGACGACGGCCACGATGAAGACGACGGCAAACAGCCACGCTGCACCTTCAGTCCCGTCCGCGAGCGGGATCGTGGCGAGCACGACCGGAATTGCACCCCGGAGGCCGGCCCAGGACAGGAATCCGCGCTCTGGCATCGACAACGCGAACGGCGTGGTTGATATGAACACCGAGATCGGGCGGGCGAGCAAGGTCAGCGCCAGCCCGGCGACGATCGCGGCAACGAACGCCTCCGGCATGTTCGACGGCGAAGACAGCAGGCCGAGCATGACGAACAAGCCGATCTGCGAAACCCAGGCCAAGCCTTCGGCGAACGACCGGGTCGCCGCACGGTGCGGGAGCGATGCGTTGCCCAGGACCAGTGCTGCGAGGTACACCGCCGCGAATCCGCTGGCATTCGCGACGGCCCCCGCCGCGTACGCCAGTACGGCCAACGTCATGACCAGCAAGGGATAGAGGCCGACGGCGGGCAAGGCTGCCCGCCGGATCACCTGGGCCCCCAACCAGCCGACTGCCAAGCCGATCACGGCACCGGCGGCGAGCTCGTAGGCGATGATCAATGTCACCTCGCCCACTCCTCGCTCGGCCACCTCTCCCGCGCTGACCAGGGCGACCAGGACCACCGTCGGAGCGTCGTTCAGACCGGCCTCCGACTCCAAGGCACCAGACAGCCGCGGTGCGAGCGGAACCCTGCGCAGTGTCGAGAAAACCGCCGCAGCGTCGGTGGGCGCGAACACGGCGCCGAGCAGCACGGCAAGCGTCCAGTCCAGGTTCAGGACGTAGTGCCCAACCAAAGCCATGATCGTCGTGCTGATCGCCACACCGACGGTGGCGAGAGACAGCCCCACCGGAAAGGACGACCGCACCTCGCCCCACCGGGTACTCAACCCACCTTCGGCCAGGATGACGATCAATGCGGCAAACGCCAACGCCTGGGCCAGTCCGGCGTCCTCGAAATACACCCCGAAGCCCGCTTCGCCGATCGCCACGCCGATCAGCAGATAGATCACCAGGCTGGGCAGACCGAGCTGAATGCTGAACCTGCTGGCGACAACCGCGGCCACCAGGACCAGCGCACCGACGAGCAGGAAGACGTTGAGCGAGTCGACACCCACGGCTCGCCCCTTCCTGCTCGCGGGGAGGCGACGAGCCTAGCCGTCGATCACATCGCGCAGGTGCGCGCTTCCTCTCGTCGCCGCGAGCGGCGACACGCCGAAAGCGCAGTGATGCCCTACTTCCGCTAACTTGGCCAGCCATGTCGGCACACTGATCCCACTGATCACATCAGTCACATTGATCACAGGAACCAGCCAGCCCGGGAGTCGGCATGAGCCATCGAGGTACGGCCGTTCTGCAGACCGAGGAACGCGTTGACGGGTGGAGCCACGTGCACGTGGCCGGCACGGACTACCTGCGGCTCCCGCTGCACACCCGTTGGCTCACCAAAGCCGACGAACTCGTGCTGTCGCTGAAGGAGCGGCTCGACCTGGCTCAACTCGGCGACACCGTCGCCGTCAGCGAGAAGGTGGTCGTGTTGCTCACCGGCAGAGCGGTCGACATCGGCACGATGAAGCCCGGCCGACTGGCTCGCCTGCTTGCAGGTCACGTCCACCCACGCACCGACTCACGTGGTCTGTCGGTCCCGGAGAAGATGGAGTACGTCGTCCGAACGATCGGCACCGGACGAACGATCGCCGCAGCCGTCGGCGGGGCCGTCACACGTCCGTTCGGGTTGCGGGGAGCGTTCTATCGGCTAGCCGGATCGGTCGCCCGGGACATCGACGGCGGCCGCCCGCCGTACGAGAACCTGCTGTTCCCGCCCTTAGAGACCTCGGTCGCGCAGCAGCTCTGCGCCGACCTGGAACGGGCGCTGGGAATCGGCGTCGGCATCGTCGACCTCAACGATTTCGGTGGTTCGATCCGGGCGGTCTCGGCGAAATCACTTCCCGCCGCAACACTTGCTGCCGTCCTAGAGGACAACCCGTTGGGCCAGCGTCTGCGGGGAACTCCATTCGTCATCGTCCGGGCGGCCGGATCTCGCACGGCGGCTCTCGCGCCGAGGCAGCTCATCGACGCCTGATCGTCACGACCTCCGCTGCATCGACAAGTAACCGCTTCTCCGGAGCGCGCAGCAGGTACAACACGCCGACGAACGCAGCGACGACGACGAGTCCGACCGACAACAGCAAGAGGACGTCGCCGCTGTCACCGGCGTCGAACACTGGTGAAAGGACGCGGTGGAGCAGAGCACCCGCAACTGTGCCGGCGGCTGCTGCTGCGGCGGTGCGGCCGAGCATCGCCAGCACTGACCGGTATTCGACGGCGCCATGGCGTCGGCCCAGCAGCCAGGTGTTCGCCACGGCCGCGAGTACCAGTGACAACGAGGTCGAGGCGGCCAGTCCGGCGATGCCGAACGCAAGGCCCAGGGTCAGGTCTCCGACCACATTGACCGCCATGGCGACAACCGCCACGAGCACCGGCCGGCGCGAGTCACCGAGAGCGTATGAGGCCCGCACCACCAGCTCGCGCCAGCCCAGCGCCAGCAGGGCCGGCGCATACCAGAGCACGGCGGTCGCGGTCCGTCGAGTGTCGGACGGTCCGAAGCTGCCGTGCTCGAATACGAGTGCGACCAGCGGACCTGCACAGACCAGGATGAACCCGCACACCGGAAGCAGCACCGTTGCCACCGTGGCCAAGCCGCGGCCGACCAGCCGCCTCATCTCGACCAGGTCCCGGCCGCCGGCGGCTGCGCCGAACGCGGGGTAGAGCGCGGTCAGTAGTGACGCCACCAGCAGCGTCTCGCCGAGGCTGATCAGCCGCCAGGCATAACTGAGCGCCGAAATGGTCCCCTCACCGACCATCGATCCGACGGCGCGGTCGACCAGGGTATTGACGTTGCCCAAGGCGCTGCCGAGCAGCAATGCCGGCACCAACGTGGCGATTGCCCGGAAGCCCGGATCCTTCAAGTCCAACGACGCCCGCAGCCGCAGCTCGAGGGCCCGCAGCGGGACCAGCTGGCACACCAGCCGGGCCGCCGAGCCCACCACGAACCCGACGGCAAGGGCGGCGACCCCGTATCGGGGTCCGAGCAGAACGGCTGACCCGATCATGATCAGGTTGAAGGGAATGCCCTGCACGCCGGCCCAGAAGAACCTGCGATGGGCCTCGGCGGCCGCAGCCAGCAAATTGGTGCCGGCGATCAAGACCGTCGAGATGAGCACCACCCGGGTCAGACCCGCCGCCAGCTCGGCCTCGGGTCCTTCGAAGCCGGGCGCGAGCACTGACACGACCGAGCTCGCCGCAAGCGCCATGACCAGCGATCCCAAGCCGAGCACCAGCAGTGTCACCGTCAGCACGACGGACAGCGTGTGACCGCTCCGGTTGGGCCCACCGTCCTTCGCGTTCTGTGCGGCGAGGACCGGCACCGTCGCCTTCGCCATCGCGCCTGCGATCAGCGCGAGCACGAGGTTCATCAAGCCCTGCGCCACGAGGTACGCATCGAGCTCGGCGCCGGCGCCGAAGACACCGGCGATCACGACGTCGCGCAGGAAGCCGAGAATCGCCGACAGCGCGGTCAGGCCGGTCACCAGCGCTGCCGCCTGCGCAATCCCGGACCGTGCCCTCACCGCGTGGGCTCCGTCATATCGCCCCGGGCTGGATCAGGCCGTTCTCGTATGCGAACACCACCACTTGGACTCGGTCGGTCAGTCCGAGCTTGTTGAGCAGGTGACTCACGTGGCTCTTGACGCTGCTTTCGGCCAAGTGCAACTCCGCTCCGATGGCGGAGTTTGAGCAACCCCGGGCCACCAGCGCCAGCACCTGCTGCTCCCGGTCGGTCAAGCCCTGCACCAAGTCCGACCCGCCCGCAGTGGGTGCCGGTAGGCGGTGCGCATAACGATCCAGCAACCGCTTGGTCACGACCGGCGCCAGCAGCGCGTTACCGGCAGCGACGACGCGCACCGCGTGGACCAGCTCGTCGGCTGTCGCGTCCTTCAACAGAAAGCCGCTGGCGCCTGCGCGCAGCGCCTCCACCACGTAGTCGTCGAGGTCGAACGTGGTGATGACCAGCACCTTGACTGAATCGCCGTCGTCGCCCGACGTCAAGCGCCGGGTCGCCTCGACGCCATCGACGTTGGGCATCCGGATGTCCATGACGACGACGTCCGGCCGCAGTGTCGCGGCCAGCGCGTCTGCTTGTTCACCGTCAGCCGCCTCCCCGACGACCTCGATGTCGTCTTCGGCCTCCAGGTACATCCGCAGGGCCGCCCGCATCAGGGGCTGATCATCAGCAATCAGCACGGAAATGGTCACGGCTCGCCGTTCACCGGCAACTTCGCCACCACCTGAAAGCCAGAACCGCCCCGCGGTCCCATGCGCACCTCGCCACCGAACAGCGCGGCCCGTTGCCTCATGCTGACGAGCCCATGGCCAGGAGTAGGGGGCGACGAGCTCCCGCACCCGTTGTCATCGATCCGCAACTCAAGGACCTCTGGGTGATAGCTGAGCTCCACCTCGGCCCGGGTGGGGCCCGCATGCTTGAGGGTGTTGGTGAGTGCCTCCTGCACGATCCGGTAGGCGCTGAGCTCGACGCCCGCAGGCAGCGTCCTCGGCTGTCCGGAAACCGCGAGGGCGACCGGAAGCCCCGCCTGTTCCATCTGGGCGATGAGATCTGGCAACTCCGCCAGTCCCGGCTGTGGCGCCTTCGACCCGTCGTCGTGGGTCCAGAGCACGCCGAGGAGGCGACGCATCTCAATCAGCGCTTCTCGGCCCAGGCTCTCGATCGACGTGAGCGCATTCCTTGCCCGCTCTGGTTCGGTGTCGAACATCCGGGTCGACGCGCTTGCCTGTGCGACCATGACGACAACGCGATGCGCCACGATGTCGTGCAGCTCACGGGCTATCCGGGTCTGCTCCTGCCGGACCGCTGCCTGGGTGCGGACAGCTTGCTCTCGGCTGAGTTGCGCCGCTTGCTCGTCAAGCAACGACGTGCGGGCGCGGTTGAGCCGGATTCCGTAGCCCAGCAACCAGGCCGTACCCACCGAGAGCAGGTAGTCGAGGAAGTCATCGTCCAGTGGCCCGGGGTTGGCTATGAAAACGGTGACAGCACCAAACGCCAAGACTGCCGCGGCCCCGCCGGACACAGCCGGCCGGCAGTCGGCTGCGACGGCGTAGAGCGCCATCAGCGGAGCAAACGCCAGCAGCGGAGATGCCGACCCGACCACGTCGGAACCGATGAAAACGGCGCCGCTCACAGCCAGCACCGGTAAAGCCCCGGGCCGGCGCCAGATGAGCGACGACAGTCCCGCGAGCACCAAGACGACCGCAAGAGCATTGACGACGTCGAGTCGTATCGCCCCCGCGGGTATCTCCGGCCCCTCGAGCGCCCGGTAGACCAGCGTGGTCAATGCCAACGCCGTGACCAGGCCGACGAGCAAGCCGTCCGCGACCAGCACGCTTCCCCGGTGGGTCCGGCCACCCAGTATCGATGCCGCGATTCCCACGGATCGAGCGTACGGTTCACATGACCTGCGACTTGGCAATGAAACCCGCCGATTCGAAGGTCAGTTCACCGGGTCGGCCGCCCGGCGTGAGATGAAGCAGAACTCCGCCGTTGGATCGTCTGCCCCTCCTCCGGACGTCGATGCCAACTCATCCGGCGGACGGATCACCTGACCGCTTCCTTCGGCGGATGACGTCGCGCTGCCGGTCAGCCGAGACTGGAAACGCCCCAACCGGAGACGGGCGACCAGGCACGGGGGTCTCGTGATGCGGTGGGTCGTCGAGTCGAGCCTGAAGTTTCGGCTGCTTGTCGTAGCCGTTGCCGCGGTCTGATCGGGTTCGGCTTCGCCCAGCTACGCACCATGCCGGTCGACATCCATCCCGAGTTCACGCCCACCCAGGTCGAGGTCCAGACCGAGGCACTTGGCCTGTCGGCCGAGGAAGTGGAGCAGTTGATCACTGTCCCGCTGGAGCAGGACCTGCTCGTCGGCGTCCCATTCCTGGACGAGATCGAGTCGGCGTCGCTCCCGGGCCTGTCCTCGGTCTCATGACCTTCGAGCCGGGGACGGCCCTGCTCGATGCTCGTCAGGTCGTGCAGGAACGCCTGACCCAGGCGATCGGCGTCGCCGGGCTGCCGGAGGTGGCCAAGCCGCCGCAGATGATCCAGCCCGTGTCCTCGAACCGCCGGGTCTCGATGATCTCGCTGTCCTCGGAGACGCTCACCCCGATCGACGTGTCGGTGCTCGCCCGGTGGGTGATCAGCCCGCGACTGATGGGGGTTCCAGGCGTGGCCAACGTCACCGTCTGGGGCTTTCGGGACCGTCAGTTACAGGTCCTGGTCGACCCGCAGCGGCTGCGGGACAACGATACGACGCTCGCACAAGTCATCGAGACCGCAGGCAACGCACTGGAGGTCTCGCCGCTCACATTTCTCGAGGCCTCCACCCCCGGTACGGGCGGATTCATCGACACGCGCCAATCAACGCCTCAACATCTTCCACGAACAGGCCATCACGACGGCCGACGAACTCGCCCAGGTGCCGCTCGAAGGTCTCGACGGCACTGACATCGAAGACGCTGGGTGACGTCACAACGGTCGTCGAGGACTCCCAACCACTGATCGGGGACGCCGTCTGCGCCGACGGGGAGAAGTGCCTGATTCTGGTCGTGGAGAAGTTCCCGGGCGCCAACACCGTCGAGGTCACCGAGGGCGTCGACGCTGCGCTCGAGGCGATGCGCCCAGGGCTTGGCGACATGAGCATCGACTCGTCGCTTTACCGGCCAGCCTCGTTCATCGAGTCGTCCTTCGAACATCTCGGGTGGGCGCTGCTCGCCGGTGGGCTGCTCATGCTGCTGATGATCGGCCTGATCTATCTGGGACTGGCGCAGGTTGCTGATCAGCGCCGCGGCCATTGCGGTGTCACTGGCAGCAGCGGCAGTCGTGCTTGGGGCACGCGACACCACGGTCAACCTCATGGTCATCGCAGGGCTCGTGCTTGCCCTGACTGCGCTGATCCATGACGCCATCGTCGACCCGCACACAGTCGCGGGCCGACTGGCCGAAGATCGTGAGCGGGCCTCGGCAAAGGCGAGATGGCTCAGGGTCGTCGAAGCATCGGCCGGGTCCCGTCGCAGCGTGGTCTACGCGGTCTTGATCGTCGCTGCCCCAGCGGTCCCCCTGCTCTTCCTTCGGGACGAACCCGGTGCGTTCCTGCCGCCGATCGTGCTCTCATACCTGCTCGCCGTCGCCGCATCCATGGCAGTTGCCCTCACCGTCACACCGGCGCTGAGCCTGATGCTGCTGGCCGACTCGCCTCGTCGGCGCTCGGGAATCCCGTGGATCCACCGAATGCGCCGTGGCTACGACCGGATCGCCCCACGGCTGGTCGGGAAGACCGGCGCCGCGGTCGCAGTCGCCGCCACGATCGGCGTGATCGGTCTCCTGACGTTGCCGTTCTTGGACGCCTCGATGCGACCGGCGCTCAAGGAACGAGACGTGCTCGTCCACGTCGAAGCCGCGCCCGGCACCTCGCTTCCCAAGATCACGGAAATCACCAAGCAGGCCGTTACGGACCTCGGGTCTTTGCCTGGACGTAGTCAACGTCGGAGGCCAAGTCGGCCGAGCCGTGATGTCGGACCAGGTCGTCAACGTCAACACCGGCGAGATCTGGGTCAAGGTCGACGCCACGGCTGACTACGACGAGCGCAGTCGCCGCCATTGCCGACACCGTCAGTGGATATCCCGACGTATCGACCGACGTCCTGACCTACTCGGAGGAGCGGGTCGCCGATCTGCTGGGCGGCTCCGATGACGACGTGGTCGTGCGCATCTACGGCGAGAACGCCGAGGTGCTCGACGCAAAGGCCGCCGAGGTCCAGCCGTTGATCGCCGGGGTCGACGGCGTCGCCGGTACGACATCGAGCGCGTACTCGACGAGCCAACTGTGCAGGTGGAGGTCGACCTGGCCCGAGCCCAGGCCGCCGGCGTCAAACCGGGAGACGTCCGACGTGCAGCCGCCACCATGCTCGCCGGCATCACGGTCGGCAATCTGTTCGAGCAGCAAAAGGTGTTCGACGTCGTGGTGTGGGGCGCACCCGAGATCCGGCAGAGCGAGGCGGACATCGAGCAGCTACTGGTCGACGCTCCGAACGGTGGGCACGTTCGCATCGGCGATGTGGCGGATGTGCAGGTCGTGCCGAACCCCACCGTGATCAGGCACGAGTCGGTCTCGTCCTACCTCGACGTGACTGCCGACGTGTCGGGACGGGGCGACGGCGCGGTCGCAGGCGAGTTCGACGCTCTGCTCAAGCAGGTCGACTTCCCGCTGGAGCATCACGCCGAAGTACTGGGGAGCTACGACGAGCGGCAGGACGATCGAGCCCGCGTGGTCGGGCTCGCGATCACTGCCGGCATTGCCGTATTCCTGCTGCTACAGGCCGCATTCGGGAGCTGGCGGCTGGCAATCCTGTCCTTCATCACGCTGCCCCTCGCCATGGCCGGTGCCGCGGTGGCGGTACTGCTCACCGGCGGCACTGTGACGATCGGTGTGATCGCCGGACTCGTCGCGGTACTCGGCTTCGCGGCCCGGACCGTCGTCCTGCTGATCCGGCGCTACCAGGATCTCGAGCGCATTGACGGCAAGGACTTCGGTCCCGACATCGTGATCCGCGGAACCTGGCAGAGCATGGCCCCGACGTTGATCTCGGCGCTGGCCATCGCGGTCGTTCTCGCGCCGATTGTGGTCGCCGGTGGCATGTCCGGGTTGGAGATCGTCCAACCCATGGCCATCACGGTGCTCGGAGGTCTGGTCACGACCGTTGTCCTGAACCTGTTCGTCGTTCCAGTTCTCTACCTTCGGTTCGGATTCTCGCCCGACCGGGACGACTGGGCCGATGAGCTGTTCGACCCGGTGTCCGAGCAGAAGTCGAGCCGGGCCGAGGCGAGTGCCGGCGTCGTACAACGAGTCCGGCCGGCGATCGCGGTGGTGCTGATCATTCCCGGACTTTCCGCCTGCGGCGGCGCAGTTGTGGATACGTACGCCATCGAGCACGAGCCGGCAGTGGTCGAGTCGAGCGATGGCAGCGACCAGGTCCGCATCACGTTGGAGGAGGAGGCAGCGCGGCGCCTGGAGATCGACACCACTCAGGTCGAGGAGAACTCGACCGGCCTGGCTGTCCCGTCGTCGGCGATCTTCGTGGATCCGGACGGCATCTGGTGGGTCTACACCAACCCGGAACCCCTCGTGTTCGTGCGGCACGAGATCGGCCTGGAGCGAGACGAAGAAGGCGTCGCGTACCTGTCGAGAGGCCCAGAGCCGGGCACTGAGGTCGTGACCGTCGGCGTACCGGAGCTGTACGGCCTGGAAGAGGCAATCGCCCACTGAAGGGCGCAACGTCATGCGGTGGATCGTCGGACTCAGCTTGAAGTTCCGGTTCATCGTGGTGGCGCTGACCGCATTCCTGGTCTTCTTCGGCGTTCAGCAGCTCGATGACACGGCAGTCGACGTCTTTCCGGAATTCGCCCCACCCAAGGTCGAGATCCACACCATCGCCGTCGGGCTGGCACCGACCGAAGTCGAAGAGCTGATCACCGTCCCGTTGGAGCAGTCGCTCAACGCGATTCCCGGTGTGGCGACGATCCGGTCCCGATCGGTCGAGCAGTTGTCGCAGATCGTCCTGCTCTTCGACCAGGGGACCGACCTGCTCGAAGCCCGCCAGCTGGTTGCGGAGCGGATCGCCGCAGTCACCCCCACGTTGCCGTCCTGGGCCGCCCCGCCGGTCATGCTCCAGCCGTTGTCCGCCACCAGCCGGGTTATGAAGATCGGGCTCTCCCCCGCCGATCCGCAGCTCGACCTGATGGATCTGTCGATGACGGCGTATTGGAAGATCCGCTCGCGCCTGCTACGCGTCCCTGGGGTCGCCAATGTGCCGATCTGGGGCGAGCGGCTGGAGATGCTCCAGGTGCAGGCCGACCCACGGCGGCTCGCCGAACAACGGGTCACGCTCGAGCAGGTCATGAACACGACTGCGGACGCACTGGACTCCGGTCTGGTGGGGTACTCACCAGGCCACTTCATCGGCCGTGGCGGGTGGATCGAGGATGCGGCCACGCGAGTCGGGATCCGGCACGTACAGCCCATCGTGACCCACGAGGATCTGGCCAACCTCCCAATCGTCACCGGCGATGGCCGGACGATCCGGCTCAGCGACGTCGCCAGCTTGGTGAGAGATCACCAGCCCCTCATCGGCGAGTGCAGTGATCAACGAGGGCGACGGCCTCATGCTCATCGTCGAAAAGCTTCCGTGGGCGAACACCCTGGATGTGACCAAAGGCATCGAGGCGGCGCTGGACGAGCTCCGACCGGGGCTCACCGGGATCGCCGTCGACTCTGCGATCTTCCGGCCGGCAACCTTCATCGAGGACGCGATCGGCAACCTGAGCAGGGCACTCGTCCTCGGTGCGCTGCTGATGATCCTGATGCTCGGCGTATTCCTGTATTCGTGGCGCACCGCGCTGATCAGTGTCGTCGCCATCCCGGTGTCCTTGCTTGCCGCCCTGCTCGTGCTGAACCTGCGTGGGGTAACCGTCAACACGATGGTGCTGGCCGGGTTCGTGATCGCGCTGGGCGACATCGTCGACGACGCAATCATCGACATCGAGAACGTCGTGCGACGGCTGCGACAGCATCGCCAACAGGGTGGCCACAGATCCACGGCCCGGGTGATCCTCGACGCGTCCCTGGAAGTGCGCGGCGCCATCGTCTACGCGACGATCATCGAGATCGTCGCGATCTTGCCGATCTTCGCCTTGGCCGGGCTGTCCGGGTCGTTCTTCCGGCCGCTCGTGCTCGCATACGCGCTCGCGCTCCTCGCGTCCATGGTCGTCGCCCTCACGGTCACACCAGCGCTCAGCCTGATCTTCTTCCGGAACCCGAAGTCGCTCGAGCATCGCGAGTCGCCGCTCGTGGCGCCCATGAAGCGCGCATACCGACGGGTGCTCGCAACGATCATCCCCCGGCCGCGGCGCGCCTACGCCGCCGTCGCCGTGACCACCGTGGCCGGCCTCGCAGTGCTGCCGGTGCTCGGGCAGTCGCTGCTGCCGAACTTCAAGGAGCGGGACTTCCTGATGCACTGGCTCGCCAAGCCCGATACGTCCCTGCAGGAAGAGGTCCGGACCACCAAGTTGGTGAACGCCGAGTTGCTCACGATTCCCGGAGTGCGCAACGCCGGGTCGCACATCGGAAACGCGTTTCTCGGCGACGAGCCGTACGGCGTCTACTTCGGGGAGAACTGGATCAGCGTCGACCGTTCGGTCGACTACGACGAGACCGTCGACAGCATCCGCGGAGTGGTCGATGGCTATCCGGGGATCTATCGCGACGTGCTGACCTACCTACGGGAGCGAATCAGGGAGGTGCTGACCGGTACCAGCGATCCCATCACGATTCGCATCTTCGGCCAGGACCTCGATCTGCTCCGGGAGAAGGCGGAGGAGATCGACCGGCTGCTGGGCGACGTACCCGGGGTTGGCGAGCACTATGTCGACTTCCAGGACAACGTCCCGCAACTGAAGGTCGAGGTCGACCTGGCAGCGGCGAAGGAGCATGGCCTCAAACCTGGCGACGTCCGTCGGGCAGCGGCGTGGCTGATGGCCGGGGAGGAGGCCGGTGATCTCTTCGTAAGCGGCAGGGCCTACGACGTTCAGGTGTGGAGCCCGCCTGAGACCCGCCGGAGCGTGACCGATCTGAAGAACCTGATGATCGACACTCCCGCAGGGGGCCACGTTCGACTCATGGACGTCGCTGACGTCAGCATCGAGCCTGTCCCGAACGTGGTTCACCACGAAGACTTGCTTCGGAACATCGACCTGGGCGCGAGCCTGGACGGATCACGGGACCTCGGCTCCGTCGTACGTGACATCGAAAGCCGCTTGGAGGACGTTCAGTGGCCGCTGGAGTTCCGCGCCGAGATGCTGGGCGAGTACACGGAGCGGCAAGCCGCCCAACAACGCCTGCTGCTGTTCGCCGTTCTCGCAGCGGGCGTGATCTTCCTGCTCCTGCAAGCGGCGTTTCGGAGTTGGCGGCTGGCAACGATGGCCTTCGTTACCTTGCCGATCGCGCTCGTCGGAGGAATGCTGGCCGCGTTCTTCGTCGGGAGGGTGATATCCCTCGGCTCACTCGTGGGATTCCTCACCGTGTTCGGCATCGTGGCGCGAAACGGCATCATGCTGATCAGCCACTGCCAGCATTTGGAACAGTCCGAAGGCGAGCCATTCGGGCCGCAGCTGGTGTTGCGCGCCGCCACGGAACGGCTGGTGCCGATCATGATGACGGTTCTAACCACAGGCTTCGCGCTCATCCCGCTGCTCGTGGCCGGTTCAATCCCCGGTCAGGAGATCGAGCATCCGATGGCGGTCGTGATCTTCGGCGGCCTGGTCACCGCAACGTTGCTCAACCTGTTCGTCGTACCGTCGCTGTACCTGCGATTCGCCAAGAGCCCGCGGCCGCATCCGCAAACGACATGATCGAAGCGACATTCTCGGGGGCGAAGAACTCGGCCGGAGACGTCACCCCTGCGATGACACGGGCGAAGCCGTCCATCGCATCCTGGTTGCCGGCGATGGCGCCCAACAACTGTTGCATCTCCGGCGGCGGCGTTTCGAGCGTCGCGAGTTCGGTCGTGAACTCGTACATCGGCAGGACCTGCCGGTCGCGAGTGTTCTGGTAGTCGGCCATCGCGTCGTCGAATGAACGAGCGCCGGAGAACGCCTCGTCCAGCGCCGTGGCGCACAGCTCGGCGTCCCGGAACGCGTCGTGAATCCCGTGGGCGGTGATGAAATCCTTGTTGTAGCCGGCGTCTCCGACCAGTGCCCAGCCGGGTCCGTAGGGCTTGCGGAAGAAGTTCGCCACCGCTGTTCCAACAAAGCGCGCCTCTTGTCGGCCGGCGCGAATGCGCTCCGCGAATGCCGGGGCGAGGTCCAGCGTCTTGAAGTAGTTGCCTTCGATGTCCTTTTTGTTGGCCTCGAACTCCGCGAAGGGCCACCCGGTGATGACCAGTGTCAGGTCGTCGTTCGTGGGCCATGCCGCGTAGCCGCGGTCCGGACGGATGTAGTTCTCGAAGCGGCCGTTCATGGGAACGCCGCTCCAGTACGTGTAGTAGCCGGCAAGCAACTGCGGCTTCTCGTTGTACTGCTCGGGCTGGACGGCATGCGCCACGAGTGAGTGCCGGCCGTCTGCGCCAATGACGACCTTCGCGCGCTCGACGACCGTGGCGCCACCCTTGCCGTGCCCGCGAATGCCGGTGACCCGGCCGTCGTCCACGACCACGTCCTCGACGGTGAACATTTCCCGAACCTCGGCTCCCGCCTCGGCGGCTGCGTCGACAAGAAGCTTGTCCAGCACCGTTCGCCGGGGCCCGTATGCGAGGGAGGTGTCGTCGGTTCCCGGCGAGCCGGAAATCGTGAATGGGCCGAAGTCGAACAGATACGTGTCGATGGGCGGACATCCGGATGCAGTGACCCGGTCCAGGAGCCCCCACTGCTCCAGCGCGGCAATGCCCGGCGGATGGACCAAGTGGGTCGAGACCGTGTCGCTGGGGAAGCTGGCCCGGTCCACGACAAGAACCCGGTAGCCTTTTCGAGCCAGGAGCATGGCGGTCGGCGATCCGGCACAACGTCCGCCCACGACAATGGCGTCATACTGATCCTTGGTCATGCACCTCAGCATCAGAGCGGACCGGCGGGGAAGTATCGGGGAATTGCCCTATCTATGGGCTGGTTTCTCTCCTGACTGCGTACCCGGCTGCTTCGGCTCGGTTCCGCAGGCCGAGCTTGGACAAGACGTTGCCCACGTGGTGCTCGACCGTCTTTCGAGAGATATACAGCCGATCGGCGATCTCCGCGTTGGACAGCCCAACACCGACAAGATCGAGAACCTCGGCCTCTCGCCGTGTCAACGCACCATAGCCCTTCGGGCCGGGACGGATCGGCGCCCCAAGTGACCGAAGCAGCGCCGCAGCCGCGTCGACGTGCCGCGACACCTCCAGCTGCTCGAAGTACTCCAGCGCGGCCTTCGCTTCGGCGATCGCGACCTCCGGTGATTGCTCTGCCAGCGCGTACGCCATCTCGAGCTGGGTTCGAGCCAGCTCCATCGGCAGCTGCGCGCGCGCAAACCCGGAGAGCGCGTCGTGGAGATAGGCGCGGGCGTCCCCCTTGCCTCTCGCGAGGCAGACCCGGCCATTCGCGAACGCTGCGGCCGCATGGAGATACGGCGCCCGCTGCGCCTCGGCGACACGGGTCAGGCGTTGCGCGGTCCGCTCGGCCTCCTCGAGGCTTTCCTCCTCGATGTAGACATCGACGAGGAGCGACAACAGCGGGCCCACCATAGTCGTTTCACCGATCGTGGGGACGTCGTTGTCGGGGCTTTGGGTTGCCCGCTCGAGCAGGTCACGTGCCAAGGCGGCGTCACCACGGGCGAAGTGCAGGGCAGCGCTGGTCCGCACGGCGTCAGGGTGCTCCTCCAGCCCCTTCAGCAGCTGTCCCGCCTCTTCCAAGCGGCCTTGACGGAGCCGCAGGTCGGCGAGGCGGATGATCGCCGCCGCGCTCCGCGTGGACATGCCGTGATCGAAGTGGCGTGCAGCCTCGATGAGCTGGGTCTCCGCCTCGGTCCAGCGGCCGGCTGCCGTCAGGATGCCGCCGTAGTGGGCCTGGCAGAAAGCAGCGACGACGTTCCGCCGCTTCATCAGGTCTGCCGCCGCGCGCATCCATTGATCCGCTCGCGCCACGTCGTTGACCAGTTCGCACGCCCAGAAGAATCCGCAGAACATCGAATCCACGGTCCCGACGTCCGTCGTCTCGCCCGCACACGCCGCAGCGAGTGCCTCGTCGAAGTAGACCAGACCTTCCTCGACCCGATCGGTCAATATGTACAGACCGCCAAGGTAGGAAAGCGCCTCGAACTCAATGTCACGGTCGGCGAACTTGCGGCCGATCGCAATGGCCTCTCGGAGTAAGGACTCGCGCACCAAGGCATCCGGTTCGGAATACGACTTGATGATCAACACCCAGCCGTGCTCGGCTCGCTCTTGGCCTGCCTCTTCCAAGATCGTGCGGGCCCGGGCGAACCAGCCACTTTGCACTGCCCAGTCACCCAGGACGTTTCCGGTGATCCAAGCCACCATTCGTGCAGCCCGGCCGGCCGCCATGGTCCGGAATTCCCCGCGATACGCGGAGAACGCAAGCTGGTAGTGATCGATGGCGGCGACGTAGTCGTGTTCCAGATACAGCGCCTGGCCCAGGCCTTCCAGCACTTCGCCTGATTGAACATCGCCAAGAGCACGCTCGAATGCCCGACGGGCGGTTGAGGCGTTGCCGTCTCGGAGGGCCGCCCACCCGGTGTCGATCTCGGGCGAGCTCATCACCCGATGATTCCACGCCCGGTGTTACCATCCAACTGGATGGTAGTAGGATGGTTCTCAGATGGTGACCAACCGATTCGAGGGTGGCGACATGGCAGGGGTCGACAAGAGCGAGAAGATCACGATCAACATTGGCCTGGTTGATCTCGGCCAGATCGACCTGCTCGTCAACGAGGGCTTCTACGCCAACCGCACGGACTTCATCCGCACCGCGATCCGCCGCCAGCTCGAGACCAGGTCGGGAGCGGTGGACGACACCGTGGCCCGACGAACGATGACGCTCGGAACCCAGCACTACAGCCGACGCGACCTCGAGGAGCTTCGCGCCGCCGGTCGCGTGGTCGATCTCCGTGTCCTGGGACTCGCGACTATCGCCGAAGACGTCTCGCCCGAGCTCGCGCTGGCGACGATCACCTCGGTTGAGGTTCTCGGCGCATTTCGCGCGCCGCCGGCGGTCAAAGCGGCCCTCGCACCCAGAACTGTGTAGGCAGCGATGCCGGTTGAGCAGTGGCGCCGTCGACCGGGTCGGCGCGCCAACGGCTATGACGACAAGAAGCAGGAGCTGATCATGAACGACGACTGGAACGCCACCATGGCCAACGCATTACAACTCACCCGCGCCGGGCGGCTGCAGGAGGCGACTGACCTGATCCAACGAGGCCTTCGAAGGGCTGGTCCACCCGCGACAGGTCAGCCGATGGTCACCAAGTCGTTCCGCAGCCGTCGCGATGCCCCGGTGAACAGTCTGCCCGGGACAGGCGGGCTGCTCGACCGGTTGCAGGCGCGACTACCCATCGGACTGCCCGGCAACTCCCCCCTGGTCCGGCCCGGCGGCTCCGCTGCCGCGGCGGCTGCGGCTAGCGCGCCCGGCGGCGAGATCCTCCACCTCACCCACATCGGCGCGGCAGGGTCACGAACGTACGACCTCTATCTTCCGACCGGCTACACCGGCGAGCCGGTGCCGCTCGTTGTCATGCTGCACGGCGGCACCCAGGACGCCACGGACTTCGCGGCTGGCACCCGAATGAACGACCTGGCCGAGCAGCACACGTTCATCGTCGCCTACCCAGAGCAATCGACTGCGGCGAACAACGGCCGCTACTGGAACTGGTTCCGCCCCGACGACCAGCAGCGTGACGTTGGCGAGCCTGCGATTCTCGCCGGCATCACCCGCCAGATCGTGAGCGACTACGCAGTCGACCCGTCGCGGGTCTACGTCGCGGGCTTCTCCGCCGGCGGGGCCATGGCCGCCGTAATGGCGGCGACATACCCAGACCTCTACGCCGCCGCTGGCGTGCATAGCGGGCTTGCGCACGGATCCGCACACGATGTCCCGTCGGCTTTCGAGGCCATGCAGACTGGTGGGACATCCGGGCGCAGCATTGATGTGCCGCTCGTCGTTTTTCACGGCGACCAGGACAACATCGTCGCGCCCGTCAACGCCGACAGACTCATCGCAGCCCGCATCGCAGCTAGCTCGGGCTTCGACAGCGGCGCGGGCCCGCGGGTGACGGCCGCGACTGACGGCGGGGACAATCCCGGCCGGCGCCATAGCCGCATGG
>CAWCED010000009.1:0-65330 GCA_963794465.1 uncultured Actinomycetota bacterium | reverse complement strand
ACGCATGACCCATGGCACCAGGCGTTGCCCAGCCGGCGGTGGCCCGGGCGCTCGCTCGGACGACGACTTCTACGCGACCCGGCCACGGACCTGCAGCGCAAACGGGACGTGCTCTCCGCCGGGCTGCGCGACGCCGGCTTCGACGTCTTCCCGTCATCGGGCACCTACTTCGTCGTGGCCGACGCTGCCCCGCTGGGCTTCGACGACGGCCTCGAGTTGTGCCGGCGACTGCCCGAGCTGGCCGGGGTCGCGGCGGTCCCCGTCTCGGTCTTCCACGACGACCCGGATGCCGCGCGTTCGCTTGTCCGGTTCGCGTTCTGCAAGCGCGACGACGTGCTCGCCGAGGCCGTCGGAACGGCTGGCGAAGCTGCAGGCCTGACGGCTGCCCGCCGGCCAGGCTCGCCGGCATCGGACTAGCACGCCGTCCGTTGGCCGCGTCTACGATGAGTGCTCGGGCTCTCCACCGCAGGAAGGCGTCATGGCATCTCCCGCCGCCGGAGTCCCCGACCCGTTCGCGACGTGGCGCTGACCTTCGACGACGTGCTGCTGCTCCCGGGGGAGACCGACGTCGTGCCCAGCGAGGTCGACACCACGTCGCGGCTGACCCGCAACATCTCCGTGCGGCTCCCGCTGGTCTCCGTCGGCGATGGACACCGTCACCGAGGCCCGGATGGCCATCGCGATGGCCCGCCAGGGCGGCATCGGCGTCCTGCACCGCAACCTGTCGATCGAGGACCAGGCGCGCCAGGTCGACCTGGTCAAGCGCTCCGAGTCCGGCATGGTCACCGACCCGGTGACCAC
Organism: uncultured Actinomycetota bacterium; assembly: GCA_963794465.1. Taxonomy (GTDB): domain Bacteria; phylum Actinomycetota; class Actinomycetes; order Jiangellales; family Jiangellaceae; genus JACVRX01. The sequence continues at coordinate 64,529 of CAWCED010000009.1, read as the reverse complement.
TCGGCCCGGACGCCACGCTGGCCGAGGTCGACGCGCTGTGCGCGCAGTACCGGATCTCCGGCCTGCCGGTCGTCGACGAGCGACAGGTCGCTGCGTCGGCATCGTCACCAACCGCGACCTGCGCTTCGTGCCGTTCGACGACTACCCGAGCCGGCGCGTTCGCGAGGTCATGACCCCGATGCCGCTGGTCACCGCGCCCGGAGGGCATCAAGCCCGACGACGCGTTCGCGCTGCTCGCCAAGCACAAGATCGAGAAGCTGCCGCTGGTCGACGCCGACGGGCGGCTGACCGGGCTGATCACCGTCAAGGACTTCGTCAAGACCGAGCAGTATCCCGCACGCGACCAAGGACGCGGAGAGCCGGCTGCGGGTCGGCGCGGCGGTCGGCTTCTTCGGCGACGCGTGGGAGCGCGCGATGGCGCTGGTCGACGCCGGCGTCGACGTGCTGGTCGTCGACACCGCCCACGGCCACACCCGCGCTGCTGCTCGACATGGTCCGCCGGCTCAAGGCCGAGCCGGCTGCCGCCGACGTCGACAGTCGATCGGCGGCAACGTTGCCACCGCGAGCAGGCGCGCAGGCCCTGGTCGACGCCGGCGCCGACGCCGTCAAGGTCGGCGTCGGGCCCGGGCTCGCATCTGCACGACCCGGGTCGTCGCCGGCGTCGGCGTGCCGCAGGTCACCGCGATCTACGAAGCGGCCGCGCGCGTGCGCGCCGGCCGGCGTCCCGGTGATCGGCGACGGCGGCCTGCAGTACTCCGGCGACATCGCCAAGGCGCTGGTCGCCGGCGCCGACACGGTGATGCTGGGATCCCTGCTCGCCGGCTGCGAGGAGAGCCCGGGCGAGCTGATCTTCATCAACGGCAAGCAGTTCAAGTCCTACCGCGGCATGGGCTCGCTTGGCGCGCTGCGCAAGCGGGACGCCGCGACGTCGGCTACTCCGAGGACCGCTACTTCCAGGCCGACGTGCCGTCCGACGACAAGCTCGTGCCCGAGGGAATCGAGGGCCAGGTGCCGTACCGCGGGCCGCTTGCCGCGGTTGCGTACCAGCTCGTCGGCGGGCTGCGGCAGTCGATGTTCTACGTCGGCGCGCCGCACGATCCCCGAGCTGCAAGGAGCGCGGCCGGTTCGTGCGAATCACCGCGGCCGGCCTGACCGAGTCGCCACCCGCACGACATCCAGATGACCGCCGAAGCCCCCAACTACTCCTCGCGCTGAGCTGCGCTCACCGGTCGCTAGCCTGTGCCGGTGACCGAGATCGAGATCGGGCGAGGCAAGCGGGGGCGCAGCCGCCTACGCGTTCGACGACATCGCGATCGTGCCCAGCCGGCGCACCCGCGATCCCGAGGAGGTCTCGACCCACTGGCAGATCGATGCCTACCGGTTCGAGATCCCGTTGATGGCGGCACCGATGGACTCGGTGATGTCGCCGGCGACCGCGGTTCTGCTCGGGAAGCTCGGCGGCCTCGGCGTGCTCGACCTGGAAGGTCTGTGGACCCGCTATGACGACCCGGAACCCATGCTGGCCGAGATCTCCCGGCTCGACGCCGGCCGTGCCACGCAACGCCTGCAGGAGCTCTACGACGAGCCGGTGCGCGAGGACCTGATCGCCAGCCGCCTGCGCGAAGTTCGCGAGGGCGGTGTCACCGTTGCGGGGGCGCTGTCCCCGCAACGGGTCAAGCGCTACCACGAGGCGGTCCTCGACGCGGGCGTCGACCTGTTCGTGATCCGGGGCACCACGGTTTCAGCGGAGCACGTCTCCGGCCGGGCAGAACCACTCAATCTCAAGCAATTCATCTACGAGCTCGACGTGCCGGTCATTGTCGGCGGCTGCGCCACCTATCAGGCAGCGTTGCACCTGATGAGAACGGGAGCCGCCGGCGTGCTGGTCGGTTTCGGCGGAGGCGGCGCGCACACGACCCGCACGGTGCTCGGCCTGACCGTCCCGATGGCGACCGCGGTCGCAGACGTCGCCGCTGCCCGTCGCGATTACCTCGATGAGTCCGGAGGGCGGTACGTCCACGTCATCGCCGACGGCTCGATCGCCCGGTCCGGCGATGTCGCCAAGGCCATCGCGTGTGGCGCCGACGCCGTCATGGTCGGCTCCCCGCTGGCCCGGGCAGCCGAGGCGCCTGGCCGGGGCCGGCACTGGGGGTCGGAGGCGCATCATCGGCTGCTGCCGCGTGGGCGAGCGGGTGGACGTAGGGACCGTCGGCCCACTGGAGCAGATCCTGCTCGGCCCGTCTTCGGTCGCCGACGGGTCGATGAACCTGGTCGGTGCCCTGCGCCGAGCCATGGCAACCACCGGCTATACGGAGGTCAAGGAGTTCCAGCGGGTCGAGGTCACCGTCCTACGCTGACAATGGCCGCCAGCCTCCACTCGCGGAGTCGTCGCGCGGACGTAGGCTGCCGGATGTGACCATGACGGCGCCGTCGGCACCCCACCACGTGGTCGATCCCGGTCTCCTCGACCAGTTGATAGACAAGGTCGTGGCCCGGCCCAGGGCCCGCCGGGTCACTGCCGTCGAACCCTTCACTGGCCGGCCGTTGGCCGAAGTCCCGGTGTCGATCCCCGATGACGTCGCGGCAGCGTTCCGTGCCGCCCGCCACGCGCAGCACGGGTGGGCGGCCCGAACGGTCGACGAGCGGGCGCGGATCATTGGGCGGATCCACGACCTCGTCCTCGACCGGCAGTCCACGATCGCCGACGTCGTACAGGCGGAGTCGGGCAAGGCCCGACGCGACGCGTTCGAGGAGATCGGCGATGTCGCGCTGGCGGCGCGATATACAGCGGTACGTGGCCCCCGTCTGCTGCGGGATCACCGCAGGCTCGGGTTGGTGCCGGGCCTCACGATGGCGATCGAGGTCCGCCATCCGGTTGGTGTTGTCGGCGTGATCTCACCGTGGAACTACCCGCTGACGCTTGCCATCTCCGACAGCCTGCCGGCATTCGTCGCTGGCAATGCCGTGGTCCACAAGCCGGCACGCTGGGCGTGCTGACGGCCCTGCTCGCCCGCTCCATCGCCGTGGAGGCTGGCCTGCCCGAGGCGCTGTGGCAGATCGTCGTTGGTGACGGCCCGACGATTGGTGCCGCCGTCGTCGAGCAGGCCGATTACCTGTCGTTCACCGGCTCGACGGCAAACGGGCGGACGGTCGCTCGCCGTCTCGGTGAGCGCTTGGTAGGCGCGTCGCTCGAGCTTGGCGGAAAGAACGCGCTGCTGGTGCTCGACGACGCCGACATCGACCGGGCTGCCGAGGGCGCTGTGCGGGCCTGCTTCGCCAATGCCGGGCAACTCTGCGTCTCGACCGAACGTGTGTACGTGGCGGCTCCGGTGCGAGCCGAGTTTCAGAGCCGATTTGTCGACCGGGTGCAGGCCGTGCGGCTCGGAGCGGCCTATGACTACTCCTGCGACATGGGCTCGCTGGTGTCGCAGGCCCAGCTGGACAAGGTCGTCGAACACGTCGAGGACGCCGTCGCCAAGGGTGCACGCGTCCTGACCGGTGGTAACGCGCGCCCGGACCTCGGTCCATGGTTCTTCGAGCCGACGATGCTCGACGGTGTGCGCCCGGGCATGTTGGCAGCTGACGAGGAGACGTTCGGACCGGTGGTCTCCATCTACAGCGTCCCAGACGATGCTGCGGCCGTCGCAGCGGCGAACGCGACGCCCTACGGGTTGAACGCCAGCGTCTGGACGTCGAACCGGGACCGTGGCATTGCCGTCGCCAAGCGGCTGCAGTACGGCACGGTCAACGTCAACGAGGGCTACGCCGCAGCGTGGGGGAGCCACGACCTACCCCTTGGCGGGATGAAGGACTCGGGCATCGGCCGGCGGCACGGCCGGGAGGGCATCTTGCGGTATACGGAGCCGCAGGGAATCGCCGTCCAGCGGATGCACGGCATCGGCCCGATCGGCGGCATGAGCTTCGACCGGTTCGCCGACTCGTTGACGCATGCGTTCCGGGTCATGCGCCGAACCGGCCGGCCATAAGCGAGCACCGCGGAGGCCGTCACCGCGAGGACCGTCGCCGCGGTGCCGTGCCAGGAGTCCCACAACGCGGCGTAGGCGCCGCCGTCGGCGACCAGCTCCGTCGTGCGTGCCGAGCTCGGTGATCCGGCCGTCCTCGACGACGGCGACCCGGTCGGCGTCGTGCGCGGTGTGCAGCCGGTGCGCGATCGCCACGACCGTCCGGCCGTCGAGCACGGCGGCCAGCGACCGCTCGAGGTGGCGGGCGGCCCGCGGGTCGAGCAGTGAGGTCGCCTCGTCCAGCACCAGCGTGTGCGGGTCGGCCAGCACGATCCGGGCGAGCGCCAGCTGCTGGGCCTGCGCGGGCCGACCGGGTGCCCGCCGGAGCCGACCACGGTGTCGAGCCCGTCCGGCAGCGAGTCCACCCAGCCGGTCGCGTCCGACCGCCTCCAGCGCAGCGCGCAGCTCGTCGTCGTCGGCGTGCGGCCGCGGCGAGCGCGAGGTTGTCGCGAACGTGCCGACGAACACGTGGTGCTCCTGGGTCACCAGGACGACCTCGCGGCGCAGTCGTCCAGCGGCAGGTCGACCAGCGGCACCCCGCCGACGGTCACCCGGCCGGTCCGCGGCGGATGGATGCCGGCCAGCAGCCGGCCGAGCGTCGACTTGCCGGCTCCGGACGGGCCGACGACGGCCAGCCGCTCACCCGGCCGCAGGTCGAGGTCGATGCCGTGCAGCACGTCGCGGCCCTCGCGGTAGGCGTATCGCACGTCCTGCAGCGCGGACGTGCTCGTCGTCCGGACCGCTCGCCGCTGCTCGCGCCGGTCCGGCGGCACCTGTGCGACGCCGACCAGTCGCGCCAGCGAGGTGGCCCCGATCTGGATCTCGTCCAGCCAGGACACCAGGCGGTCGACCGGGTCGACGATCTGGACCATGTAGAGCATGACCGCCGTCACTTGGCCGAGGGTCGCCAGGCCCCGGGACACCAGCCAGCCGCCCCACGCAAGCGTAGCGACGACGGGCAGCGAGTAGGCCAGCTCCGCCGCCGGGAACCACACGGTCCGCAGGAACAGCGTTCGGCGCTCGGCCGCCATCGCCTCGCTGAGATCGGCGTCCGCGCGGGCGATCCGCTCGTCGGCCAGGCCCAGCGCCTCGATGGTTCGTGCGCCCTCGACGGTCTCGGTGACCGTGCCGTTCAAGGTGGCGTAGGACGCCCGCTCCCACAGGTAGCCGGCGGGCGCCCGGCGCAGGTACCAGCGCGTCGCGACGACCAGCACCGGTGCGCCCGACAACGCTCACCAATGCGACCAGCGGGCTGGCCAGCACGGCAGCGGTCACCGTGACAGACTGTCGTGATCAACGCGACGACCGTCTCGGGCACCGCGAAGCGCACCGTGCGGGCCATCGTGTCGACGTCGCCCGTGGTCCGGGACACCAGGTCTCCGGTTCCCGCGCGCTCGACGGTCGACAGCGGCAGCGCGAGCACCCGCTGCATGAAGGTCTCGCGCAGCTCGGCGAAGACACCTTCTCCGATGACGAACGACGACCTTGCGGGCCGCGCAGGTGAGCACGGTCTGCGCGAGCACGAAGCCAGCCAGGACAGCCGCGAGCGTGTCGACTCGGCCCGTGGTGGTCCCTTCGGTGACGGCGTCGACCAGGGCACCGAGCAGCCACGGCCCGGCAAGTCCGGCAAGCGCGGCGCCGATGTGCAGCACCAGCGACCAGGCCAACTGGCCGCGGCGGGAGCGCAGTAGCCGCCCGGCCTCAGCCCGGACCTGAGCCGACGACGCGACCGGCAGGGTGGTGCTCATCGAGCTCCTCCCCCCGGGTCACGGTGTCGCGGTACTGCGGGACGTCCGCCAGCAGAGAGCGGTGCGTCCCCTCGGCGACGACCCGGCCGTGCTCGAGCCAGGCGACGACGTCGGCCCGGTCCAGGACCAATGGACTCGTCGTCGTGACGACAGTTGTCCGGCCGGCCCGAGCGGTGTGCAGCCGCTCGGCGACCCTCGCCTCGGTGTGCGCGTCGACCGCGCTGGTCGGTTCGACCAGGATCAGGATCTCCGGGTCGGCGACGAGCGCCCGAGCCAGTGTGATCCGCTGCCGCTGCCCACCGGAGAACGCGCGCCCGCGCTCCTCGACCTGGCCGTCCAGGCCGTCGGGAAGCGCGTCCAGCACGTCGGTCGCCGACGCCGTGTGAACGGCCTCGAGGAGGGTGCCTTCGCCGTGTCGACCGTACGGATCGAGTCCAGTCCGCAGGGTTCCGGTGAACAACCGCGGCTCGGTCTCGCTGACAACGATCCGCCGTCTCACCTCGGCCAACGGCAGGTCGACGAGACGAACGCCGTCGAGCGTGACGCCGTCGTCGTCGACGAAGCGGCCGAGCCGGTCGGCGAGCGCCGCCGCCTCGGCGGGGTTGGCCGATACCAGCGCGGTGAACAGACCCGGACGCACGATCAGGCCCGACGACTGGTCAGCCAAGGTGACTGCCCGGCGGACGGACTGACTTGGGACCGGCCGGCATCGGTCACGTCCCGCGGCACGCTGAGCACGTCGAGGATCCGTCGCGTCCCGACCAGGGCGCGGGTCCCTCGTTCGGCCGTCTGGGTCGCGGTCCGGAGCGGAATGACGAGGAAGAACGCGTAGCCGTAGAACGCGACCAGGTCACCGGCGTCGATTTTCCCGGCGAGGACGAACCGCGCGCCCAACCAGGTCAACAGGATCACGAAGATGCCCGGCAGCAGGACCTGAGCGGCGTCCAGGGTCGCCTGCAGCCCCGCCACTCGGACCCCGGCGCGACGCACCTCCTGCGACTGGTCCCGATACCTGCCGAGGAACACCCGCTCGCCGCCGATGCCTCGCAGCACGCGCAGCCCGGCCACCGTGTCGGCGCCGAGAGCGGTGAGGCGGCCGGCCGCGTCGCGCTGCGCTCGTTGGCGCGCCTGCAGCGGGCGCAGGATCGGTGCCAGGCCGACAACCAGCAACGGGACGCCGACAAGGACCAGCAGACCCAGTGGCACGGACGTGCGCAGGACGACCACCGCGACGACTGCGTACGCCACGACAGCGCCCGACGAACCGTTGCAGGATGTCGAAGAAGGCCCCGATGTGATCGGCATCGCTCGCGACGGTGCTGACGACCTCGCCGGTCGTCACCTGTCGAGGGAGCGACGGGCCCGGTCCGAGCGGTGTGGCGGACGACGACCTGCACGGTGCGGAACATGGACTGCAGCCAGTTCGAGACCGCCAGCCGGTGCCGGATGACGCCGGAAGCCGATTGGACGACGCCGATCCCGAGCATCACCAGCGACCACCGGACAGCTGCATCGACGTCGCCTTGGACGACGCCCGCCTCGATGCCGCGCCCGATCGCCCACGGCATGACGGCCTGCGCGACCAGCCAGCAGATGCCGAACACGATCCCGGCCAGCAGGGTAGGCCACTGCTTCCGCGCGATCCAGAGCAGGAACCGCACCGGGGACCGGGTATCCGGGACGCCGGGGTCGTCGAAGGGAAGGTCACGCACGTCACACCAGGCTACGAACCGCCCCCGACTCCACGCACCCGGTTTTCGCCCGCGACGGGACCTCGCTCGGTAGGGTCGGCAGCGTGCACGACACCGTCCTGGTCGTCGACTTCGGCGCGCAGTACGCGCAGCTGATCGCCCGGCGGGTCCGGGAGGCGAAGGTCTACTCCGAGATCGTGCCGCACACGATGCCGGTCGCGCAGATGCTGGCCAGGCAGCCGGCGGCGATCATCCTCTCCGGCGGGCCGGCCAGTGTGTACGCACCCGGGGCTCCGCAGGTGGACCCGGCGAGTTGCTGACGACCGGCGTCGCCACGTTCGGCATCTGCTACGGCTTCCAGGCGATGGCGCTGGCCCTGGGCGGCGAGGTCGCGCGGACCGGTCTGTCCGAGTTCGGCCGCACGACGGTCGACGTCGGTACGCGGCCGGAACGCTGCTCGCCGGACTGCCTGAGAGCCTGACGGTCTGGATGAGCCATGGCGACGCCGTGACCCGCGCGCCGGAGGGCTTCACCGTGCTGGCGCGCACCAACGGCGCCCCGGTCGCAGCGTTCGAGGACCTCGGCACGCGCGCTGGCAGGCGTCCAGTGGCACCCCGAGGTGCTGCACACCGAGCACGGGCAGGCGGTGCTCGAGCACTTCCTCTTCGACATCGCCGGTGCTCGGCCGACCTGGACGATGGTCAACATCGTCGAGGAGTCGGTCGCAGGCCATCCGCAGCCAGGTCGGCGGCAAGCGGGTGATCTGCGGCCTGTCCGGCGGAGTCGACTCCGCGGTGGCGGCAGCGCTGGTCCAACGCGCCGTCGGCGACCAGCTGACCTGCGTCTTCGTCGACCACGGGCTGCTGCGGGCGGGCGAGGCCGAGCAGGTGGAGCGGGACTACGTCGCCGCGACCGGCGTCGACCTGCACGTCGTCGATGCCGCCGACCGGTTCCTCGCCGCCCTCGACGGGGTCGCCGACCCGGAGCAGAAGCGCAAGATCATCGGGCGCGAGTTCATCCGGGCCTTCGAGCAGGCCGCGCGCGAGATCGTCGCGGACGGGCGAGGACGTCGAGTTCCTCGTCCAGGGCACGCTCTACCCGGACGTCGTCGAGTCCGGCGGCGGCGAGGGCGCGGCGAACATCAAGAGCCACCACAACGTCGGCGGCCTGCCCGACGACCTTCGAGTTCGCGCTGGTCGAGCCGCTGCGCGCGCTGTTCAAGGACGAGGTCCGCGCGGTCGGCGAGCAGCTCGGCCTGCCCGCCGAGATCGTGTGGCGGCACCCGTTCCCGGGGCCGGGCCTGGCCATCCGCATCGTCGGCGCGGTCACCCGCGAGCGGCTCGACGTGCTGCGCCGGGCCGATCTCATCGCGCGGGAGGAGCTGACCCGCGCCGGTCTCGACCGCGACGTCTGGCAGTTCCCAGTCGTGCTGCTCGCCGACGTCCGGTCCGTCGGCGTACAGGGTGACGGGCGCACGTACGGGCATCCGATCGTGCTGCGGCCGGTGTCCAGCGAGGATGCGATGACGGCCGACTGGTCGCGGTTGCCCTACGACCTGCTCGAGCGCATCTCGACCCGGATCACCAACGAGGTCCGCGAGGTCAACCGGGTCGTGCTCGACGTCACCAGCAAGCCGCCCGGCACCATCGAGTGGGAGTAGGGCCTAGCAGCGAGGCGAGGCGAGGCGAGCGAGCGGTCGCACCTGCGTCGGCTCGGTTGACGCGATTTGTTTCGCGTCACATCGAGTTCGCGGCGTCGTTTTCACCCGGACACCTGATTCGCCTTGCCTGGGGGTGTGAGTTGTCTGGTGATTGCGCACCGCGGGGCCAGTGGTTACCGACCCGAGCACACGCTCGAGGCATACCAGCTTGCGATCGCGCAGGGAGCAGACTGCATCGAGCCGGACCTGGTCGTGACTTCAGACGGCGTCTTGGTCGCGCGGCACGGGAGCGAGATATCCGCCACGACCGATATCGGTGACCGGCCGGAGTTCGCGCATCGTCGACGAACGAACGTCGTCGATGGGAGGTCTATCACCGGATGGTTCGTCGAGGACTTCACGCTCGCCGAGTTGAAGACGCTGCGAGCCCGGGAACGACTACCCGACGTTAGGCCACACAACCAGGTCTATGACGCACGGTTCACGGTTCCCGACGTTCGAGGAGATACTCCACCTTGCGCAGTCCGAATCCAGCAGGCGGGAGCGCTCGGTCGGCGTCTACCCGGAGGTCAAGCATCCCGCGCATTTCGCTCGTCTCGGCCTACGCCACGACGATGCGCTGCTCTCGGCATTGCGCATGCACGGCTCCGGCCTGCCTGTGTACATCCAATCGTTTGACGCCACCTGGCTACGCGCCCTGTCGGCGCGGACGACAACCCCGCTCGTGCGACTTGTCGATCACGAGACCGAAGTCCTCACTCCGTACGGGCTGCGGGAGATCTCGACCTATGCGCAGGTGCTGGGAGCACACAAGTCCCTGCTGCTGCGATGGGATCTCGCCGGTCGGCCGATGTCGACGGGTCTGGTGCAGCGCGCTCACGACGCTGAGCTGGCAGTACACGCATGGTCATTCCGCAGCGAGAACACGTTTCTCCCGCTGGAACTCCGTCGAGGCACGGCTGGCGCCGCATATGGGGACGCTGCCGGTGAGTACGCAGCATTCCGCATGCTTGGCGTCGATGGCGTGTTCACCGACCACCCCGACATGGCTGTGGCGGCGCTTGCCGACCCGGCTTTGCTTTAGCGATTGCGTCGGAGCCTGCTGAACGACGCCATCAACCCGGCTAGTCCCACGGAAACGAGCAGCACTGGCGCGGCGAGTTCGAGGCCGCCGAGGCCAAGGATCTCGAAGTGGACCAGCGGCCACATCGCGCTCACTCCCAAGAAGAGAAGGCCGAAGACGAGCGATACAACGTCGATCTCATGCCGCTGCACGGAGCACCTCTATCCTGCCGACCCCGAGGTCCAGCTGTAGGTCGAGCTCGCCGCCACCGGCGCCGTCGGCGCCATTGTCGACGATCCGGGCGTCGCGGCCGAAGCCACCGGTAACGTCGTCCAGCAGGCTGATTTCGCCGACGCCGAGGTCGGCGTTGACAATGACGTCGACGTCTGGCGGCAGGACGACGGTGAGCTCACCAGCACCCTGGTCGATTGCGAGTGAGACCGAGTCGGCCTCGGCGAATTCCACCGCGGACAAGTCGTAGCGGACTTCACCGACGCCGTAGTCCCGAGTTCCAGTCGGGATGCCGGCCACCGTCGTGGGGTTGACTTCGACCTTCTCGGCGTGGACGTCGACGCGGTCCACGAGGGCTGCAGGCACCAGGGCGAGGCTCAGGACGATGCCGAGAACGATCAGCCCGCGCGACCGCCCGAGCCAGGCGCCGACGAGCAGGCCAAGCCCGACGATGCCGAGTGCCGTCGCGAAATAGGTCGCTGGTGCAACCGTGGCCCAGATCGCGTCATTGATTGCGATGATTCCCACGGCTGTGGCGGCCGCGCTGATGGTGATCGCCCAGAGGGATGACGCCTGACGCTGCTGCGGCGCGGCAGTAGGCGGCTCGGGTTCGGCGTATGGATCCCAGCCCTGTTGGTCGGTCTCCCACGGACGATCCGCCTCCCAATCCGGACCTTCGGCCCACGTCCGGGCGGCGTCGGCGTCATCCGCAGCGACCACGACGTCCGGCCCTGGCTCGCTGGATTGTGAACTCGTGCCCGTGGGTTGGGCCCGATCGTCGTCGCGACGGAGGAGCAGGAAGATGCCGCACACGGCGAGCACCAGCAAGATGAATCCTTCGCCCCAGCCGCTGGCAATCCCGCCGGCGGAGATCAGGATGACCAGCCCGAGACCGAGGGTCAACAGCACCGCGCCGGACCGGCTGTCGGTCCGATCGCCTCGGCCGAGAGCCTGGTCGACAACCGAGGCATCCTCGTCCTCCGCCGGGATCAACAGCCAGCCGAGCGCATAGAGCAGCATGCCGATACCGAACATCGCCAGCACGACGGTGGTGATCCGAAGGATGAGCGGGTCGACGTCCAGCCGCTTTGCCAGTCCGCCGAGTACACCAGCGACATACCGATCCGATCGGCTGCGACGCAGCGTGCGCCATTCTGGACTGGCGACCGGCCCAGCCGGTGGTGGGGCGGGCGGCGTGGCGGTGGATTCGTCGTCCATGGCTCGATCCTGGAGGACGGCGGGCCGACCGGCTATCGGGGATGACCCGGTAGACACCCTGGTTTCCACTCGGGGACCGAGCCGGGGGCTCCCTCATGGCACAGGGCGTGTACACGTGTGACGATCGTTGCGTGGCCACCACGTCGACCTCGCACGCCCACGGCACCCAAGCCGCTGCGGTAGTCAGCGACGCCGTGCAACCACGCACGTTCTACCGGCGGTCCGACGGCCGGCTGGTCGGTGGAGTGGCCGCTGGCCTGGCGGCTCACCTCCGACTCCAGCCGCTGACCGTCCGGCTGGGCTTCGCCCTGCTCGCTGCGCTGAACGGGTTCGGGCTGGTGCTCTACCTGGCGCTATGGATGTTCACGCCTCTCGACCAGGCGGAGCGCGAGAAGGACGTTCCAGCCGGCATTGCCGCAGCGACCCGATCGGGCAAGCGACGCAGACGGCTGCGCGGACCGAGCAAAGGAGACCTCGGCCAACTCACAGCTCTGATACTGCTGGGCGCGGGCCTGATCCTGCTGGTCCAGCGGACCCCGCTTGGGGTGAGTCCGGCGGTGTTTGTTCCGGTACTGCTCGGCGGGCTGGGTGTGGCCCTGATCTGGCGCACCGCCGATGAGCGCGAGCGTCAGCCGACGGATGCGGCCTCTCCACGAACACCATGGCTAGCCGCATTGCTTGGCAAGGGCGGGGTCATGGCTGTGTTCCGCCTCGTCGCGGGCGTAGCCGTGATTGCAGCCGGCGTCGTTGCGTTCCTGGTCGGGCAGGGCGAGCTGCAGACGACACTGGACAGTCTGTTAGGCGTCATCGCAATTATCGGCGGTCTGTTGTTGATCCTCGGCCCGTGGCTCTGGCGGTTGTGGCGCGACCTGGAATCCGAACGCAAAGAGCGGATCGTCTCTCAGGAGCGTGCCGATGTCGCCGCACATCTGCACGACTCGGTCCTGCAGACCCTGGCGCTGATCCAGAAGCATGCTCATGAGCCCCGCGAGGTCGTCCGACTCGCGCGCAGTCAGGAACGCGACCTGCGCGGCTGGCTGTACGAAGACTTGGCCAATGACGCCACCTCCTTCGCTGCCGCGCTGAAGAAGGCGGCCGCCGAGGTGGAGGACGCGCACGGTGTTCCGGTCGACGTTGTCACCGTCGGTGACGTCGAGATCGACGACCGCATCAGGGCAGTGCTGAGCGCTGCTCGAGAGGCGGCCGTCAACGCCGCCAAGCACTCTGGTGCTGACAAGGTCGACATCTTCGCCGAGGTGGACGGTTCGGAGGTCGAGGTGTTCGTCCGGGATCGAGGGTCCGGATTCGACCTGGATTCCGTTCCCGACGACCGGCTCGGTGTGCGACGCTCGATCGTCGACCGGATGCAGCGACATGGCGGTGAGGCAGAGGTCCGCTCAACCGTCGGCGAGGGCACCGAAGTGCGCCTGTCGACCAGGAGGCCCTAATGAGCGATCCGAAGCGCGAGCCACAGCGCCCGATCACGGTTGTACTCGTCGACGACCACGCGATGTTCCGAACCGGTGTGCGCGCCGAGCTCGGCTCCTCGGTTGCGGTCGTCGGTGAGGCGGCCGACGCGCAGGAGGCGGTCCGGGTCGTGCTCGAGCAGAAGCCGGATGTGGTGCTGCTCGACGTCCACTTGCCTGGGGGAGGCGGCGCGGAGGTCCTGCGACAGGTCCACCCCAAGGAGCCGGACGTCAAGTTTCTGGCGTTGTCGGTGTCCGACGCTGCGGAGGACGTCATCGGCACGATCCGTGCGGGCGCGCGCGGATACGTCACGAAGTCCATCACCGGCGACGAGCTCGTGGCGGCGATCAAACGAGTAGCCGACGGCGACGCCGTGTTCTCGCCTCGGCTCGCTGGGTTCGTTCTCGACGCCTTCGCGGGTTCCGAACCGCCTAGTGTCGACGACGACCTCGATCGGCTCACCGCTCGTGAACGCGAGGTGCTCCGGCTGATCGCACGCGGGTACGCGTACAAGGAGATCGCGAAGGAGCTGTTCATCTCCGTCAAGACCGTCGAGACGCACGTGTCGGCCGTACTCCGAAAGCTCCAGCTCTCCAACCGTTACGAGCTGACCCGCTGGGCAACCGACCGCCGCCTGGTCTGAGCCCCCTCATCCCCACTCGCCGCTGGAATGGATAACCTCTGCCCCGATGGACGTCGTGTACAAGGTCCTGGTCGTCCTGCACTTCCTCGGCCTGGCCAGTCTGATCGGCGGCTGGCTGGTCCAGCTGCGGGCCGTCGGCGAGCGGTACGTGAGCGCGGCCATGCTGTACGGAGTGCTGACCCAGCTGGTCACCGGCGTGCTGCTCGTCGGGCTGGCTGAAGGCATCGACTCCCTGGACCGTCCGGTCGACCGGACGAAGATCGGCGTCAAGCTGGTCGTCACCGCTCGTGGTCGACGGTGCTGTGCTGGGCCAACCGGCGTCGCCAGTACATTCCCAACGGGCTGTACTTCCTGATCGGCCTGCTGGCTGTCGGCAACGTCGTCGTCGCCGTCTTCTGGCGGTGACCTCGGCAGCCCTGCCCGATGGCTGGTCTGTTGCTTTCGTCGCATTCGGGCTACGTTGTCGGGGCACAGCGGCGGGCGATCCTCCGCTGCCTCACTCGAGGAGGTAGGTGCTTGTGCGTAAGACACTTGTCTCGGCTGTCACAATGACGACAGCCTTGGCGATTTCGCTGGCGGCCGCGCCGGCGGTCGCCGTCGACGAGATCAACACCAAGAAGCTACGCAACGCGGTCACCGTCGGGGGGATCCTCTCCCACGAGAGGGTCTTCCAGCGGATCGCCAACCAGAACGGCGGGACCCGCGCGTCGGGAACTCCCGGCTACGACGCTTCTGCCGCATACGTCGCCGACGTGCTGGACGAAGCCGGCTACGACGTCACCTTGCAGGAGTTCGTCTTCCCGTTCTGGGAGGAAACCGCTGCGCCGACGCTTTCCAGCAGGTTTCGCCGACGCCGACGGTCTACGAGACCGGCACGTTCACCTACTCCGGCATCGGCACCGTCACCGGCGCTGTAGTCCCGGCCGTGATGCCGACCATCCCGCCGGCGCCTGAGCCGGCTGTCGGACAGCGGCTGCGAGGCAGCCGACTTCGTCGACTTTGTGCCTGGCAACGTCGCGCTCATCCAGCGCGGGACCTGCTTCTTCGAGGACAAGGCCGCGAACGCCCAGGCCGCTGGTACATCGGCCGTCATCATCTTCAACGAGGGGCAGCCCGGGCGTCAGGAGCTGCTCACTCGGACCCTGGCGGACCCGTTCACGATTCCCGTGCTGGGGTTGAGCTTCGAGGACGGTGCGGCGATTTACGCCGCCGATGTCGGCGGGAGACGTCGTCGTTAGCGTATGTCGCCACAGACGAGTTTCCGAGGACCGTGCCCACGGTCAACGTGCTCGCCGACTCGTCGACCGGAAACGCGAACAAGACCGTCGTAGTCGGCGCGCACCTCGATTCGGTCACCGAGGGCCCGGGTATCAACGACAACGGCAGCGGATCCTCGACGATTCTCGAGATCGCCCAGGAAATGGCCGAGCTGGGCATCAAGAACAGGCAGAAACTGCGCTTCGCGTTCTGGGGCGCCGAGGAGTTTAACCTGCTGGGCTCGGAGCACTACGTCGCGACTCTTCCCGACGACGAACTGGGCAACATCGTCGCCAACCTCAACTTCGACATGGTCGGCTCGCCCAACTACGTGCGGTTCGTCTACGACGGCGATGGGTCGGACACGGCGACGGCGGGTCCGCCTGGGTCGGCTGAGATCGAGGACATCTTCACCTCGTACTTCGCGAGTCAGAGCTTGGCATCAGAGCCGACGGCATTCGACGGCCGCTCCGACTACGGCCCGTTCATCGCAGTCGGGATTCCGGCCGGAGGTCTTTTCACCGGCGCCGAGGGAATCAAGACGCCCGAGCAAGCCGCAATCTACGGCGGTACGGCCGGTGAGGCCTTTGACCCCTGCTACCACCAGGCGTGCGACGACATCAACAACCTGAGCACGCAGGCGCTGTTCGAGATGGGTGACGCGGCTGCGCACGCAACGATGACGCTTGGCGCGCACCAAGACCGGCTTCTTCCCCGACGGCAGCCTCCGGGCCCAGAAGGCCCCGAGTACCTCCTTCGACCGAAAGGGCGGTGTCTCGGTGCGCTGAGCCCGCCGCAACTGCACCGGCGCCTGGTGCTGGCACTCGCCGCACCAGGCGCCGTTGCGTCGCGTCGCTGGGTGCAGTGGGGATGGCGAGCGTCGGACGAAGCGACCGTCTGCCCGGCCTCCTAGACTCGATGCCCGAGATGACCGCGCCTCTTCGACGACCTCCCGATGGCCGTCCCCGACCCCGCGGAAGGGGGCGGCGGGCGTCGTCGCACCGACCCCGAATCGGTGCTCGAGGGGCTCAACGGCCCGCAACGTGAGGCCGTCACCCACGTCGGGTCGCCGCTGCTGATCGTGGCCGGAGCCGGCTCGGGCAAGACCCGGGTCCTCACCCGCCGGATCGCCTATCTGCTCGCGGCTCGCGACGTCCACCCGGGCTCGGTGCTGGCCATCACGTTCACCAACAAGGCCGCCGGCGAGATGAAGCAGCGGGTGGCAGCGCTCGTCGGCCGGCGGGCGAACGCGATGTGGGTGTCGACGTTCCACTCGGCCTGTGTCCGGATCCTGCGCCGGGAGGCCAAGCGGTTCGGGTTCACGTCGTCGTTCACGATCTACGACCAGACCGACTCCGAGCGGCTCATGCGGCTGGTCTGTCGCGATCTCGACCTCGACCCGAAGCGTTATCCGCCGCGACAGTTCAGCAACAAGATCAGCGCGATGAAGAACGAGCTCATCGACCACGAGACGGCAGCTGCGCGGGCCGCCACGCAGCACGAGAAGCTCGTCGCCGAGGCATACGGCATCTACCAGCGCCGGCTGGCCGAGGCCAACGCCTTCGACTTCGACGACCTGATCATGACCGCGGTGCATCTGCTGCAGGCGTTTCCCGAGGTCGCCGAGCACTACCGGCGCCGCTTCCGGCACGTCCTCGTCGACGAGTACCAGGACACCAACCACGCTCAGTACGTCCTGGTCCGCGAACTGGTCGGCACCCGCCAGCGGCGCACCGTCGACGGCGACCTGGTCGGGCCCGAGTCGGCGACGCCGGAGGTGGCTCCGGCCGAACTCTGCGTCGTCGGTGACGCCGACCAGTCGATCTACGCCTTCCGCGGCGCGACGATCCGCAACATCCTGCAGTTCGAGGCCGACTACCCCGACGCCCGGGTGATCCTGCTCGAGCAGAACTACCGGTCGACACAGACCATCCTGTCCGCGGCCAATGCCGTCATCTCCCGCAACCCCGACCGCAAGCCGAAGCGGTTGTGGACCGACAGCGGCGACGGCCCGAAGGTCGTCGGATACGTCGCCGACGACGAGCACATGGAGGCCCAGTTCGTCGCGGAGGAGATCGACCGGCTCGGCGACGAAGCCGTGGCCAAGCCCGGCGACGTGGCGGTGTTCTACCGGACCAACGCCCAGTCCCGGGTGCTGGAGGAGGTGTTCATCCGGGTCGGGCTGCCCTACCGGGTCGTCGGCGCGCGTCCGGTTCTACGAGCGCCGCGAGGTCCGCGACGCCCTCGCCTACCTGCGGACGCTGGCGAACCCCGACGACTCGGTGTCGCTGCGGCGCATCCTCAACGTGCCGCGCCGCAGCATCGGCGACCGCTCCGAGGCGCTCGTCGAGGCGCTCGCGCAGCGCGACGGGATCACGTTCTGGCAGGCGCTGCGCCGGGCCGCAGATGCGCCTGGAATCGCTACCAGAGTCGGTGCATGCGATCGAGTCGTTCGTGGCGCTGATCGACGAGCTGCGGGCACTGGTGGCCGACGGCGAATCGCCGACGGCGATCCTGGAGGCGGTGCTCGACCGCACTGGCTACCTGGCTGAGCTGGCAGCGTCCGACGATCCCCAGGACGAGACCCGCGCGGACAACCTGCGCGAGCTGGTGGCGGTCGCCGGTGAGTTCGAGGCTTCGGCAGTACTCGAGGAGGGCCCGACACTGAACGGGTTCCTCGAGCGGGTGAGCCTGGTTGCCGACGCCGACGAGATCCCGGAGGGCGAGGACCACGGCGGTGTGGTCACGCTGATGACCCTGCACACGGCCAAGGGCCTGGAGTTCCCGGTGGTGTTCCTGACCGGGCTCGAGGACGGCGTCTTCCCGCATATGCGGTCGCTCTCGGAGCCCCGCGAGCTGGAGGAGGAGCGGCGGCTCGCCTACGTCGGGATCACCCGCGCGCGTGAACGCCTGTACCTGTCGCGGGCGATTGTGCGGAGCGCCTGGGGCGCACCCAGCCACAATCCGCCGTCGCGGTTCCTCGACGAGATCCCCGTCGAGCTCGTCGACTGGCAGCGGACCGAGGCTGAGCAGACCCGGTGGGCGTCCCGACCGGACCGCCCGCTCTCGTCTCAGCGCACGACGCCGACGGCCCGACCGCCCGAGCGGCCGATCCCCGTTCTCTCTGCCGGGGACCGGGTCACCCACGACGCGTTCGGGCTGGGGACTGTGGTTGCCACGTTTGGATCCGGCGAGCACGCCCAAGCCACCGTCGACTTCGGCGCATCCGGCTTGAAGACGCTGCTCCTGCGCTACGCCCCTGTGGTCAAGCTCTAGCGTCCAGCGAAACTTCGCTGATCCAAGTGAATGCCCTCGTCAACCGAACGCCGTACGACAAGGAGCATCAGGTCGCGGGTTGTTCCTGTGGACGCCGTCCCAGCACGGCCCGAGAGCCCGTGAGCGATTCGAGAGCGGCGACTGCAGCCCCTCGTGCGCCCGCCATGTCCAGATCAGGCACCAGAGCGAAGGTCGCCACTTGCACCTGTTCTTCGCGGAGCGCCGTGTGCTCACGCACTTTAGTCAAGAACCACTCACGAAAGCGCGGGGTCGTCTCCACGACACCGCCACCCAGGAAGTAGGTGCTCGGATCGGTGAAGTTGGCCGCGATGGTGAAAAGCCGTCCCAGCGCCATGGCCTGCTGTTCGAAGATCCTCAGTGCCAACGGATCACCTCGCTCGCCGTAATTGCGGACGAGCTTTGCTGCCTCCGCCAGTGGCTTGACGTTGCTGAGTTCGTGGCCTTCGAATCGGGTCAGCCAGTATGGCAACAAGTTGTTCATGATCCCGGTCAGGGAAGCGACGCTCTCGGCATCACCGACGAACCCGCAATTGCAGCGGGGGAGCGGCTGGCCCTCTGCCAGCAGCCCTTCCATCGGGATGGGAACGTGGCCCAGTTCACCGGCCATTCCAATGGCACCTCGCACGACTTGACCAGCCACGATCACTCCACCGCCGAGACCGGTGCCCACGATCGCCGAGATCGAGGAGTGCTGGCCTGCATCAGGCCCGTAGCGCACATGGTGGGCATACAACGCAGCAGCGTTGGCGTCGTTGTTGTAGACGACGGGTAGTTGCAGACGGCCTTCCAGCGCCGTGCGAACGTCGAACCCGCGCCAAGCCGGGTGAGAGAAGTTGGTGGACCCCTTGGACGAGATGACGCCTTCCGCGTTGGCGGGGCCGGGGGTGTCCAGCCCCACAGCGCGTACCGATGCCCTTGCCGTGCCAGTGAGCTCGAGGACATGGTCCAGCGCTTGGACGAGGGCGTTGACGGCGGCGGCTGGCCCTTCTTGGACGCGACTAGGCGTCTCGATGAGCCGATCGACGAGAAATCGTCCCGAGGCGTCGAGGATCGTGGCGTTGTTAGCAGTGCCACCATTGTCGAGGCCAACGATGACCTGCGAGGTCATGCTGCCGTCTCTCCTCGGCTGATGTGTCATTGAGGGATGAGACAAGCGTCTAGCGTAACGCGCGGCCGTGGTGGTTGCTCGGCGTGAGCGTCACGCCGAGCCCGCCGTCCTAGACCCGGCGGAAGATCAGGGCGCGCTTGACCTCCTGGATCGCCTTGGTGACCTCGATCCCGCGCGGGCAGGCCTCGGTGCAGTTGAAGGTGGTCCGACAGCGCCAGACCCCCTCGCGATCGTTGAGGATCTCCAGCCGCTCGTCGGCACCCTCGTCGCGACTGTCGAAGATGAACCGGTGCGCGCCGACGATCGCCTGCGGTCCGAAGTACTGGCCGTCGTTCCAGTACACGGGGCAGGACGTGGTGCATGCCGCACAGAGAATGCACTTCGTCGTGTCGTCGTATCGCTCCCGGTCCTCTGGTGACTGCAGGCGCTCGCGGGTCGGCTCGTTGCCGGTCGTGACGAGGTACGGCATCACGGAGCGATAAGCCTCGAAAAATGGCTCCATGTCGACAATCAGATCCTTGAGTACCGACAGGCCCTTGATCGGCTCGATGGTGATCTCCGACTCCGGGTTCACGTCTCTGACCAGGGTCTTGCAGGCGAGCCGGTTACGTCCGTTGATCCGCATCGCGTCGGAGCCGCAAATGCCGTGCGCGCACGAGCGCCGGAAGGTCAGCGAACCGTCGATTTCCCACTTGACCTTGTGCAGTGCGTCCAGGAGCCGGTCGGTGGGCTCCATGTTGACGGTGTAGTTCTCCCAGTGCGGCTCGGTGTCGCGCTCCGGGTCGAACCGACGAATCCGAAGCGTGACGTCGACGCTCTTGGAGACCCACTTGAACTCCTGTGAGCCGGGCACGGGTTGGCGGGAGGCCGGCAGGTAGGCGTCGAAGGCCGGATCTGTGGACATCAGTACTTCCGCTCCATCGGCTTGTAGCGGGTCATCGTCACCGGCTTGTAGTCCAGTTGGATCTCCGGCTCACCCGCGGAACTCACGGTGCGATAGGCCATGGTGTGCCGCATGAAGTTGACGTCGTCGCGGGTCGGGTAATCCTCGCGGAAATGCCCGCCACGGCTCTCGGCCCGGGCCAACGCCGACACCACGAGCACCTCGGCCAGGTCGAGCAGGAAGCCGAGTTCGACCGCCTCGAGCAGGTCGGTGTTGTACCGGCGGCCCTTGTCCTGCACGGTGACCCGGGCATAGCGAGCCTTGAGACCGGTGAGGTCTGACAGTGCCTGCTTCAGCGATGCCTCGGTGCGATAGACCTGCGCGTTCGTATCCATGGTCGCCTGCATTTCGGCGCGGACGTGGGCGACGCGCTCGCTGCCCTCTCCGTCGCGCAGCGCCGAGAGCATCGCCACCACGGTGGTTTCGGGTGACGGTGGCAGGTCGACGTGGCGGACCTTCGCTGCGTACTCCGCCGCTGCGACGCCGGCCCGGCGCCCGAAGACGTTGATGTCCAGCAAGGAGTTGGTGCCCAGTCGGTTCGCGCCGTGGACAGAGACGCACGCCACTTCTCCAGCGGCATAGAGACCGGGAATGACGGTGGTGTTGTCGCTCAGCACCTCAGCCGTCACCGTGGTGGGGATGCCGCCCATCGCGTAGTGGGCCGTCGGGTAGACCGGCACGGGCTCGGTGTACGGCTCGACGCCGAGGTAGGTACGGGCGAACTCGGTGATGTCCGGCAGCTTCGCATCGATGTGCGCAGGCTCGAGGTGGGTCAGGTCCAGGTGCACGTAGGTGCCGTCGGGGCCGCATCCGCGCCCTTCGCGCACCTCGTTGGCCATGGCCCGTGCCACCATGTCGCGCGGCGCGAGGTCCTTGATCGTCGGGGCGTACCGTTCCATGAACCGCTCACCGTCGACGTTGCGCAGGATGCCGCCTTCACCCCGCGCTGCCTCGGAGAGCAACACGCCGAGCCCGGCCAGGCCGGTCGGGTGAAACTGGTAGAACTCCATGTCCTCCAGCGGCAACCCTCGGCGCCAGATGATCCCCATGCCGTCGCCGGTCAGGGTGTGTGCGTTCGACGTCGTCCGGAAGACCTTCCCGAACCCTCCAGTGGCGAAGATCACGGCCTTGGCGCCGAACACGTGCACCTCGCCGGTCGCCAGCTCGTACGCGACGACTCCGGCTGACCGCCCCGCGACCAACACCACGTCGAGAACGTAGAACTCGTTGAAGAACTCGATGCCGTGCTTGATGCACTGCTGGTAGAGCGTCTGCAGGATCATGTGGCCGGTGCGGTCGGCGGCGAAGCATGACCGGCGCACGGCCGCTTCCCCGTGGTTGCGGGTGTGCCCACCGAACCGGCGCTGATCGATGCGCCCTTCGGGTGTCCGGTTGAACGGAAGGCCCATCTTCTCCAGGTCGAGGACGGCGTCGATGGCCTCTCGACACATGACCTCCGCGGCGTCCTGGTCGACCAGGTAATCGCCGCCCTTCACCGTGTCGAACGTGTGCCACTCCCAGTTGTCGTCCTCGACGTTTGCGAGCGCGGCGCACATCCCGCCCTGGGCCGCGCCGGTGTGGGATCGGGTGGGATACAGCTTGGTGAGCACGGCAGTTCGGGCCCGCTTCCCGGACTCCAACGCAGCGCGCATTCCAGCCCCGCCGGCGCCGACGATGACCACGTCGTACTGATGCGTCTGCATGACCGCGCCTCTCTATGCCCGGCAGAACGACGGCAGTAACTCGGCAGCTTCACCGGCCGGGCACGGGTCGAATGTGAAGATGACCAGCGTGCCCATCAAGATCGTGGTGACCGACGCGACGTAGAGCAACATCTTGAGCCAGAACCTGGTCTGGTCGCGCTCGGCGTAGTCGTTGATGACCGTGCGCAGGCCGTTGGTTCCGTGGACCATCGCGAGCCACAACATCAGCAGGTCCCAGACCTGCCAGAACGGGTTTGCCCACTTGCCCGAGACGAACGCGAAGTCGATCGCCGAGATGCCCTCGCCGGCGACCAGGTTGACGAACAGGTGCCCGAACACCAATACGACCAGGAATACTCCGGACACCCGCATGAACAACCAGGCGTAGAGCTCGGTGTTCAGAGCACCAGGGCGGTGGTAGGGACTGCGCGGGCTGGAGATCGTCGTCATCGGCCGCTCACTCCCCGAAGACGTGCATGAGGTGGCGGATGGTGAACGGGACCATCAACAAGACCCAGAAACCGACGACGCCATACAGCATCCGTTGCTGCCAGCGCGGGCCCTGGAACCAGAAGTCGACCAACACGATGCGCAACCCGTTGAGGGCGTGGAACACCACGGCACCGACCAGACCGATCTCCATGAGGCCGACGATGGGGTTCTTGTAGGTCGCGATCACAGCGTTGTAGACCTCGGGTGAGACCCGGACCAACGCCGTGTCCAGGACGTGCGCGAACAGGAAGAAGAAAATCCCGACGCCGGTGATCCGGTGGGCGACCCACGACCACATGCCTTCCCGGCCGCGGTAGATGGTGCCCGCCGGTGCATTGGGCATGCCGTCCGCCTCCGCTCGGCGTCGGGGCCCGGGGACCGGCCGCCGGTTGGGGCGGCGCAGTGCCCGAGCGGCCGGGCACGAATGCGCCAGCCTGCGATCATCGTAGTCATCCTGGCTCCGCACGTCCGCGCTCGACGCGACCGCGCTCGGTCCCGTACTCGAGTGTTTGTCTCACGATCCGAGACGCCGGTTACGGCGGCCGGGACCACCGGATCAAGATCGAGTACGAGCCCGCCGACGGTGCCGGGTCCGAGGAGGAGTGTCGTGGCGACGACCGGTCGGGTCCTGCTCGTCGGAAAGCGGGCCCGGGTCCTCAATCGGCTCGCCGATGCCCTGCGGCGGGAGGGCCTGCAGGTCAGCCAGGAAACCGACGTCGACCGGGTGTCCAACCACGTCGATGCCAGTCTGGTCGACGTGGTGGCGCTCGGCCGGGCGGTCACCGGCGCTCGCCGTGAGAGCATCGTCAACGCACTTCGGGCACGTAATCCGTCGTTGCGAGTGGTCGAAGGGCTGGCACCGATCACGCCACTGCTCGTGGCCCAGATTCAAGAAGCGCTCAGTACGCCGAGACGGGAGTCACGAATCGTCTCCGCGGCAGGTATCGAGCCCGGTGACCGGAGAGTCATGCTGACGCTGAGAAGGGCCGCCGACGTCACCGTCGACCTGCATCGCCTCGACCCCCTGTACCGGGCGCACGAGGAGCGGGTGCACAGCGGGCCGTTGGATTCCGGCCGGCACATCCTGCGCACCAAAGGGCGGGTCACCGCCGGTGAGCGGTTCCTCGTCGTCCGCGCTGACGGCCAGACGACCGTCCACGCAGTCGCCTAGCGCCAACGCTCACTACCGTGTGTGCATGACCGACCCGAGCGACCACACCGAGTCCGGTCTGCCGTTCGAGCCGGTTTACGGCCCGGAGGCGCTCACGGACTGGGATCCGGACGAGCGTCTGGGCCCGTCGGGTGAATTTCCCTTCACCCGTGGTGTCTATTCGACGATGTACACCGGCCGCCCGTGGACGATGCGGCAGTACGCGGGTTTCGGCACGGCCGCTGAGTCCAACCAGCGTTATCACCAACTCGTAGCCGCCGGCACCGGCGGACTGTCGGTAGCGTTCGACCTGCCGACCCAGATGGGCTTCGACTCCGACGCCCCAGCGGCGCATGGTGAGGTCGGCAAGGTCGGCGTGGCCATCGACTCGTTGGAAGACATGCGCCTGCTCTTCCACGGGATCCCGCTCGACCGAGTGTCGACGTCCATGACGATCAACGCCCCTGCCGCGATCCTGCTTCTGCTCTATCAGCTCGTCGCGGATGAACAGGGTGTCGACGGGACCCGCCTGACCGGCACGACCCAGAACGACGTGCTCAAGGAGTACATCGCCCGGGGCACGTACATCTATCCCCCGATGGAGTCGCTCCGGCTGACCAGCGACATCTTCGCCTACTGCCGCAAGGAACTGCCGCGCTGGAACACGATCTCGATCTCCGGTTACCACATGGCCGAGGCCGGCGCGACGCCCGTGCAGGAAGTCGCCTTCACCCTCGCCAACGGCCGCGAGTACATCCGGGCCGCGGTGGCCGCAGGCCTCGGCGTCGACGAGTTCGCCCCCCGGTTGTCGTTCTTTTTCGTCTCCCGGACGACGCTGCTCGAGGAGGTAGCCAAGTTCCGTGCTGCGCGCCGGATGTGGTCGCGCATCATGCGCGACGAGTTCGGTGCGCGGGATCCCCGCTCGCAGATGCTCCGCCTCCATACCCAGACCGCAGGCGTTCAGCTCACCGCGCAGCAGCCGGAGGTCAACCTGGTTCGGGTGGCGGTGCAAAGTCTGGCTGCAGTGCTCGGTGGTACCCAGTCGTTGCACACGAACTCATACGACGAGGCGATCGCGCTGCCCACGGAGAAGGCCGCCCGCCTGGCACTGCGGACCCAGCAGGTCCTCGCGCACGAGACGGATGTGACTCGGACGGTCGATCCGTTCGCCGGGTCATACGCCGTCGAGTCACTGACCGACGACCTCGAGGAGGCCGCGCTGGACCTGATGGCGCAGGTCGAGGAACTCGGCGGTGCCGTCCACGCCATCGAGCGTGGATTCCAGAAGGGCGAGATCGAGCGGTCTGCGTACGCGATTGCCCGTGAGATCGATTCGGGTGAGCGTGTCGTCGTCGGCGTGAATCGGTTCACGACCGAGGAGGACGAGCCGTACGAGCCGCTGCGGGTCGACCCGGCGATCGAGGAGAACCAGGTCCGGAGGCTGGAGTCGCTTCGGGCAGCGCGGTCACATGACGACGTGAAGCGGACTCTCGACGCGTTACGCGATGCCGCGTCTGGGCGCGACAACGTGCTGTACCCGATGAAGCATGCGCTCGCTGCCCGTGCGACGGTCGGTGAAGTATGCGACGCGTTACGCGAGGTCTGGGGCGTCTACGAGCCACCCGCCGCGTTCTGATGCACCACAACTCGTGCCGATTGTTGCCCATACTCGAGGGGGCCGCCGATGCGGATCGCGGTAGTTGGTAGTTACGGGATTGGCATGACCATGCGACTTCCGAGGCTCCCCGTTGCCGGCGAGACCCTGCTCGGCGGCGAGTTCGTGTCGGGCCATGGCGGCAAGGGCTCGAACCAGGCGGTAGCCGCCCGGCGGCTCGGCGCCGACGTCGTGTTCCTGACCGCTGTCGGCGACGATGCCATGGGCCACGGCGCTCGCGAGCTCTGGACGACAGAGGGCGTTGATGCCTCGGCCACTCTGACAGCACCCGCGTCGACCATGGTCGGCTTGATCCTCGTCGAACCCAGTGGCGAAAACCGCATCGTCATAGCGACCGGCGCCCTCGAACACCTCCGACCGAAGCATGTCGAGGCGTTCTCGCCGCAGTTGGCCGAGGCCGACATCGTCATCGTCTCGCTCGAGATCCCTCTCGAGACGGCCATCGCTACCCTTCGCTTGGCCCACGAGGCAGGGACGCTCACCCTGCTCAATCCCGCTCCAGCGCAACGAATTCCAGACGAGTGCTGGAAGGACGTCGATCTGCTCACGCCCAACCGCACCGAGGCCGCGATCCTGCTCGGACTCGACCCCGATGGTCCGGAGGGCACCGACACCTTGGCCACGCGGCTGCACGAACGCAGCGGCGCCACCGTCATTCTCACCCGGGGCGCCGAGGGTGCCCTGATCTGCGACCACAGGAGTCTCACCGTCATCCCGCCCATCCAGTCCGACGCCGTGGTCGATACCACCGGTGCAGGCGACGCCTTTACCGCCGCCGTTGCCGTCGAGCTGGCCGGTGGGCGCTCCGTCGACGAAGCGGCGCGTTTCGCATCGCAGGTCGGCGCCCACGTTGTCGCCCGCCCCGAGGTCATCCCCGCGCTCCCCCGCCGGGAAGATCTCGGGCGCGCCGAGCTCGACCCCGGACTGCGGACGAGCTGAGCGCTCCACAGCGACCGGCATACAGCCCGACGAAACGGACACTCGTGACCGACTTCACCACTCTCGCGGCCAGCGATCTGGCGCCATACATCCAGCACACCCTCATCGGAGTCGGGACCACCCGCGACCAGGCTGTCGCGCACGCCCAGCGGTGCGTGGCTTACGGCTTCGACGCCGCCATGGTCGCCGGCTCCTGGGTGGCGCTGACCGCCGAGGTGCTCGCGGGCACGGGCATCACCGTTGCCTCGGCGCTGGACTTCCCGACGGTCGGCGTCATGACCAGCGCCGGCAAGGCGGCCGAGGCCGCCGAGCTCGTCCGACTGGGGGCGCGCGAGATTGACATGGGTGTGCAGATCGGGTGGCTCAAGAGCCGCGACTACGACGGGTTCCGCGAGGACATCGCTGGCGTCGTGCGGGCCGCGGGTGTTCCGATCAAGGTGATGCTCGAGCTGCCGCTGCTCAACGAGGGCGAGAAAGCCGCCGCGGTCGAAATCTCCTGTGCGGCGGGCGCTGCCTACCTCAAGAACGCCAGCAGTGGCGCCGTTGAGATCGCGAGCCCGAAGAGCATCCGCTACCTCGTCGAACGTGCGCCGGAGAGGGTGCTCGTCAAAGCATCCGGCGGGATCACGAGCCATGAGCACATCGTGGCGCTGCTCGCTGCAGGTGCGGCCAAGGTCGGCACCAGCGCGGGCATCGCGGTCGTCACGGGAACAACCGACGAGCACACCAAGAGCTACTGAACCCGCCACGGGCAACTGCTGAGGAGCGCACCGTGCCTATCCCCTACATCTTGGACACGGACACCGCCCAGGACGACTGCATCGCGATCATCGCCAGCCTGCTCGACCCCGACGCCGACCTTCGCGCGATCACCATGGTGTCGGGGAATGTCGGCTTCGAGCAGCAGGTGCGCAACGCGCACCTCACCCTGAACGCGGTGGGCCGACTCGGCGGGGTGCCGATCCACCTTGGCTGCCGTCGCCCCCTCGTTGTGCCATGGGTGTCGGCTGAGTACGTCCACGGAGACGGCTCAGGCGGGCTCAACATGGACTTCGCGGGCACCTCCACCGAGGCGGAACACGCCGTCGACGCGCTGATTCGCCTTACCGCCGAGGCCCCCGGCGAGATTTCGGTGGTGGCTATCGGCCCGCTGACCAATATCGCGGTGGCAGCGGTCAAGGACCCGTCGTTTGCCCGGAACGTCAATCAGCTTGTCATCATGGGCGGCTCCAACAACGGCCGCGGCAACATCACCGCCGCCGCCGAGTTCAACTTCTACGTCGACCCGCACGCCGCCAGGGTCGTTTTCGAGGCCGGCTTCGACATCACCGTCGTCCCCTGGGCACCGCTGACACTCAGCGACGCCGTCTTCAGCCGCGAGCAGCTGGCCGGGATCGAGCGGATCGGCACGCCCCTTTCGCAATTCTTTCTTCAGGTCTGCGGTCCAACCCTCGCCTTCGACGAAGCCGTCGGCATCCCAGGCACGACCCACCCTGATTCCCTGTCGGTCGCAATGCTGCTGCACGCCGAGCTGGTAATGCAGGCTTCGGACTACCACGTCGACATCGAAGCTGAATCGAACCTGACTCGCGGTTATGCCGCCATGTCCTGGGGCGTCCACGGCCTGAGCCCCAATGCCCGTGTCATCGAGCGCGCCGACGCTGCCCGATTCCACCAATACATCACCAACCTACTCAAGACCCCCACGACGCCGAATCGCCCATTCACGACTCCTACCTGAGCGCGTCGTCGTCGGCGTGCGATGATGATCGCTCACCACAGTCAAGGATCGATAACAACCGCGCATCGTGCTGGCGTTCCGTGGTTTCACCGGGATTTCGACGGCTAGGCTGTCGCGCGACATGGCGTCCGAATCGGCGCTTTATGACCAAGGAGGTCTATCTTGCGTCGAATGACCAAGATGGCAGCATTGTTCTCAGCGGCAATCCTCGCACTGTCCGCCTGCGGTGGCAACGGCGACGGAGATGGCGACGGCGGCGCCGAAGCCACCGGCGAAGCCACTGCACAGTCCGACATCAGGGTGGGCATGGCCTACGACGTCGGTGGCCGCGGAGACCAGTCGTTCAACGACTCGGCGGCCGCGGGCATGGATCAGGCTGTCGAAGAATTCGGCATGGAGAGCCAGGAATCGGAGGCCGCTGACGGCGAGCCGGAGTCCGCACGAGAGGAGCGCCTGCGCACCTTCGCTGACGCCGGTTTCGACCCGATCATCGCGGTGGGCTTCGCCTACTCGGGGTCGGTGGCCAAGGTCGCGGCCGAGTACCCCGACCTGCACTTCGCGATCATCGACGACGAGGCGGCTGCGGCTGACAACATTGCCAACCTGGTGTTCGCAGAGGAGCAGGGTTCGTTCCTGGTCGGCGCCGCGGCGGCGCTGAAGACCGAGACGGACCACCTCGGCTTCATCGGTGGCGTCGAGACTCCGCTGATCAAGAAGTTCGAGGCCGGCTTCCTCGCCGGCGCACAGGCGGTCAACCCTGACATCACGGTCGACGTGGTCTACTTGACACAGGCACCGGACTTCTCGGGCTTCAACGACCCGGCGAAGGGCAAGACGGCAGCGGAGGGCATGTTCGACGCCGGCGCCGACATCGTCTACCACGCGGCAGGTGGCTCTGGCGGCGGCCTGTTCGAGGCGGCGTCCGCAGCGGGTATGAAGGCCATTGGTGTCGACTCGGACCAGTACAACCTTGTCGACGAGTCGGTGCGAGACGTGATCATGACGTCGATGCTGAAGAACGTGAATGTTGCCGTCTTCGACTACCTCACCGAGGTCAACGACGGCAACTTCCCGGCTGGTGCGTCCCGCTACGACCTGTCGGTCGACGGTGTCGGCTACTCCACCACTGGTGGGTTCATCGACGACATCACCGCGGACCTCGAGGAGTACAAGCAGCAGATCATCGACGGGGAGATTACCGTCCCGACGTCCTGATCTTCGTCATGTGGCGCCCGTGGTGAACGCGGTAGGGTCACGTCGTGTCGACTCCGGTGCAGCACGCCACCAGCGCCGACCGGATGGCGGTCCGGCTGCACGGCATCGGAAAGCGGTTCCCCGGCGTCATCGCCAACGACGACGTCAACATCGATGTCGCGGGCGGCACGATTCACGCGATCGTGGGGGAGAACGGCGCCGGCAAGTCGACGCTGATGAAGATCTTGTACGGCGTGCAGAAGCCCGACTCCGGCACGATCGAGATCAACGGCACCCAGGTCGTGCTGGGTTCGCCCGCAGATGCCATCCAGGCCGGAGTCGGGATGGTCTTTCAGCACTTCATGCTCGCCGACAACCTCACCGTTATCGAGAACGTCACGCTCGGCGCGGAGAGGCTGCACGGCATCAGTAACGATGCGCGCGCCGAGATCCTGAAGATCTCCGACGCCTACGGCCTCAACATCGAGCCCGATGTCCTGGTCGAGAAGCTCGGTGTCGGTGCGCGCCAGCGAGTCGAGATCCTCAAGGTGCTCTACAGGGGCGCCAAGATCGTGATCCTCGACGAGCCGACCGCTGTCCTCGTGCCGCAGGAGGTCGACGAGCTGTTCGACAACCTGCGCGAGCTGAAGTCCGAGGGCCTCACGGTCATCTTCATCTCGCACAAGCTGGACGAGGTGCTGTCGGTCGCCGATGTGGTCACCGTGATTCGGCGGGGCACGACTGTGGCAACCGTTGATCCCGGCTCGGTGACCGCCCGACAGCTTGCCGAGCTGATGGTCGGCTCGGAACTGCCGTCGCCCAGCACGGAGACCTCCACTGTCACCGACGAGGTACTGATCACCGTTGAGAACCTCACCCTGCCGTCAGACGGCGCGGCCCGCCCGCAGCTGGACGACATCTCTTTCGTGATCCACCGCGGTGAGGTGCTGGGCATTGCCGGCGTCGAGGGCAATGGCCAGGCTGAGCTCGTCGAAGCCATCATGGGAATGCGCCCTGCATCCACCGGCAAGGTCACCCTGGTCGATCGCGACCTGTCGGCGGTTTCGACGCGGGAGCGCCGTGAGGCGGGCATCGGCTACATCCCCGAGGACCGGCAGCGGCACGGTCTGCTGCTTGATGCGCCGCTGTGGGAGAACCGGGTGCTCGGACACCAGACCCGAGAGCCCAACGTCAACGGCATCTTCATCGACAAGGGAGCTGCGCGCGCCGACACCGTGCGGATCATCAAGGAGTACGACGTGCGCACGCCCGGCCCCGACGTGCTCGCCCGCGCATTGTCCGGTGGCAACCAGCAGAAGCTGATCGTCGGGCGCGAGATGAGCGGCGAACCGATCCTGCTGATCGCTGCGCATCCGACCCGGGGGGTCGACGTCGGCGCGCAGGCAGCGATCTGGGACCAGATCAAACGAGCACGCCGTGAGGGCCTGGCAGTGTTGTTGATCTCGGCCGACCTCGACGAGCTGATCGGCCTGTCCGACCGGATCGAGGTGATCCTGCGGGGCAAACTCGTGGGTGAGTTCGACCCGGGCGAGGTGACGCCGCAGCAGCTGGGCTCGGCCATGACCGGAGCAGGTGAGCCGGCATGACACCGCGCTTGACCCGCATCGCGCTCGGCATCGCCGCTCCGGTGCTGGCGCTAGCATCGGCGTTCCTCATCACCAGCCTGGTGCTGCTGATCGCGGGCGACCCAGTCGGTGAGGTGTGGTCGACAATCCTTTCGGTACCCGCACCGCGCAACATCGCCAACATCGTCAACAACGCCACCGTGCTCTACATCTCCGGACTCGCAGTCGCGGTCGGCTTCCGGATGAACCTGTTCAACATCGGTGTCGACGGGCAGTATCGCATCGCCGCATTCGCCGCGGCATTCGTGGCGGGTGAAGCGTGGCTGCCCGGCTACCTGAACACTCTGTTGGCCTTCGTCGCGGCGATCCTGGTGGGCGCGGCGTGGGCGGGAATTGCCGGCGTGCTGCGTGCCAGCCGAGGTGTCAGCGAGGTCATCTCGACGATCATGCTGAATGCGATCTCGACCTACCTGGTGGCCTACCTGCTGCGCAAGGCGGCTGTGCAGGAGCCGGGCAGCAACGTCATCGCCACCAAGGAGGTCCCAGAGGGCAGCCGGATCCCCGGCTTCTCACTGTCGGACCAGGCGGGCACCACTGTCTACGGCTTCGTGTTCATCGCGATCCTGCTGGGCATCGGCTACTGGGTCATGCTCAACCGCACGAGGTTCGGCTTCGACCTCCGAGCGACCGGTCGGTCGGAGACGGCCGCGATCGCCAGCGGCATCAACACGAAGCGGATGATCGTCTACGCGATGCTGATCTCGGGTGGGATCGCGGGACTGGTCGGGTTGCCGATCCTGTTCGGCGCAGCCTATTCCTACGGCTCGACGTTCCAATCCGGGCTGGGTTTTGCCGGTATCGCGATCGCGCTGCTGGGGCGCAACCACCCGATCGGCATCGCTCTTGGTGCGCTGCTGTTCGCCTTCCTCGACGAGCAGTCCAACCCGCTGCAGATCCTCGTCGGTGTCGCACCCGACATCGTCAAGATCACCCAGGGCATCATCGTGCTGACCGTCGTCATCGCCTATGAGGTCGTGCGCCGATACGGCGTGCGGATAGAGCAACGCCGGGTCGCGCAGGCCCTGGAGCGCCCGGCGGGCGAGAAGGCGGAGGTGTCGGCATGAGCACCCTCGACTCCGCCAAAGAGCGGTTGGCCGCCGTCCGGCCGAAGGGCCGGATCTCACCCTGGTGGATTCTGATCGGCCTTGCGGCCGCGCTGTTCCTGCTCTCTGTGCTGCAGCTCGTGACCGGGGCCGACGACCTGGCCTCGTCCGGCACCATCCGGGCGACGATCATCGCCACGGTACCGATCGCCCTCGCCGGCCTGGGCGGGTTGTGGTCGGAGCGGTCCGGCGTCGTCAACATCGGCCTCGAGGGCATGATGATCCTCGGCACCTTCGGGGCTGGCTTCTTCGGCTACCACTACGGTCCTTGGGTGGGAGTGCTAGGCGCGATCGCCTTGGGTGCGATCGGTGGCCTGATCCACGCCGTCGCGACGGTGGTCTTCGGCGTCGACCACATCATCTCCGGGGTCGCGATCAATATCATCGCGCTCGGAGCGACGCAGTATCTCGCGGCGCTGACGTTCGCCGGACTCCCCGGCGGCGGCCAGACTCAGTCACCCACGCTTCGCGACGTCAGTTCCATCACGATCGGGCCGCTCTCAGACGCCTTGGGCGACGTGGAGGGCAGCGGCATTTTTTTCGTGTCCGAGTTGGCAGCGGGCCTGCGGGCACTGGTGACGGACCTGTCGCTGCTTGTGCTGCTCGCACTGCTGCTGTTCGTCCTCACGTACTTCGTTCTCTGGCGGACCGCGTTCGGCCTGCGGCTGCGCTCGTGTGGTGAGAGCCCGGCCGCTGCGGAGACGCTTGGTGTCAACGTCTACCGCTACAAGTTCATCGCCGTGCTCGTGTCCGGAGGTCTCGCCGGACTAGGTGGCGGGTTCCTTGCCTTGGTGGCGTCGAGTAACTACCGCGACGGCCAGACAGGCGGCCGCGGCTACATCGGCCTGGCCGCGATGATCTTCGGGAACTGGCGACCCGGCGGGCTGCTGGCCGGCTCGGGCCTCTTCGGCTATACGGAGACGCTCGGTCTGCGCCGTGGTGGCGAGTCGGTGCACGCCCTGCTACTGCTCATCGCCGGGCTGCTGGTGATTGTCGCGATCTGGCAGTGGCGGCGCCTGCGCCGTGTGAGTGCCGGCGTCTCGGCGGTCATCGCTCTCGGAGCGGCAGCGCTCTACTACTCGATCGACGCCGTGCCCGGTGACTTCACCCGGATGGCGCCGTACGTGACGACCCTCCTGGTGCTGGCCTTCGCGTCGCAGCGGCTGCGAATGCCCGCCGCTGACGGCCAGATATACAGACGCGGGTCGGCCGGATGACGGCCGTCGACTGGGAGGCGCTGCACAGCTCCGCCACCAAGGTCATGGCCTCGGCCTACGCGCCGTACTCCAGCTTCCCCGTCGGTGCAGCCGGGTTGGTCGATGACGGCCGAGTGGTCGTCGGGTGCAACGTCGAGAACGCCTCGTACGGCGTGGGGCTGTGCGCCGAGTGCGGGCTGGTGTCGTCGCTGCATGCCGGCGGTGGGGGGCGGCTGGTTGCCGTCACCTGTGTCGGCGGTGACGGGCGGCGATTGATGCCCTGCGGACGGTGCCGCCAGCTGCTGTGGGAAAACGGCGGCCCGGACCTGCTCGTCGACACTTCAGCCGGCGCGGTCCGGATGGCGGATCTGCTGCCCAGCGCCTTCGACGCGACCGACCTCTCCCCATGAGCCTGGCCGAGGGGTTCGATGCCGTCGACGTGATCCGCACAAAACGCGACGGCGCAGCGCTGACTGATGACCAGATCGACTGGATCATCGACGCGTATACCCGAGGCGCCGTTGCCGAGGAGCAGATGGCTGCCTTGGCGATGGCGGTGCTGCTGCGCGGCATGTCCCGGCGGGAGATCGCCCGGTGGACTGCGGCCATGGTCGCGAGTGGGTCGCGGATGGACTGGACCGCTGTCGGGCGTCCGACCACTGACAAGCATTCGACCGGTGGTGTCGGCGACAAGATCACCCTCCCGCTCGCGCCGACGGTTGCCGCCTGTGGTGCTGCGGTCCCGCAATTGTCTGGCCGCGGGCTCGGCCATACCGGCGGGACATTGGACAAGCTCGAGTCGATTCCCGGCTGGCGAGCATCGTTGTCTGTCGAGGAGATGCTTGCGCAACTGCAATCCGTCGGGGCGGTCGTCTGCGCTGCCGGCGATGATCTTGCGCCGGCGGACAAGAAGCTCTACGCGTTGCGCGACGTGACGGCGACGGTGGAAGCGATCCCACTCATTGCCTCGTCGATCATGAGCAAGAAGATCGCGGAAGGCACCGGCGCGCTGGTGCTCGACGTGAAGGTCGGCTCGGGCGCGTTCATGAAGGACGTCGCCTCCGCGAGCGAGCTGGCGCGGACCATGGTCGACCTCGGGACCGACGCCGGCGTCCGCACTGTGGCCGTGCTGACCGGTATGGACACTCCACTCGGGCTCACCGCCGGCAACGCGCTGGAGGTCCGCGAGTCCGTCGAGGTCCTGTCTGGAGGCGGCCCGGAGGATGTCGTCGAGCTCACCGTCGCGCTCGCTCGGGAGATGCTTGCCGCAGCCGAGATCGACGGCGGCCGGGACCCAGCAGATGCCTTGTCCGATGGCTCCGCGATGGACGTCTGGCGAGCGATGATCCGGGCCCAGGGCGGTGACCCGGATGCCGCCCTGCCGGTTGCGGCAGAGACACATGCGGTTCTCGTGCCGGCCGACGGGGTGCTGACCAGGCTGGACGCCCTCGCGGTCGGCGTCGCGGCCTGGCGGCTGGGCGCGGGTCGGGCGCGCAAGGAAGATCCGGTCCAGGCTGCCGCAGGGGTCGAGATGCACGCCAAGCCGGGTGCATTCGTACGCGCTGGCGAACCATTGCTCACGCTGCACACCGACGAGCCAGCCCGCCTCGAGCGCGCGTTGGCGGCGCTCGGAGGCGCCTACCAGATTGCCCCGCCCGGCTCCCGTCCCGACCTGCTGCCGCTGATCATCCAGCGGGTCGAGTGACCCGCTGGCCAGCCGCCGTTTCCCAGGACCGGACGATTTCCGACCTCACCACCGATGAGTTTCGCCGCGACGCTGAGTTGAATCAGTAAGCGACAGGAGGCAACAGGGTGGTGACATTCGTATTGATCCCCGGCGCGGGCGGAGAAGCCTGGTATTGGCACCGGGTGGTCGCCGAGCTGGACCGGCGGGGGCGCGTGGGAGTGGCCGTCGATCTGCCCGCTGCTGATGAGACTGCGGGTCTGTCCGAGTACGTCGAGGCTGTGGTGCAGGCGGTCGGCGACAGGCGCCAACTGGTACTGGTCGCCCAGTCACTTGGCGGGTTCACAGCGCCGATCGTGTGCGAACGAGTTCCGGTCGACCTGCTGGTTCTGCTCAACGCGATGATCCCGTCACCGGGTGAGTCGGGCGAGGAATGGTGGACCAACACGCGTCACGACCAGGCTCGTGCCGAGCACGCCGAGCACCCGGGCCGAACGTTGAGCGGCGAGTTCGATCCGTTCGAGGAGTTCTTCCATGACATCCCGCAGGACGTGGTCGATGAGGCGATGAGACGCGGCGAGCCTGCGCAGTCGTCAACCCCGATGGCCCAGCCGTGGCCGCTGGCGGCGTGGCCCCACGTCCCGACCCGAGTCCTGACCGCCCGGGACGACCGCTTCTTCCCGGCCGAGTTCCAGCGCCAGGTTGCCCGCGAGCGGCTCGGCATAACACCGGACGAGATGGCCGGCGGTCATTTGGTTGCGCTGAGCCGGCCTGCCGAGCTGACCGATCGGCTCGAGGCGTACGTGGCCGAGTTGGTGCCCACTGACCGCTCTAGTCGTCCGAGTGGTCGGAGGCGGGCCGGCGCCCAAACGTGATTGCTCCCCGGACGCCCTCGGGAGCACCCTCGATCATTTGACGGTCCGGCGCCGCGCCCACCGCGTCGTTGATGGTCGAAAACGCCAGCCGGAACCCGATCCACACCGTGGCCTCGAGGATCTCGCGGTCGTCGAACCCTGCCCGCCGCAGAACCTGCACATCTGCGTCGGTGGTGGCGTTCGGGTCTCGGACCACCTGCCGGGACCAGTCGGCAAGTGCCGCCTCTCGGCTGGACAGATCCGCCGGGTCGCCTGCGAGCACACTCGCAGCGGTGCCCTCGTCGCTGAGTCTGGCCAACTTGATTCCCCACGCGAACGCGCAATAGGAGTCACCTCTCGCAGCGGCGGTGGTGGCGACCATGACCGCGACTTCGCGCGGGGTCAGGCTGGACGCGGCAACCAATTGATCGCGAAGGTCTTGGAACGCCGTCAACAGGTCAGGACGCCATCCCCATGCGCGGGTCGCATTGTTGACGTACCCGTCGGAGGCGAGATCGTCCTTGTAGACCGCTTCTACGGCATCGGTCAGCGGCGGGTCGTCGAGGAACGTGGCCAAGGGCTCCATGGGGACAGTATGCGCTGAGCCGGTCGGGGACCCGACTTGTCAGGGAGCGCGGGTCGACGCTGGGTTGACGACGGCCAGACTCTGCCGGGCGATCTCGAGTTCCTCGTTCGTCGGGACCACGAGCACGGCAACGTCGGCCCGCTCAGTCGAGACGACACGAGCCGAGCGATCGCTGGACGTGTTGCGCACGGGATCGATCGCGATGCCCAGTTGCTCCAAGCCTTGTAATGAGCGCGCCCGGACGTCCGGGTTGTTCTCGCCGATTCCAGCGGTGAAGACGATCCCGTCGACCCGGCCGAGCACCGCGTAGTATGCGCCGACGTACTTGCGAATTCGGTAGCAGTACACCCTGAGCGCGAGCTGAGCATCGTCCTCTCCGGCCTCGGCGCGCCGGTGGATCTCGCGCATGTCGTTCACGCCGGCCAGACCGGTGAGGCCGCTGGCCCAATTCAGCTGCTGGTCGACGTCGTCAGCAGGCAGGTCGGCGACCCGCCGCAGATGTGCTACCACGGCGGCGTCGACGTCGCCGCTGCGGGTGCCCATGACCAGGCCTTCGAGAGGGGTCAGCCCCATGGAGGTGTCGACGCTGTGTCCGTTGGAAACAGCGGTCGCGCTGGCTCCGTTGCCGAGGTGCAGGACGATCAGGTTGCAGTCGTCGGTTTCCCGGCCGAGCAGCTTGGCAGCCTCCCGGCTGACGTACGCGATCGACGTGCCGTGGAACCCGTAGCGGCGTACGCCGTGCTCGATGCGCCAGGCTGCCGGGATTGCGTACGTGTAAGCGTGGCGCGGCAGGGTCTGGTGGAATGCGGTATCGAAGACCGCCACCTGCGGAGTCTTGGGGAGCGCCGCCTGGGCGACCCGGATTCCGGCCAGGTTCGCTGGGTTGTGTAAAGGCGCGAGGGCCGTGAGCCGGCCGATCGCATCGATGACCGCATCGGTGATCAGCACGGGGTCGGCGAACTCGTCCCCGCCGTGGACGACCCGGTGACCGACGGCGGCGAGTGTTGCGTCGTCGAGCAGTGGGCCAGTCTGCTCGAACGCGGCGAGGATCTCACGGAGCCCGGCCTCGTGGTCTGCAATCGGCTCGTTG
The DNA here is from genome assembly GCA_963794465.1 of uncultured Actinomycetota bacterium. GTDB lineage: Bacteria > Actinomycetota > Actinomycetes > Jiangellales > Jiangellaceae > JACVRX01. The sequence goes on along the minus strand of CAWCED010000009.1, from coordinate 27,128 downwards.
CGGTCGAGTTCCTCGTCCTGCCCCGTGTGCCGCAACCGGCCCGTCGCCTCACCGATCCTCTCCGCTAGACCGCGTGCCGGCACGACCCCGTCCGCCACGTTGACAAGCTGGTATTTGATCGACGAGGAACCGCAGTTGAGCACCAGAACGTGCTCAGTCATCGTCGGTGTCCACAACAGCCTGGATCGCCGTGATCGCGACCGTGTTCACGATGTCGCGAACGAGGGCGCCGCGGGACAGGTCGTTCACCGGCATGCGTAGACCCTGCAGAAGCGGGCCGACCGCTATGGCGTCCGCGGACCGCTGGACCGCCTTGTACGTGTTGTTGCCGGTGTTGAGATCGGGAAACACGAAGACCGTGGCGCGCCCGGCGACCTGACTGTCCGGCAGCTTGGTTTGCGCAACGCTGACGTCTACGGCGGCGTCGTACTGGATCGGGCCTTCGACGGACAGATCGGCCCGACGCTCGCGGACCAGCTTGGTCGCCTCGCGGACCTTGTCCACATCCGTGCCGGAGCCCGATTCGCCGGTGGAGTACGACAGCATCGCAACGCGGGGGTCGATACCGAACTGCACAGCAGTCGTCGCTGACGAGATGGCGATGTCGGCGAGCTGCTCCGCCGTCGGATCCGGGTTGACCGCGCAGTCGCCGTACACGAGCACCCGGTCAGGCAGGCACATGAAAAACACGCTGGACACGATCGATACGCCGGGCGAAGTGCGGATGACCTCGAATGCCGGCCGGATCGTGTGCGCAGTCGTATGTACCGACCCCGACACCATGCCGTCCGCCAGACCGAGCAGCACCATCATGGTGCCGAAGTACGACACGTCGACGACCACGTCACGCGCGGCATCCACCGTCATGCCCTTGTGGGCCCGCAGGACCGTATATTCCGCGGCAAATCGCTCGAGCAGCTCCGGATCGTGGGGGTCGATGACCTGTGCCGCGCTGATGTCCTGGCCGAGCTGGTCGGCCTTCCCCCGGACCACCACCGGATCCCCGAGCAGTGTGAGCTCGGCCACTTCCCGTCGTAGCAGCGTGTCAGCGGCCCGCAGGATGCGCTCCTCTTCGCCCTCCGGCAGCACGATGTGGCACGGGTGGACCCGGGCCCGGTCGAGTAGCTCGTGTTCGAACATCAACGGCGTGACGACCTCGCTGCGGGTCACGTCGAGCCGGGCAAGCAACTCGCTGCCGCCGACGTGCTTCTCGAACAGCGTCAGCGCGGTCTCGACCTTGCGCGGGGACTGTTTTGTGATACGGCCCCGCGCGGACGCAAGCCTGGTTGCGGTGCCATACGTGTCACCCTTGGTCGTCACAACCGGCAACCGTGGTCCGAGACCCGCAACGAGCTGGTCGATCTGCGGTGGTATCTCGAACCCGCCGTTGAGGAATACCCCGGCCAATGTTGGAAACGTGTGCGATGCGTGTGCCATCAGCACGCCGAGGAGCAGGTCGACCCGGTCGCTCGGCGTGACCACAACGCCGCCGTCCACCAGCCGGTCCAGGGCGTTGGGGAGAGTCATGGCTCCGACCAGGACGTCCAGAGCCTCGCGGCTCAACAGCTCCGGATCACCGCTGCGCAGTTCGCCGTCGCACGCCTCGAGCAGGTCACCGACTGTCGGAGCCGTCAGAATCGGCTCCTGCGGGATGACATAGGCGGGAACCGGTCCAGCCAGGGCCTGCTGCACAGCGTCGAGTTGATCAGGGTCGACGCGGTTGGCGACGATGGCGAGCAGCCGACCGTACCTCGCCGCAATCTCGGTGGTTGCGACATCGGCGACAGTGCGCACGTCAGCTGGCGACCGGCCGCGGCCATGCACCACGAGCAATATCGGTGCACCGAGGTTGGCAGCGACGCTGACGTTGTACGAGAACTCAGTTGGGCTGCCCACTCCGGTGTAGTCGCTGCCGACGATGATCACGGCGTCGCGACCTGCTGCTGCGGCGTGGTACCGATCGACGATCGTCGACATGGCTCCGTCAGGGTCGCTGTGGACCAGGTCGTAGCTCACCCCTATGGCCAGCTCGTAGGAGATGTCGACGCCTTCGTGGTCGAGCAGCAGTTCCAGGACGTAGTCCCTGCCGTCGTCGGAACGAACGATGGGACGGAACACGCCGACCCGGCCGACTCGACGGGTCAACAGGTCGAGCGCCCCGAGCGCCACCGTGCCCTTGCCCGTCTCGGCCTCCGGGGAGGTCACGTACAGGCTGCGCGCCATGAGCGCGAGGTTATCGGGCGCTGTCCGTCGCCCGCCACGGCCGGGAAAGGACCGAGGTTGAGGGCTCAGCCACTGGTGGCTGAGCGTCGTCAGTGATGAATGTCAGGAATGCGCGCCAATCGCCGAGGTTCGCGCGGTTCTTCAAGCCGAACCCGATGCGCGCCCAGAAGGCCCACGGCCCGAAGACATGGTTCAGGGTCACGGCTCGGGCGTGGTCGCTATCGGTTTTGCCCCACTGGCAGCCCGAACTCACGTGCGGATGCGTCCCGAAGATCAGGGGTACCGCATCAGCGCAGAGCCCCGCGCGCAGCAGATCCGTGATGAAGATGTACTCGTCGCCGAGATGCAGATCAACACCGGCGCCAAAGCGCTCATCGAAACGCAGCCCTTTGGCTCGGACCTGGGCCAGATCGATCAGCATTTCGTAGGTGGCTGCCTTGGCGGAGTTGAACCGGGTGAGGCGCGTCACGGACAACGGGTACTTCTTCCGCATCGTTCCAGTTGGATTCACCCCTTGGCCGAGAGCGAGCGCATGGCCGGTTTGCTGCAAGTGCCGGATTCCCTGGAAGACACCGGGAAGATTCACTACCACATCGTCGTCGCAGAACAGCAGGTAGCGGCTGGTCGCATGGTCGATTGACGCGTTTCGGCTTTTCGCTACTCCTATTCCAGGGACGGGCACAATGCGCGCTTGCGCAAACTCCGTGTTCCACAACGGGGATCCACCCTGGATGCACAGCAGCACCTCGATGTCGGGACCGATCCCCGCCAACGAGATGTTGTGTGCCCTCGTGACGAGGGTGGAGTACCCGATCGTGAGAAGAGTCGCATTCGACATGGCGCTCAGTTGTCTCCTCGTCGCGCTGATGCGCGGGCAAACCGCATGATTCCGGCCGAGAGCGTCCCGAGTTGCCCGGAGAGCAGGCGTACACCAAGGAACAGCACAATGGCGTCCGCGCCGCTGACATCGCCAGAGAGCGTGCGGAGAAGTATGCAGACCAGCACCAGCATCATGGCCACGGTGGCCGGCATAGCCCCGAACTCCGCATCTCGGATTCGCTCGCCTACTCGTTCGGAAATGGCAACGGTGCCGGGGCGGCTGCCCATCGCTACGTAGTCCTTCTGCAAGGCGAACTGTCGGCGGTAGAGCACAGAAACCAAGGCCAGCGAAATGACGCTCACCAGGATGTTGAGTATGCCAGTGGGCCAATCGATGAGAAGGAACAACGCGCTGAACGTGACGGTCTGGACCAGGATGACGAAGACTCCGGACAACTCGAACGCCAGTGCCCAGTCCCAGCTCTCCTGGCTGGGACTGGGCGTCCGTCCCGAGGCCTCGAAACCGTCTCGGTAGACCCGTACTCGGCCCAGCCGAACGAGGTGATGCGCCCCGCGGCTGATACCGAGGGCGACGAAGAAGATGCCGATCATCAGAATGGCAGCATTCGGATCCTGGGCGAAGGTTTCCGGCCCGTCGATGATCAGTGCCGAGAACAGCTTGAGCACCAGCATCTCCGAGATCGGAACGGCCGCCGTGACCACGACGAGGAAGCCGACGGCTACTCGACTCTTGCGGGTAGGAAACAACCTCCCGTATGCGACGGCCAGGTGGGCGAGCATGCTAGGTGTTCATCGAGAGAAATATGGAGATTCCGGCGGTGACGGCCTGATCGATTTCGGCCAACTTTTGCGCTGAGACCTGCTCCTTTGAAATCATGGATTCGAGGTTGCCGCGGCGCAAGTCCGAATACACGGTCACGGGTTCGTATACGGTTTCCAGGCCGGCGCCCAAGCAGTAATCCTGATACTTGATTCCGGTCCCGTGAACCGTCGATTCGAAACCTTCGAAGGTGATCAAGGAGCAGGGAATGCCGTAGCTGTGGCAGATGATCATCACGTGCATCGCGCTAGTGACCACGGCGTCGTACTGGTTCAACTCGGTCACAAATGAACGGATCGCATTCGGATGTGACATCAGGACACTGAGTTCGTCCATGTTGTCCGCGAGCGTGATCGGCAGATTGGCATGAGTGAAGTGCCGCACCAGGGCTATCCGGCCGTTCGTCAACCCCCTTTCCAACGGAATGATGCTGGCGATGAGTAGACCCGGATCGCCGAAGCTCTCGATGTTCGGCCCGCCGGACCGTTCGACGAGCTCAGCGGTGATTGGACCTCGGACAGAGACGTAATGCGCCTTTCGAGCGAGCTCGATCTCGGTACTGCTGATGCCCGTGCCGACCACGATTGAGCCGGGCTTGATGAACCGTCCGATGGAGCCGATGGAGATGACGTGTGAGTCGCGCGTGGGCGCCGTGGGACTCTGGTAGACGATGGATCGGTCCGTCTTGGCATTGAAGATCAGCGGGCTCAACCAGTCACCGAAGTTTCCGGGAAACGGGCGTGGCCACCAGACGAGTTTGATCGGGTCCTCGGCCAGATTCTTGCTCGCGTACACCAGGAACGTATCGGCCGCCCGTTTGGCGGCGAGTTCCGCTTCGGACGGGATCCCGTTGGAAGTCAGCCGGCTAAACGCCTGATCGACTCGGGATACGTCACCTCGCTGACTCGCCATGACGATTTCTTTGACGATTCGTTTGCGGTGCGCCGAGCCCACACCGTCAGGGGACAACCGATCCGCATCCAGGCCACCGCCGGTGAGGATATGGGTCAGGCCTGAGTTATCGGCGACCTGGCGCAAAGACTTGGCCGCCCGGTCCGGAAGCTTTCTTTCCAGCAGCTTCGCGCCGCGCAGCGCCTGAAATCGCACCCGCCGCGCGATGGGCACTCCGGCGGCACCATCGATGCGATCATGCTGCTGCACATTGTTCTTGAAGTGATCGACATTGCCGCTGGCCCCAAAAGCGAAGAATGCGGATACGCCCTGCGGGCTCGCTGATGCCCTGGAGATGACGGCAATAGAGGGGATAACTTGGAACGATAGCCGCGAGGCGTTGGATCTCCAGGACTCCTCGAAGAAGTAGTCATCAGTGGCCTTGATCTCCGAGTTCTGTTCCAGGAGGCTGGCGTCTTGGATGAACTTCCGCGCACTGGGCGTCGTGTTGATGCCGAAGAAACAAGGCTCCCAGAACCTCGTGCGATTGACGTATCCGATGCGCAACGGCGAGCCGAACCCACGCTGGAAGCCGATGATATCGGCAGTGAATTCGGCAACGTACTTGGGCAATTCTACGAGGATGCAATCGACGTCGATCCAGAAGACCTTCTTATCCGGGTTCTCGTCGCATACCCGAGCCAGGAATCCGATCTTCTTGCGGCAGATGTCGGCCCAGTCCTCGTCTGCCGCCTTGTCGACCTCGGCGAGCTCGTAGGGAACGCCGACCCGCTCGAGGTTCTTCCGGAGCGACGCTGCGTGGCTCCGGTAATACTCATCCGCCGTATGGAATGAGCAGATGACCACGTTGGACGGATCCACGGGTATCGGTGCCTCACGAGCCTGCTGGATGGAGGCCGCTACTGGCGTGGCGAATTTGCGACCGAGAGAGTACCTGTTCATGCGCATCGCTCCCTCGTCCGGCTCATCGCGCAGCTAGGAGCCATGCGCGCCGCCACGTTGCTGTCCGGCGTCGTCGTCACTGTGGTCATCGGTGTGCTCCTTCTTGAAGAACGAAAACGTGCCGTCCGGCTCGAGCACGACGAGGTCGACATCGGCGAGATCGCGGACGCTGTGCTCACGGGCCGCGACGAGCACGTCGTCCAACGGCAACCGCTCGTAGCGCAGCACTGCCTCGTCGACATTGCCGTCCTCGAGCAAGACGGTCGGCTCGCCGTCGAGAACCGGCCGGGTGCGCGGGAAACGCCACCCGATCCACGACAGCAAGATGGACAGGACGGTGAACGTCCCGACGGCCAGGAACCCGCCGGTCAGCGAGAAATCCTCCTGCAGGACGGTCTGGCTGATCAGGTCGCCGAGGGTCACCAGCAGGATCAGTTCGAAGGCCGAGAGCTGCGTCACCTCCCGCTTGCCGGCGACTCGCAGGACAAACCACAGCAGCACGAAGGTGAGGATGGAGCGGATCACGATGTCCATCAGGGCATCACCACCATCCGGAAGCTCACCCGTGCCACATCGACGCCCTCGGAAACCACGGCGACCCAGTAGCGATGAGCGCTCGGGGGCTGGGTCGGGCCGACGCGAACATCGGCGGTGAGCTCGAATGCGGTTCCCGGCGGCGGGTCGAACTCATATTCCAGGCGCTGTGCCCCGGCGGTTTCTGCGCTCGGGTTGGGATACCAGTTCTGGAAGTCGAAACGGTAGAAGATGTCCTTGCCGAACGCCAACGTGATCGGGCCGTCGAAGCCGTCGGGATGCTCAAGCCGTATGCGCAAAGGCGCCACCAGGCCCGAGCGGGTGATCTGCGCGTACCGGACTTCGAGGTCGTATCCGCCGCCTGATGTAATGACGTTGGAGGATCGCGGCCCGAGAAAGCCGGTCAGACCGGTCAGCACAAAGATCGTCAAGAGCACGATCCCAATACGGCGGATATTGCGGGCCCGGCGGGCACGCTGCGGCTCGCGATGCGCCGGAAGCGTCCCAACATGCTGGACCACGAGTCGTTTCTACCGGCCGGTTGCGCATTACCATGGTCGGCTCGCCGCAGGTGGCGGGCGCGATACGGTCGCATCATGGCGCCAAGACCGGACGAAATCGCCGTCGCGCCGAAGGTTGTGCTGCACGACCATCTCGACGGCGGTCTACGGCCGGCGACGATCGTGGAACTCGCTGAAGACGTGGGCCACCGGCTGCCGACCCGTGATCCCGACGAGCTCGCTGTCTGGTTCAGGGATATGGCTGGCTCTGGCCGCCTCGAGCGATATCTCGAGACGTTCACCCACACGGTGGCCGTTATGCAGCACCACGACGGTCTGATCCGGGTGGCGGCGGAGTGCGCGGAGGATCTCGCCTCGGACAACGTCGTCTACGCGGAGGTGCGCTACGCACCAGAGCAACACCTGTCGGGCGGACTGAGTCTGGAACAGGTCGTCGAGGCGGTCGAGGAGGGTTTTCGACTGGGTGAGGCCCGCGCTGCTGCAGCAGGGCACCCGATTCGGGTCGCGACGTTGCTCACCGCCATGCGCCACGCCGCCCGGTCCGCGGAGATCGCCGCACTCACAGTCGCGTACCGCGACTCCGGTGTCGTCGGGTTCGATATTGCGGGAGCCGAGGCGGGCTTTCCGCCGACCCGGCACCTCGACGCGTTCGAGTACCTGCGGCGAGAAAACTCACACTTTACAATCCACGCCGGCGAGGCGTTCGGACTGCCGTCGATCTGGGAGGCGCTGCAGTGGTGCGGCGCAGACCGGCTTGGTCATGGCGTTCGGATCATTGACGACGTGACCGTCCGGTCGGACGGCACCGCCGAGCTCGGTCGGCTCGCCGCATATGTCCGCGACAAGCGCGTGCCATTAGAGATGTGTCCCTCGTCGAATGTGCAGACGGGCGCCGCCGCGTCCATCGCCGAGCATCCGATCGGCCTGTTGACGCGGCTGCGCTTCCGGGTGACGGTCAACACCGACAACCGGCTGATGAGCGATACCTCGATGTCTCGGGAGCTCACGCTGCTGGCCGACGCGTTCGACTACGACCTCGAGGACTTCCAGTGGTTCGCCGTGAACGCGATGAAGAGCGCGTTCATCCCATTCGATGAACGACTCGAGCTGATCAACAGCGTCGTCAAGCCTGGTTATGCGGCGCTGGTCGCGCAGCGGGCATTCGCGTCAGTTCGGGGCGCTGTCCGCTGAGGGAGCCAAATCACACGCCGGACGTTGAGTGCCCCGTGCCGCGGTGTGCCAAGATTCCGTGGTCTGCCTCGACAGATTGGACCTGACAAGACACATGATCACGTCCCACGACATCATCGTGGTCGGCGGCGGGGGAGCGGGGTTGCGCGCCGCGATCGCCGCTGCGGAGACGATCCCTGGCCTGGACGTCGCTGTCATCTCCAAGGTCTACCCGATGCGCAGTCACACTGTTTCTGCAGAAGGCGGCGCGGCTGGGGTCATCGCCGAAGGCGACAGCCTCGACGAGCACGCATACGACACCATTTCCGGCGGTGACTGGCTGTGCGACCAGGACGCCGTCGAGATGTTCGTCAAGGAGGCACCGCGCGAACTGCTGCGCCTGGAACACTGGGGTTGCCCGTGGAGTCGCACGCCCGACGGGCACGTCGCGGTTCGGCCGTTCGGCGGCATGACGAAGGAGCGGACCTGGTTTGCCGCGGACAAGACCGGCTTCCATCTCCTGCACACGCTGTTCCAGACATCGCTGAAGTACGAAACTGTGCGCAGGTACGACGAGTGGTACGTGACCAAGCTGCTCGTCGACGACGGCCGGGTGCAGGGCGTGGTCGCGGTCGAGATCGCGACCGGCCGGATCGAGACCCTCTTGGCCAGGTCCGTGGTCCTCGCGACGGGCGGCTGCGGGCGAGTTTTCCCGTTTACCACCAATGCAGCTATCAAGACCGGCGACGGCATGGCGCTCGCCTATCGTGCCGGTGCAGCTTTGAAGGACATGGAGTTTGTTCAGTACCACCCGACGGGGCTGCCGTTCACCGGCATCCTGATCACTGAGGCCGCCCGCGCCGAGGGCGGCTGGCTGCTCAACAAAGACGGCTACCGCTACCTGCAGGATTACGACCTCGGTACGCCGTCGCCCACCCCCGTTCTGCGCAGCATGGAGCTCGGCCCACGAGACCGGCTCTCGCAGGCGTTCGAGCACGAGGTGGAGAAGGGCCGCACCATCGAGACGCCGTACGGCCCCGTCGTGCACCTTGATTTACGCCATCTGGGCCAGGCGAAGATCGACGCGAAGATCCCGTTCGTCCGCGAACTCTGCCTGAACTACCAGAACATCGACCCGGTGAATGAGCTGGTTCCCGTCCGGCCCGTCGTTCACTACGTCATGGGTGGAGTGCACACAGACATTGATGGCGCCACGTCCATCGCCGGGTTGTTCGCTGCCGGTGAGGTCGCGTGCGTCAGCATCAACGGCGCGAACCGGCTGGGCTCGAACTCGCTTCCTGAGCTGTTCGTATTCGGCACCCGGGCCGGCCGCGCCGCGGCATGGTTCACCTTGCGGGGGAAGGAGCCTTCGCACGCCGTCACGGCGCAGGCTGCGGACGAACACCGCCGGCTGGAGCGCGACATGCTGGGTCGGGAGGGTGGCCAGGAACGGATCTCGGCGATCCGGACCGCCATGCAATCCACGATGGAGGACAGCGCCGGCATCTACCGGTCCGGCGACTCCCTGGCTAAGGGCGCGGACACGTTGCGGGAGCTTCAGGAACGGCTGCCCAGGGCGACGCTCGACGACCGAAGCCGCGCCTTCAACACCGAGCTCATCGCCGCTCTCGAGCAGGCCGCGATGCTCGACGTGTCGGAGGCCATGGTGCACAGCGCGATCCGTCGTGAGGAGTCGCGCGGGGCCCATCAGCGCACCGATTTCCCCGCACGCGACGACGAGCGATTCCTCGCCCACACAATGGCCTACCGCGAAGACGACGGTTCGTGCCGGATCGAGTATCTGCCGGTGACGATCACCCGGTGGCCGCCGGGTGAACGGGTCTACGGGAGGTAACGGTGGCCGACACGATTGCCCTCGACGTGGCCCGGTATCGGCCCGGACAGGATGCCCAACCGTCCTTCCAGAGCTACGACGTTCCCCTACGCGACGACTGGGTCGTCCTCGACGGCCTCAACCACATCAAGGACGAACTCGACGGCACGCTGTCCTACCGCTGGTCATGCCGGATGGGCGTCTGCGGCAGCTGCGGCATGATGGTCAATGGCGAACCCAAACTGACCTGCGCCACTTTCTTGGCTGACTACGCGCCAGGGCCGATTCGGGTCGAGCCGCTCGCGAACTTCCCGGTGATGCGGGACCTCGTCGTCGACATCGACGACTTCTTGAGCAAGCTTTCCCGGGTCCAGCCATGGATCGTCCGGGAGAAGGAAGCCCTGATCTCCGACGGCGAGTACATCCAGACGCCGGAGCAGCTGGAAGAGTTCCGGCAGTACAGCATGTGCATCAACTGCATGCTGTGCTACTCCGCGTGTCCGGTCTACGGGATCGACGAGGAGTTCATCGGTCCGGCGGCGATCGCGCTCGCGCAGCGGTACAACTTGGACTCCCGAGACGAGGGCGCCGCTGAAAGGCTGGATGTCCTGATCCATCCCGACGGCCTGTGGGGCTGCACGTTCGTCGGGGAATGCACCCGGGTCTGCCCCAAACACGTGGACCCGGCGGGTGCGATTCAGCGGTACAAGCTCACCGCGGCGATGGACTCGCTCAAGTCATACCTCCTGCCCAGGGGTCGCCGATGAACACCGAGCGGTCGACCGCCCTCGACGTCCGTCCGCCCGAGTACAAGCCCCGAATTTCGCTGTGGTGGTGGCTGTCGAAGTGGAGCTATCTGCTCTTCGTTCTGCGAGAGCTGAGCAGTCTGGCCGTGGCGTGGTTCGTGGTTTTCCTGCTGCTGTTCGTCCGCTCCGTATTCCTGGGGGAAGAGCAGTATCGGGACTTCCTGGCATGGGCGGCGGACCCGGTCGTTGTGCTCGTCAACGTGATCGCGTTGCTCTTCCTGCTCCTGCACACCGTCACGTGGTTCGGCCTCACGCCGCAGGCCATTCCGGCCCGCGTACGGGGGCGTCCGGTGCCGTCGTTTGCCGTCGTAGCTTCGCAGTACGTGGGTTGGGCCGCGGTGTCGGCGTTCGTGTTCTGGCTCGTGGTGGGTTTCTAGAATGCGTAGGCGTCCGGTCGAGCCACTGGTCTGGCTGTTGTTCAGCGGCGGCGGCGTGGTCACTGCATTGTTCTTCCCGATCTTGCTCTTCCTGTTCGGGTTGGCGTTTCCGTTGGGTTGGATCGACCCTCCTGACCATGCCCACCTCGACGCGGTGCTGGGGCACCCGCTTACCCGGATCGTGCTGCTCGGCCTGTGCGTCCTCGGCCTGGTGCACTGGGCGCACAGGTTCCGATACACCCTGCATGAGGGGCTCCAACTCGGCCGAGTCGATACCCAGATCGCCACGGTCTGCTACGGCGCCGCCGTCGCCGGATCGGTTGTAGCCGTCTACGTGCTGTTCTTCAACCGCTGACGGGGCCAGCAGCCTTTGGATTGTCGGCTAGTTGGCCTTGCCCACTACCCCGCATAACGTAGTAGTGTGGTGTGCCACCACCAGGTGAATGTGACCTCACCAGGCTTGCAGGCCTGGTGGCGTATAGGCAGGGGTGGTGAACGTGGTCATTTGGCCCGGGAGGGCTGCGGCGCGGGAGGGATCGGATGGACACCAGCCAGCTGCTCAAGGGGGTGCTCGACGTCGCTGTGCTCGCGGCACTGCGGGAGTCCGACGGCTACGGGTACGACGTCGTGCGTCGGTTGCGGGCCGCGGGCCTGGCCGATGTCGGTGATGCCTCGGTCTATGGGACGCTGCGGCGCCTCTATAACGGCGGCGCTCTGACGACCTACGTCGTGCCCTCGGATGAAGGGCCGCATCGCAAGTACTACGGGCTCAACCAGGCCGGGCGTGACCTGCTCGAACGTTCGGCGAAGGTGTGGCGGGAATTCGCCGACACGCTCACGAAACTGATCGAATCCGGCGCCAAGGAGGCGGCGTGAACACCACCCTGAGCCCCGCCGCGGCGTACGTCGACGCGGTCCGTGCCGCGCTTGCCGATCTGCCGGCTGACGACCTCGCCGAAATCGTCGAGGACGTCCGAGACCACGTCGACCAAGTCGCAGCGGAGCTCCCGGACGGAGCGACGGCCGCGGCACTTGAGGCGCGGCTGGGCACACCAGCCGACTACGCAGCCGAACTCAGATCTGCCGCGGGTTATCCGGCGGCAGCAGGCACTGGGTCGACAACATCGACCGGGCAGCGACCGGCGCGGTGGCTGGTGACTTGGAGCCTGCGCATCGCCGCGGTGCTGACGGCGTTGGCTCTTGTCGAGACATTCTTCGTCGGACAGTTCGGCCCCATTTCCAGCTTGGCGGTCCTGGCGTGGATCGGCGCTGGAGTTCTACTGCTGTTGTACTGGGCTGCGGCTCGCGGTATTCGAGGTCGCCGAGGAGTGATCTTGGAACTGCCGGATGCGAACTGGCTCTACAGCCGGCGCGCACGCATGGCCGAGCATCCCATCGGCGCGGCGATCGTCGAGACCGTGTCGGGGCTCCGGCCGGCCTGGTGGCTACTGCGGGCGTGGGTCGCGGTCGAGCTGATCGGGATATTCGTCGGCACGCCGTGGTTTCCGGTGCCCCGGTTCCCTGGGGCGCCGCTGCTGTTCGTCGCCGCGATCGTCGCATCGGTATGGCTAGGCCGGCGAGCCACCCAGCACCGGCAGTCCTCGCCCGAATCAGCGCTCGTTCTGGTCGGCAACGTCGTTGCAGCCTTGGGATTGCTGTGGGTCGTCGCCGGGCTCTCCCAGGTCAGTGAGGAGGTCCATCCGGACGACGCTTCGATCATCGTTCCCGAAAATGCAATCCGACAGGGCGCGATCCGCGAAGACGGAACCGAGATCACCAATCTCTATCCGTATGGACCCGACGGCCGCCTATTGGAGAACGTGCGCCTCTACGACCAGGACGGAAGGCCGTTCTCGAGCCTGCTGTATGACGGGTGCATGTTCGACGAGATGACCGGTGAGCCGGATCTGCTTGCGTTTTACGTCTTTCCCCGGCCGTCCAGCACCTATGGGGAGGACGGGCTGGAACCCGCGTGCCGCGACCTAGGGATCGTGCCGCCGCTTGGCTACACGCTGCCCGGCACGCCGGCGGAGCCGACATCAACGCCGACGACTTCGCCGCCTGCACCGACTCCAGGATCGTAGTCGGCTCGTCCAGCGCAGCTCGGCGGACTCGTCGGCGGTGATCGGGTGATTGTGACGGCCAGCACGGGGGGCCCTGAACGACGTTTGCTGCTCATCGCCACCTGATCAAGGGGGATCTAGTGTCGTAGGGGCAAAGCTATGCCCCGTCGATCACGAGGTGCTCGGGAACCGCATGACCAGCACGACACCGGCGGCGCCGCGCGACCCAGCCCGGGGTGACGATCTCCGCGTCCTGCTCGGCGGGTGGCGCGGCGCTCTTGAGGCGACCATGCCGACGTTGGTATTCGTCGCCGCGGTTACCCTCGACGTTCCCCTCGGCCTGGCCCTCGGAGCAGCAGTCCTCACCGCGGCCTTGGTCGCGGCGCTGCGTTGGCGGCGGGCGCAGACGCTACGCGCTGGCCTGCTTGGGTTGCTTGGGGTGCTGGTCGCGGCCCTCGTGGTGCTGCGCACTGGCCGGGCGGTCGACTTCTTCGCCGTGCAGATCGTTTCCAACTTGGCGAGCGCGTTGGCGTGGGCAGTGTCGATTCTCCTACGCCGCCCTCTGCTCGGTCTCGTGGTGGGCACCCTGCTACGGCAAGGGCCGCGCTGGCGGTCCGACCCCGACCTGTTGCGCGGCTACAGCAGGGCGAGCTGGTGGTGGGTGTGCTCGTACCTGCTGCGCGTCGCTGTTTTCGTGCCACTGTGGGCAGCGGACCAGTTGGTCGCGCTCGGTGTGGCGCGGGTGTTGTTGAGCTGGCCGCTGATCGCGGTCGTCCTCGCCCTGAGCTGGCACACCCTGCGGCGGGCACTGCCGCCGGAGCATCCTGGCCTCCGCCACCCGGTGCCCGCGCAGGTCGCAAAGTAATCGCCCTGTGTACGACGAGTAGGCCGTCGCCCGTTCCGCGACGATGTCAGCAGGGCGGGGGATCTGGGCCGGGAGGATCGCGGGTCCATTCCGGTTCGAGGTCGTCGATGGGTGGGTCAGCGTCTTCCGTGGCATGGATGATGGGTCCGACGATCTCTGGACCGACCTCATACGTGTGCCCGGTGGGGGCCGTCCAGATGAACCGGCCGGGTTCGGGCTGCTCCAAGTGCCACCCGGTGTGTGTTTTGCCGTTATGGCACCCGGCGTTCAACGGGCCACCGTTGCCGGCGCTGGTGGACCATCCGGGGCTGCCGGCAGGGATGGTGTGGTCGAACTGGCACAACCGGGCCGGCCGAGCGCAGGTGGGGAAGCGACAGGTGATGTCTCGGGCGTGCACATGCTCAACCAGGTCGGTGGGTGGACTGTAGCGAGTGGTGCCGTAGTCCAGCAGCGCCCCGGTGGCCGGGTCGGTGAGCAGCCGCCGCCAGGTCCCGTGCGCGGCGACCCGCCGGGCGGTTTCGGCGGTAATCGGCCCGTAGCCGTCCAACTCGCCAGGCCGGTCGTCCAGCCCGAGCAGAGTGGATATCGGCACCGTGACATGCACCGCTGCTGCCCGACCATTCCGGCGAGCCAACCGCAGCCCACGACGCCGACGCCGCTGCTCGCGGCGGCGTTCCCGACGGTCGCCGCGGCCGTCGCCGGCGCAGCCGCCGCACCCACAGCCACCACCGTTCACACCGCCCGAATCGGGCTGGTCATCCTTGGCAGGGTCGGTCACGCCGGGGTCATGGTTGGCGCGGGGGCTTGTGTTGCCCGCACTGCAGGCGTCGGCGTCGTCGGGCAGGTCGTCGTCGCTGTGGTCGAAGTTGGGCAGGTGGAAGTTGTCGAGGATCGACCAGGCAAGTGCGGTGAGCGTATCGACGCGGATTTGGTCGAGGGTGCGCGGGTCGTCGGGGTTGGCGGTCTTGGCGGCCTGCGCGGCGGCGTCGAGCATCACCTTGACCGCAGTCAGGTCCAGCGCTGGGCCGTAGACGCCCAGCCGGGCCATCCGTCGGCTTCAGTGCGGAACTCCACGCGCCGCTGCTCAGACGCGTGCTGGTGGCGCTGTTCGGCGGTGCGCGGGGCGATGCTTGCCACGGCGCGGGCGATGGCGTCTCGGTGCTGGCGCAGCGACCGGGCGCCGGCTTTGGGCAGCACTCGAGCCTCCACCCGGGCGACCAGGCCGCGGCGGATCCCGTCCGGGGTGATCACCTCCCCGGTCAACGCGTCGGCGCACCCGTCGGGTGGGTTCAGGGTCCGCACCCCGATCGCCAACGCGGCCGCCTTCGGATAGTCCAGCTGCCCGGCGGACAGCGCGGCCACGGTGTCGGGCAACTCGTCGACCAGCTGGGTTGCGGTGGAGACCCGATTGGTTGCGGTGGTCGGGGATTGGCCCAGCCGGGGCCGAGTAGCTGCCCGGCGGCGCGGACCGGGTGGAATCCGTGCCGGACCGCGTCGTCGTTGTGACAGATCCGGTGCGCGGCCAGCGCCGCGGCGGTGCGCACCCCGATCGCCTCGGCCCAGGCCTTGAGCCGCTCACAGGCCGCGGCCACCTCTACCAGGTCGTAAGCGTCGCCGAGCCCGCCGGGATCGAGCCGGGCCAGCACGGCGCCGGGACCCATCGTTTCCAGTGCGGCCAAGTCCGGCAAGCCGCCGAGCGGCGTGGGATCGCCGCTGCCGGGGCGGCCACTGAAGTCGCCGGATTCGAACATGTGTCCATTCTGACGACGGGTTCTGACAACACCACCCACCAAGATCAACATGTGCACAACCGTTCAGCTGGTGCGGCAATCCACGGTGGGCCAATGGTTCGGCGCCGGTTTGGCAGGTGACAGATCAACCGGTCGCGACCGCTGTCTGCCGTCGACCACTGATCGCAACGAGCGCCGCCCCGACAACGAGCAGCGCGGCGAGGAAAAGCAATACGCCAGCGAACCCGAGCGGAAGCTCGGTGAGGAGCGGGCCGCAGGAGGCTCCGGCGAAGACCGCCAGGCCAGTCAGACCCAGCGCTCCCGCCCGGGCGGACCCGCCTCGGTCGCCGACTAGGGCAATAACCGCGGGCACGACGGAGGCGATGCCCGCCACGAAGACCACGCTGGCGATGACGAGTGCCCACAGCGTTTCGACGCTGATGGCCTCCACCGTGAGACCGGCTGCGGCGATCAGGTATCCGGCAACGGCGACTCTGGTGGCGCCGTGACGGCGGACCAGCCAGCCGGCAAGCGGTGCCAGCAGCATGGCGGGGAGCGCGGCGAGGCGCACTAGTAGCACATCGGTGCCTTCGAGTTCGAACTCGCCTCGCAGGAGCGGACCGAGCAGGGAGTACATGGCGACGAAACTCAGCAGTACGGGGAAACAAGCCGTCATGGGCAGCGCAAGCTCGCGGCGCACCGCCACTGCACCAAGCTCGCGGTACTTCTGGCCCAGACTGGCCGGTGGACCGCTTCGGGCTGGCTCAAGCAGAACTGCAGCCAACGCGACCGCACCGGCTGCGAACGCCGGTGCGGCCAGGGCGAAGACCCAGCGCCAGCCGAGAGCCAGCGACACAGCTTGCGCATATACCTGTCCGACGATGCCGGCCACCAGGAAGGCAGTAGAGATCGCGCCGATCGCGGCGGACCGCCAGCGCGGGGGAAGCGCCTCGCCCACGTATGCCAGCGCCACTGCGGCGAAGCTCGCCGCTAGTAGGCCCTGCACGCCCCGTAGCAGCGCCACGACCGGCAGGGACGAGGCCGCCGCCAAGCCCGCAGTGGCGATTGCCAGCGCGGCCATCCCGGGCACCAGGACTGGCTTGCGTCCGTAGCGATCGGAGAGCGGCCCGAAAACCAGGAAGCCCAGTGCGTAAGCCACGCTGTAGGCCGTGACCAGAGCAGCTGCGGCGGCGGCACTATCACCGCCGAGCGCCTCAGCTACCAGCGGCGCAAGTGGGATCGCCAGATAGAGCTGGATCAACACCAGTAACGCACAGCTGACGAGTAGGGCCAGCGGAGCGAGAACCGGCGCATTCTCGCTGCCCGCCAGCACCTCGGCACGTCGTGCTCGGTCGAGCATTTCGGCTCCCGATCGCCGACGCCGTCGACGATGTGCAGACGCCGGATGGTTCCAGTGTGCCGATTTGGATCCTGCCTGGATGTCTCGCAGAGACGTCATGTTCTTACAGGGTGACGCCCTGTCCCGCTGATACAAGGGTCTCACCGAATCAGCGGGTCGCCAGCGGCGCTACTTCTCGTCCACAGGCAGCTCGACGGACTCGTCCGCGATGATCGTGTGAATGGCCGTGACGGTCGCCCAGCCCTCGAGCAGGAGCGCGAGGTCGGTCCCCGGGTCGGGCCGCGCCTCCTCCTCCTTGATGGACATGCGGACGAACCCTTCCTCGGCCGCGGCAATGGTCATTTGCACTTGCCCGAAGGTGGCCAGCTCGGCGCGGCGGAGCCCGCGCACTTCCTCCGGAACCCGGTCGGGAACATTGACGTTGATCACGGTTCCGTCGGGAACGGTAGTCAGCGCGGGCATCAGCTTGCGAGCCAGCTCCGCCGCGGTTCCCCAGTTCCGGGCCTCGTCGTCAACCTTGTCCAAGTTCGCCAAAGCGGCCCCACCGCTTGCGGCACCGGCGGTGCTCGGAGTGAGCACGTCCAGCGACACGGCCATCGCGCGCAACCCAGCACTCGCGGCGGTGAGGCAGGCGCCGACCGTGCCCGAGTGCAATACAGCGTTGCCGGCGTTGGCTCCCCGGTTGATGCCGGAGATGACGAACTCGGGGCGCTCGCCGAATGCGCCCAGGTCCCGAGCATGACGATGTACCCGGGCGACGCACTGACGGCGAAGGCTGGTACTCCGTCGCAGCGTCGCCAGCTCATGCCTGTTGATCACCACACGCCCCTCGTCGACGACGGCGGTCATGGCGGCGCTGATACCGCTGGACTCCTCGGCTGGCGCCGCCACGACGACCTCGAAGCCGTGGTCGACAGCGGCCCGGGCAAGTCGTCGGATACCAGGAGCGGCGATGCCGTCGTCGTTGGTGATCAGGACTCGTGGAGTGGTCATGGCCCTCACTCTCCCCGTTTGTACGGCTCTATGCGCACCCGTGGGATCAATTCCGCGATGGCGTCGGCCCGACCGCTGCCGAGCCCGTGTCGAGTCACGTTGAGTGCGCCCGCCGCCGCGCCGGTGCGGACGGCGTCGGTGCAGATCCCCGTCCTTGGCCAGGACCGCAGTCACGCCTGCGGTCATCGAGTCGCCGGCACCGCGCGGATCGGCCGCTTCGAGTTGGGGCATCTCGACGACGAAGGCCGCACCGTCGAGCAGTGCAAGTGATGGGCTGTCGGCTCGCGAGACGATGACCGACTCGGCGCCCTCCTCGTGCAGTTGCCGCATTGCGGCGATCAGGGTGTCGTCCGTGTCATCCTGAGCGCGCTCGTCGTCGAGCAGTTCTTCATGGCTGACCTTCAGGAAATGCACGCCCCCTTCGAGTACGGCACTCAGATGCTCACCAGACAGATCGGCCACGACCCGGGTGCCGTTGTTCGTCAGATCGGCTGCCAGCCGGCGGTAGATGTCGGGCGGGACGACCGACGGCTCCGCCGGCCCACTGAGCACGCTGATTCCGGCACGCAAACCCTCGGCCAGTGCCATGCCATAGAGCTCGTCGATCTCGTGCCGGGTCAGCGGTGGACCCGGGTGTTCCGCGACCTCGGCTCGCTCGCCGTCGCGCCGGTCGTGGACGTACCACCCGCTACTCCCGACGTCACGCGGCACGACCTTGAGTGTGACTCCCTCGTCTGTGATCAGCGGCTCGAGGACTCGGCCGACCTCGCCTCCGAGGCAAGCGCACAAGGTCACCGACACGCCCAGGGACGTGATCATGCGGGCTTGCCAAATACCTTGCCCACCCGGGTGGACGTGTAGCTCGAACTCGTCAGCCGGAGCTTCGATGGTTACGGTCAGCTGCGGCGCCGGCGCGAAGACCATGGCGGTCGGGGTCATGACCGTCATCTTTCCGGTTCGAACGGGACTCACACCGCGCATAGAGTGGGGCAATGGCTACCGGCCGCATGGCGATGTGCCCGGGAACCGGGCGAGTACCCGGGCGCCGCTGAGCGCTGCTTCGGGTCCTGTTCGCCAACCGATTTCGCAGGTGAGCCATGCAGTCCATCGTTCCAACTCGTCCCACCCTCGACGGTCTCGAAGAGAAGTGGGCTCGTCGGTGGGAGGAAGGCGGGATCTACCGATTCGATCGTTCCGCTTCGCGGGACCAGGTCTACTCCATCGACACGCCGCCGCCGACGGTGTCCGGTGACCTGCACGTCGGCCACGTCTTCTCATTTACGCACACGGACATCGTCGCGCGGTATCGGCGGATGTGCGGACGCTCCGTGTTCTATCCGATGGGATGGGATGACAACGGCCTGCCCACCGAACGCCGCGTGCAGAACTACTTCGGCGTCCGCTGCGACCCCGCGCTGCCGTACGACCCGCAGATCAATCTCGAGCAGGCGGCCGGCGGCGATCAGCAACCGATCTCGCGGCGGAACTTCATCGAGCTCTGCGAGCGGCTGACCGGTCAGGACGAGCAGGCCTTCGAGGAGCTGTGGCGTCGGGTCGGCCTTTCCGTGGACTGGTCGTTGGTCTACACGACGATCGGCAAGACCGCTCGCGCCGTCTCCCAGAGGGCGTTCCTGCGCAATCTCGTCCGCGGTGAGGCATACCAAGCTGTCGCGCCAACGTTGTGGGACGTCACGTTCCAGACTGCGGTCGCCCAGGCCGAGCTCGAGGACCGCGAGGTGTCCGGCGCGTTCTATCGGGTCGGTTTCCGCGGCAGTCAACGACTCCTCGAGGTCGAGACCACGCGGCCCGAGCTGCTTCCGGCGTGCGTGGCGCTGGTCGCCCATCCGGATGACCAGCGCTACCAGCCAGCGTTCGGGACGACGGCGCGACACCCCGCTGTTCGACGTCGCGGTCCCGGTCGTGGCGCACCGGCTCGCCGACCCGGAAAAAGGCACCGGCCTGGCAATGGTCTGCACGTTTGGCGACATCACCGACGTGACCTGGTGGCGCGACCTCGACCTTCCGGTCCGTGCCGTGATCGGGCGCGACGGCCTCTTCCTCCGCGACTCTCCGGACGGTCTCGCGGCCGACGGGCCGTACTCGCAGCTTTCCCGGATGAG
Organism: uncultured Actinomycetota bacterium; assembly: GCA_963794465.1. Lineage (GTDB taxonomy): Bacteria > Actinomycetota > Actinomycetes > Jiangellales > Jiangellaceae > JACVRX01. Next base: position 7,018 of record CAWCED010000009.1, on the reverse strand, counting down.
CGTGCTGAAGGCGAGGCGGCATGTCGTCGGCCTGCTACGCGAGGCGGGGGCACTCATCGACGAGCCGCGGCGAGACGCGTCATCAGGTCAAGTTCTACGAGAAGGGCGATCAGCCACTGGAGATCGTCACCAGCCGCCAGTGGTATCTCCGCAACGGCGGACGGGATCCCGAATTGCGCGCGCGGCTGCTCGACCGCGGCCGAGAGCTCGGCTGGATTCCCGAGTTCATGCGCCAGCGCTACGAGCACTGGGTCTCCGGGCTCACCGGCGACTGGTTGGTGAGCCGGCAGCGGTACTTCGGCGTGCCCTTCCCGGTGTGGTATCCGCTCGCCGCCGACGGCGCGATCCGACTACGACCAGCCGATCGTCCCTGGCGAGGACTCGTTGCCGGTGGACCCTGCTTCCTACCCCGCGCCGGGATACCACGAGGACCAACGCGGGCAGCCTGGCGGCTTCGTCGCCGATCCCGACGTGATGGACACGTGGGCGACGTCCTCGCTCACACCGCAGATTGCCTGCGGGTGGGAACGAGACTCGGATCTGTTTTCGCGTACCTTCCCGATGGATCTTCGCGCCCAGGCGCACGAGATCATCCGCACCTGGCTGTTCTCGAGTCTGTTGCGTTCGGATCTCGAGCACGGAGTGCTGCCATGGCGACAGGCGGCGATTTCCGGGTTCGTCGTCGATCCTGATCGCAAGAAGATGAGCAAGTCGAAGGGCAACGCAACGACGCCCTTCGAGGTGCTCGAACGCTATGGGTCGGACGCCGTTCGCTGGCGGGCCGCGGGCGCGCGGCCGGGCCAGGACACGCCGTTTGACGAGACCCAGATGAAGGTCGGCCGCAGGCTCGCCACCAAGATCCTGAACGTCAGCCGATTTGTGCTCGGGCCGGGCATCGAGGCAACCGACGCGATAGGCACGGCTGTGACCGAGCCGATCGACTTGTCGATGCTGGCCCAGCTCGGGGACGTCGACGCGACGGCTACTGCAGCGTTCGACCGCTACGACTACACCAGCGCGCTCGAGGTGACCGAACGATTCTTCTGGACGTTCTGCGACGATTACGTCGAGCTGGTCAAGGATCGTGCGTACGGTGACCGCGGCGCGGTACCTGCCGAGTCGGCGCGGACGGCGCTGATCCTCGCGTTGTCGGTTCAGTTGCGCATGTTCGCGCCGATCTTGTCGTTCGTCACCGAGGAGGTGTGGTCGTGGTGGCGGACGGACTCAGTGCACAACGCGTCCTGGCCGATGCCCGATGAGCTGCCGTCCGGTGGAGACGTCGCCGTGCTGGATGCCGTCTCGTCGGCGCTGGCCGGCATCCGCGGCTTGAAGTCGGCTCGCAAGCTCTCGATGAGCGCCGAACTCGACCGGGTGGTAGTGACTGGTCAGCGCAAGGCGGTTGAGCTTGTTTCGCTGGGCCATGACGACCTTGCAGCCGCTGGTCACGTCCGTGAGCTTGTCCTGGACGTCGATGCAGCGGCACCGGATCTCGTGGTGCGATCGCCCGTTTCGCTGAGAGAACGCAGGTCCGGCTGAGAGCATGACTCTGTCCGGGGGCGGCCGGCACGCCGACGCTGCTTCGATCCGCTTGGCCCGGAAGGAGCCCCGAATGCCGTCGACCACTTCTCGCCGTTCGTTCCTGATCAGCATGGCTGCTGGCGCTGCGGTCGTCGGGTTCGATCCGCTGGGCCGATCCTGGGTCACCGAGGCCGATGCGGCGACCACTCTGGCTCGGCATCCCACCGCTGGACGGCGAGCTGCTCACCGATCCGGCGTCGCTGCAGCAGGCGGCCAACGACTTCGGCCACATCGTCCATCGCACCCCACGTGCGGTACTCAGGCCCGGCTCGGTCGACGACATCGTGACGATGGTGCGCTTCTGCAACCGCCACCTGATCCCGGTTGCCGCGCGCGGTCAGGGCCACTCGACCTTTGGCCAGCCGCAGGTCGAGGACGGCCTGGTGATCGACATGAGCACACTGTCGACCGTCCACCACGTGGGCGCCGACCAGCGCAGTGGTCGACGCGGGGACAGTCTGGAGCTGAGGTGCTCACGGCAGCGCTGGCTGAAGGGCAAGGCTCCGCCGGTACTGACCGACTATCTCGAACTCTCTGTCGGCGGCACGCTGACCGTCGGGGGCATAGGCGGCACGACGTTCCGGCACGGATTCCAGGTCGACAACGTGTTGGCGCTCGAGGTGGTGACCGGGGAGGGGCGACTCGTCACCTGTTCGCCCCGGCGCAACCGAGACCTGTTCGAGGCCGTGCTGGCCGGCCTGGGGCAGTGCGCGCTGATCGTACGGGCGACGGTCCGGCTGGTGCGGGCGACCGAGCTGGCGCGGATCTACCTGCTCGCTTATAGCGACCTTGCGACGTTCACGTCCGACCAGCGCCGGCTGATCGCCGACGGACGGTTCGACTACGTCGAAGGCCAGGTCGTGCCCGATCCGGCTGGCGGGTGGAGTTTCCTGCTGGAGACGGCGACATTCTTCACTCCGCCACGCTTTCCCGACGACGACCTGCTTCTTGATGGACTGCGGTTCGACGATGGGGGTCGGCAGGAACCCGACCTGTCCTACTCCGGATTCCAAAACCGGCTCGCATTGCTGCCGTCGATTCCTGGGTGGACAACCGACCCGCATCCGTGGATCAACCTGTTCTTGCCGGCATCCGTCGTCGACGACTATGTGTCCGACGTACTCGTCGACTTCAAGCCGGGGATGTCAACGGACCGATATTGCTCTACCCGTTCTGGTCGCGACGCGCTACCCGGCCCATGCTGCAGATTCCCGACGAGCGGGTCGTCTTCCTGCTGGCGTTGCTGCGTACGGCCCCGCCATTGCCGTCGGTTCCAAGCGTCGCGGAGATGCTGCAGTCGAACCGAGAACTGTACGAGCAGGCGCGGGATGTGGGCGGCAAGCAGTATCCGATCGGCGCCATCCCGTTCAGGCGGTCCGACTGGCGCGACCACTTCGGCGATCAGTGGAACCGACTGGTCGCGGCTAAACGGCGGTACGACCCGAACCGGATCCTGACACCTGGGCAACGCATATTCCGGCCACCGAGCTGACCTCAAAGCGGTTCAAGATTGGCGCATCCGCGCATTGTCGCGAAGTCGGCGGCCATCTGGGTGGCCTCGGCCCCTTCGGCGAAGCGGGGAAGGCCGTCGGATCGTATCCGTGCTGGCGCCCACTTCTCCGCGACTACTCGGCCGCCGTCGACTGTGACGGTGAGCACGCCAGTTGTGGATGCAGACTCGGTGTTTGGGTTGTACCAGACGAAGTTGCCCAACCCGTAGGCCACATAGGTGTTGTCAAGCTTGCCGGTGCCCTGGACCACATGGGCATGGCTGCCGACAACGATGTCGGCGCCAGCGCCGGCCAGTGCACGAGCAGTTGTCGTTTGTGAGCGGCTCGGGCAGCTCTCGCCCTGGACTCCCCAGTGCATGAAGACCACTACTACGTCGGCAGCCGCCGCCCCGGCGTCGCGGACCGCAGCAACTAGCCGTGCCGGGTCGCGGGCGACGGCGACACCCGCGGTGTCGTCATCTGCGGCCCAGTGAGCGGTCGGGTCGGCCGTCGGGTCGTCGGCACTGTGCGCGCCGATAACAGCCACTGTCGTCCCATCGATGTCGACGATGGCCGGAGCGAAGGCCTGCGCTGCGTCTGATCCGATGCCGACCACCTGCAATGGGGGGTCCGCGGCGATCGCAGCAAGGGTGTCCTCGAGCCCTCGTACACCGAAGTCCATTCCATGGTTGTTCGCCATGGTGGCGACATCGACTCCAGCTGCCGCCAGTGCATCAAACGCCGAAGGCGGCGCCTGGAAGGTGAAGCGTTTCGGCTCCGGGGTACCGCTCGTGCCGATCGAGGTCTCGAGATTGACGACGGTCAGGTCTGCTGCGGACAGTTGTGAACCGATCGGGGCGAGTGCAGTTGCAGGGTCGTCGAGCCGCTCGCGTAGCTGGGCCTCGAAGTGGACGTCCCCGACAAAGGCGAGCGTGATCGGACCAGGTTTCGGTGCCGGTTTAGGGGTCGATGTCATGGTTGCGGGAGGCGCCGGCGACGTCGGCGCCTCCGCCGGAACCTCACCAGCCGTGCTCCCGGTCGCCGGTGTGCTCGCCGATCCGGCGCACGCCGCTGCGCTCACAACCGCCAGAACAGTCAACGCGGTCAGCGGAATGTGCCGTTGCGGCATGCTGTGAGCCTACGAGCACGGCGCTTTCCGGCCAGCCGCCCCCACAAGTACCTGCGTCGCCCACGGGCATGATCATCTTCTCATCATTTGGTCAAATGGCTTGTCATAATGCCGGGCGTTTGGCATGGTCGAGAGCAGCGACACTGCCCGAAATGAGAAAGGCCGCGCGTATGAGGCGCTACCTGGCCGTAATTGCGGTGGCCTTGACTCTGACCTTGGGGCTTTCCCTACCGGCGGACGCAGGCGGCGACTCCACTCTGCCGGCCGGAAGGGTCGGCCTGTTGGCCGGGCCCTGCGGCGGCTCGTATACCCACATCGGCCACTACGCGATCAGTGGCTCCGGGCAGACCGTCGGGTATTTGGATGTGTACTGGTCTTCGAGCAGCAAGCGGAACTGCTTGGTGACCAACCATTCAGGTTCGACGTACGGTGTTTCCCTCTACACCGAGGCGCGGATCCGTCCGAGCGGCTTCAACTGGCCGGGCTGCCCGTCGAGCACTGGTTGCGACGGTGGCTTCTACAGGTACTACGCCGGACCCGTCTACACACCCGCAGGCGTCGACATGACGAATCGGTGTATCGACGTCAGGGGCGTGGTCGACTGGTTGTCGCGTTCGATCTACCGGATCCACTGCGGGTGACCCGCGATCAGTCTCCTGATGTGAAGGCCGCGTCGAAGGCAGCCGCCGGGGCGTCAAATGTCAGCCGCCGCACGGTCTCGAGCGCCTCAGGTCCGCCGACCAGTCGATCCATGCCGGCATCCTCCCACTCGATCGAGATGGGCCCGTCGTAGCCAATGGTGTTGAGCATCCGGAAGCAGGCTTCCCATGGCACATCGCCATGGCCGGTGGAGACGAAGTCCCAACCCCGCCGGGGGTCGGCCCATGGCAGGTGCGATCCCATCCGGCCGTTGCGCCCGTTGCCGACCTGGCGTTTCGTGTCTTTGCAGTCCACGTGGTAGATCCGGTCACGGAAGTCCCACATGAACCCGACCGGGTCGAGGTCTTGCCACACGAAGTGGCTGGGATCCCAGTTCAGCCCGAATGCCTCCCGGTGCCCGATTGCCTCCAACGTTCGGACCGTCGTCCAGTAGTCGTACGCGATCTCGGACGGATGGACCTCGTGGGCGAAGCGAACGCCGACCTCGTCGAAGACGTCGAGGATCGGGTTCCACCGGTCGGCGAAGTCCTGGTACCCGTCGTCGATCATCGACGCCGAAACCGGCGGGTACATCGCGACCATTTTCCAGATCTTGCTGCCGGTGAAGCCGACGACGGTCTTCACGCCGAGCTCCGCCGCCGCGCGCGCGGTGTCCTTCAGCTCCTGCGCCGCGCGCTGGCGCACGCCCTCCGGGTCGCCGTCACCCCAGACCCGGCGCGGCACGATGCCCTTGTGCCGGTCGTCGATCGGATCGTCGCATACCGCCTGGCCGACGTGATGGTTCGAGATCGCCCACACTCGCAGGCCGTGGTCGGCCAGGATGTCCTTGCGCCCCTGCACGTACGAATCGTCGGCCAGCGCCTTGTCGACCTCGAAATGATCGCCCGAGCAGGCGATCTCCAGCCCGTCGTAGCCCCAATCCGACGCCAGCCGGCACATCTCGGTGAACGGCAGGTCCGCCCACTGGCCGGTGAAGAGGGTGATCGGTCGTGGCATTTCGAGCGCTCCATTCGCAGTCAGGTGTCAACGTCGATACGTCACTGTGGGATTTCCGTCCATACGCTGTTCTTGCCGGCGCTCTCCTCGACGGCACCCAGCACCCGTTGGACAGCAAGACCATCCGCGAAGGATGGCTCCGGATCGCGATCCTCCGCGATGGCCGTCAGCAAGTCGACGATCTGGTGAGTGAAAGCGTGCTCGTAGCCGAGCAGGTGACCCGGCGGCCACCAGGCACCGACATAGGGATGCGACGGCTCAGTAACGAGGACCCGAGTAAAGCCCGCGATGTCCGGATCAGCGGTGTGGTCATATACCTGGAGGACGTTCATGTCTTCGAAGTCGAAGGCAAGGCTGCCGGCCGACCCATTGATCTCGATCCGGATCGAGTTCTTGCGACCCGATGCGAACCGAGACGCCTCGAAGGTGGCCAACGCACCACCAGTGAAGCGGGCGATGAAGACCGCGGCGTCGTCGACGGTCACCTCGCCACGCTCGGTACCGGCTACACCGGAAAGCCCGCTCGCCGACGCCAGTAGTGGCCGTTCCTTGACGAAGGTCTCCAGCAGCGCACTCACGCCGACGATCTGTTCCCCGGTGATGTATTGCGTGAGATCGACGATGTGCGCCCCGATATCGCCTAACGCGCCTGAACCGGCCTTGTCCTTCTGTAGCCGCCACGTCAACGGTGCATCTGGATCGGCGATCCAGTCCTGCAGGTACTGCGCCCGCACGTGCCGGATATCACCGACGCGGCCGTCGGCGACCATCCGGCGGGCCAACGCGATGGCCGGAACCCGGCGGTAGGTGAACCCCACCATCGAACGCACGCCGTGTGCCCGAGCCGCCTCCGCCGCTGCAGTCATTGCCTCGGCTTCCGCGACCGTGTTGGCCAGCGGTTTCTCACACAACACATGCTTGTCGGCCGTGAGCGCCGCAATGGCGATCTCGGCGTGAGTGTCGCCTGGTGTACACACGTCGACGAGCCCGACATCATCGCGCTCGATCAGTACGCGCCAGTCGGTCTCGACCTCTTGCCAGCCGAAGCGCGCAGCCGCAGCGGCCGCGCTGTCGCGGTTCCGACCGCCCAGCACGGTCAACTGGGGCTGAAGCGGAAGATCGAAGAAGCTTGGGGCGTTACGCCATGCCTGCGAGTGGGCGGCAC
>CAWCED010000008.1:0-59555 GCA_963794465.1 uncultured Actinomycetota bacterium | reverse complement strand
TCTTCGGCGCCTGACTCGTCGTATTGCTCACCGACCCCGTTACCGGCGCGCCCCTGGGCGATCGCAGCCCCGCTGCAGAACGTCTACGGCTCGGCCCGGCTCGACTACTACATGAACAACGGCGCGGTGCTCTCCGCCGACGGCGGCGCCGCCCGGGTCGAGAACGAGGTGTTCGTGACCGGCATCGGCCGGGTGCAGGTGCTCAAGGCGATGAAGCCGTACGCCCGGCGTGGCCCTGGCCCACGACCGATACAACATCTTCGGGTTCTGGAACAGCCGCACCTCGATCGATCCCCAGTTCTCGCTGGTCGTCCGGCCTGCCGCTGGAGGAGCGGTCGGACATCTTCCATGTCGAAGGCCAGCAGAACTGGAACTTCCAGGCCGATCGCGGCCGGGTGGTCTACGGCGCCTCCTACCGGAATACCCAGGTCAACACCTCGGGCACCCTGATGAACCTGGCCAACGACGACCGGAGCGACGACTACTACTCCGGCTACGGCCAGGTCGAGTACAAGCTGACTCCGCAGCTCCGGCTGGTGGGCGCCGGCCGGGTGGACGACGGCACCCTGTTCGAGACCCAGTTCTCTCCCAAGGGCGCCCTGGTCTTCAGCCCGAACGAGAGCCACTCGTTCCGGTTCTCGGTCAACAGCGCCTTCCAGACGCCGAACTACTCCGAGTTCTTCCTCCAGGTCCCGGTGGCGCGCACCCACCGCCGGACCGTTCACGGTCGAAAACGGAATTCAGAACTACTACGCCGCGGTGCAGGCGACCGGGTCTTCCCGCCGGCCGCGCTCGCCGGGCTCAACCTTCCACACCACGCTTCCCTGGGACTTCTCGCCGCAGACCCAGGCGCTCGCGCTGGGCAACGCCGCCCTGGAGGTCGAGAAGGTGCTGGGCTGGGAGCTGGGCTATAAGGGAAGCCTGTCCGACAAGCTCTACGTCACGGCCGACTTCTACATCAACGAGCTGAAGGACTTCGTCACCGACCTGCTGCCGGGGGTAAACCCGGCGTATCCCACCTTCTCCGCTCACCGATGGCGGGCTGAACGTTCCGGCCGACCTGGCCGCGCTGGACGCGCAATCGGCTGGAGGCAGGTCGGCCAGTCATCCGGCCCAGCCGCCCGCTTCGGGCACCGATCCCGATGCTGCAGGGCGGGTATGCCGCGGTTGCGGCGGGAACCACGATCCAGGGCGGCCAATGCGCTCGCCACGCTGCCCGACGGCAGCCGCGCCATCGTCCTCTCCTACACCAACTCCGGAAAGGTGACCGAGCGGGGTGTGGAGCTTGGCGTGGGCTATCAGTTCACCCCCGAGCTCCGGGCCGACGTGTCGTTCACCGGCTTCGATTTCGAGGTGAAGTCTCAGCAGGCGGGCGACCAGCTGCAGCCCAACACGCCGAGCAAGAAGGCCAACTTCGCGGTGTCGTACGCCGGCGACGCAGGGCTTCGACGCCAACGTCTCCCTGCGGCTGGTGGACGGCTATCAGTGGGCGGCCGGCATCTTCAACGGCTACGTGCCGGCGAGCGAGTTCGTGAACCTGAGCGCGGGCTTCCGGATCAACAACAACTTCCGCGATCCATGGCACCGCGACCAACCTGCTGGATCAGAAGCGGTTCCAGCTGTACGGCGGATCGGTGATCGGCCGGCGGGTGCTTGGGAGGGATGACGGCGAATTTCTGAGCGGGAGCTAGGAGCTGGAGTAGGGCGATGAGCTATGGGCTATGAGCCATGGCACCGATGAAGGAGTAGCCTCTGCGAGCTCCAGCTCACAGCTCCCAGCTCCTAGCTCACGGCGACAACCGCTCCAGCCGCCAGCCGCCGCCTTTCTTCCGGACGTACCGGATCCGGTCGTGGAGCCGGCTCTCGCGGCCCTGCCAGAACTCGACGGTCTCGGGAGTGACCCGGAACCCGCCCCAGTGAGGAGGCAGGGGCACGTCGCCGGGAAACCGGCCGCCCATCTGCCTGGCGCCGTCGTCCAGGACCTTGCGGCCGGGGATCACCTGGCTCTGGTGGGAGACCCAGGTGCTCAGCCGGCTGGCTCGGGGGCGGGTCTGGAAGTAGGCCTCCGACTCCTCCCGGGAAACGACGCTCACCGGCCCGATGATGCGCACCTGCCGCTCCAGCTCCGACCAGAAGAAGACCAGCGACGCCTGCGGATTCTGCTCCAGCTCGGTTCCCTTCTGGCTGCGGTAGTCGGTGAAGAACACGAAGCCGCGCTCGTCGTACCCCTTGAGCAGGACGATCCGGGCTGAGGGCGCGCCGTCCCGGGTCGCCGTCGCCAGCGTCATCGCATTCGGCTCCAGCACCTTCGCCTCGCGAGCCTGGGTAAACCATCGGTCGAACTCCGCCACCGGATCGGCGCTGACATGGGCCTCGTCGAGACGGGCCCGGGCGTACTCGCGGCGGAGATCGGCAATGGACATGACAGGAATGTACCCCGAGCAATGCTGAACCCACTCCTCGATCTTTCCGCCCGGCCGGTGATCGCCCACCGCGGCGCCTCCGGGTCGGCTCCCGAGAACACCCTCGCGGCCTTCGAGCTGGCCGTCGGCCAGGGAGCGGACGCGCTCGAGCTCGACGTGCGCCTGACGGCCGACGGGGTGCCGGTGGTACTCCACGATGCCACCCTGGACCGGACCACGACCGCGGTGGTCCGCTGCGCGCGCTCTCCCTGGCGGAGCTTCGCGGGGTGGATGCCGGCGCCAGGTTCACCCCGGACGGCGGCGCACCTTCCCTTTCGCGCCGCCGATGTGCGGATCCCCACTCTCTCGGAAGTGCTGCGCGGGTTCCCCGAGATGCCGCTGCTGCTGGAGATGAAGGAGCCGGCGGCGCAGGAGGCGGTGCGGCGGGTGCTGCTGGAGGAGGGCGCGGTCGGGCGCTGCGTGCTTGCGTCGGAGCACCACGCCGCGCTCCAGGTCTTTCGCGAGCCGCCGTTCACCGTGGCGGCGTCCGGTTCGCGAGATCGGGGCGCTGTACCGGGCCGTGCTGTTCCGGCGGGTTCCCGCTTCCGTTCCCTACCGAACGCTCTCGGTGCCGGTGCGGCATCGTGGCCTGCCGGTGCCGACCCGAGGCGTTCGTGGCGGCGGCGCGGGGGCTCGGCTGTCCGGTGCACGTGTGGACGGTGAACGACGCCGCCACGGCGCGGACCCTGTGGGGGCGCGGGGTGGCGGGGATCGTGACGAATTTTCCAAAGTGATTCGGGATGCGCAGGAAAACTGAAGGCCCGGCGGGTGCCGGGCCTTCGATGCTGCAGACGGGTTTTTTCAGCTCACGTTCTTCGGAGCGTGGATGATGATGCTTCCACCACCAAGCGCGGTACCGTCGCTACTGGTATCTGGCGCCCCGATCTTATTGTCGTAGACGACATATCCCGTGCTCGTTTCCCAGATCTTCATCCGGAGTTTATCGGGCGAGCCGTCGATGGCGGTGAGTATGAAGCCGTAGCCTATCGCCCCGTTTATCGTCCCTTCGCCCTTGTACTGGGCGCGGCCGCTGCCGCCGTTCACGACCAGCCATTCGTAGCTGCTGCTCTTGAAGTTGAGGTTGCCGGCATGAAACTGGAACTCCGTGTTACCGTTTAGCACCGGGGTCGTCTTATCCTTTTGGTAGATGTACTTGGAGACGAAGCCGAAGGTCGCCTTTCCGACAGTCGAGGAGCCGCAGACCATACCGACACGCGCCTTCAGGCGACATCATCCATCCGCCGCCGGTCACAAAGCCTGCGCTTGGATCGTACACGGCGAGGAAGGCGCATTGGATCGGGTTCGTTCCCGACACCGGGTTGGTGTTGAGAGCCTGGTCGGTGCTCCGCACGCAGACGTCCATCACGTCAGCGTTCGGTCGGGTCAGGGTGATAGATCCATTTTCGGTCTTGCTGTCACCATACGGCGCCGTGCCGCCGGCAGCCGGTAGGGTGGACCAGGGCCCCGTCGTGCCGTTGAGGCTATACTCCGCACCGGTGACGAAGCTCAGTAGGTCGGTGAATGTCGCGCTGATTGTGAATGGCGTGTTAACTGCCACCGGATTCGGACTGATGGTGAAATTCGAAATCGCTGGTGGCGTCGTATCATAGGTGACCGTGTTGTCGGTGCTGGTCGACGCCGTCGTTGCCGTTGCCCGCGGCATCGTGGCGACGGCCGGCGGCGATGGTCGCGATCACGGTGCCGTCGCTGGTCATGCCGCTGACCGCCACGTTGTAGGTCGTCCCGCTGCCCGTCACCGTCGGCGGTTGTCGCGCCCGCCGTGCCGCTGCAGCGTGACGTCGCCGGTCGCGAAGTCGGTGACCGGCTCGCTGAAGACGACCGTGAAGTTGATCGGCGAGGTGTTGGTCGGGTCGGCCTGGCCGGCCGCCTGGTTGATCGTGACCGTCGGCGCGCGTGGTGTCGTAAGTGACCGTGTTGTCGGTGCTGGTCGAGGCGGTCGTTGCCGTTGCCCGGCGGCATCGTGGCCACGCCGGCGGCGATGGTGGCGATCACGGTGCCGTCGCTGGTCATGCCGCTGACCGCCACGTTGTAGGTCGTGCCGCTGCCGGTCACCGTCGGCGGTCGTCGCGCCGGCCGTGCCGCTGAGCGTCACGTCGCCGGTCGCGAAGCCGGTCACCGGCTCGCTGAAGACGACCGTGAAGTTGATCGGCGACGCGTTCGTCGGGTCGGCCTGCCCGCCGCCTGGTTGATCGTCACCGTCGGCGCCGTGATGTCGATAGGTGACCGTGTTGTCGGTGCTGGTGGACGCGGTGTTGGCGTTGCCGGCGGCATCGCGTGGCCACCCCGGCGGCGATCGGTGGCGATGACCGTGCCGTTGCCGGTCATGCCGCTGACCGCCACGTTGTAGGTCGTGCCCGCTGCCGGTGACCGCGGCGGTCGTTGCCCCGGCCGTCCCGCTCGAGCGTGACGTCGCCGGTCGCGAAGCCGGTCACCGGCTCGCTGAAGACCACCGTGAAGTTGATCGGCGAGGCGTTCGTCGGGTCGGCCTGGCCGGCCGCCTGGTTGATCGTGACCGTCGGCGGCGTGGTGTCGTAGGTCACGGTGTTGTCGGTGCTGGTCGAGGCGGTGTTGCCGTTGCCGGCGCGCGTCGTGGCCACGCCGGCGGCGATCGTCGGCGATGACCGTGCCGTCGCTGGTCATGCCGCTGACCGCCACGTTGTAGGTCGTCCCGCTGCCGGTCACCGGTCGGCCGTCGTGGTGCCGCCGGCCGTGCCGCTCAGCGGTGACGTCGCCGGTCGCGAAGCCGGTGACCGGCTCGCTGAAGACGACCGTGAAGTTGATCGGCGACGCGTTGGTCGGGTCGGCCTGGCCGGCCGCCTGGTTGATCGTGACCGTCGGCGCGGTCGTGTCGTAGGTGACCGTGTTGTCGGTGCTGGTCGAGGCGGTGTTGGCGTTGCCGGCCGCGTCGTGGCCACGCCGGCCGCGATGGTGGCGATCGACCGTCGCCGTCGCCGGTCATGCCGCTGACCGCGACGTTGTAGGTCGTGCCGCTGCCGGTGACCAGCGGCGGTTGGTCGCGCCGGCCGTGCCGCTGCAGCGTCACGTCGCCGGTCGCGAAGTCGGTGACCGATCTCGCTGAAGACGACCGTGAAGTTGATCGGCGACGCGTTGGTCGGGTCGGCCTGTCCGGCCGCCTGGTTGATCGTCACCGTCGGCGCGGTCTGATCAACCACCTGTACGGTGACGCTACTAGGGAATACTTTCTTTTGGCTGAGACCTCCCGCGCCACCACAGGCAGTGGTTCCGGTGCCGTCGGCATCACTGAGTGCTACCCACAGATCGTATGTACCGGGATTCGCGGGAGCGGTGATGTTGAACGTGGCTGTTGCCTGCGTTCCATTGCCCGATGTTCCGGTCACGTTCGGTGTGTCGACGCAATTGCAAGTTTCCCGGCTGGTTCCGTCGTGGCCGGATTCGGCAGCAGTACCCACCCGGTGCTCTTCCAGCTAAGCGGGACATTGTTTCCTTGTGAAGTCACTCTCGCAGTGACGGCCAAGGAGATCGTCGCGCCCGGTGAGACCGAGACCGACGCCACGTTGTCCAAAGTCACTGTGACACTGCCAGGGGGATGTTGTCCGTGAACCCACCGTCAGGCTCCGCCCCGTAGCCCTGCTCGTCGCCACCAGCGTGAACGTGACGTCGAGGTCCCCCTCATCCACGACGTAGGTCGAGTCGTGGAACATCCCATCCGCCCCGACATTCACCGACCAGGTGTGCGGGTCGTGCGTCAGCGGCTCGTCCGTGAGCACGATGTCCAGCACGTCCCCCGCCTGCCACCCGTACCCGGTGAAGTGCACCGTGTCGCCCGGCTGGTAGTCGTCCTTGTCGGTGCTGATCGACAGCCCGTCCTCGGTCGTCGTGGTGGCAAATGCCACTGGAGGCGCCACCGGCGAGCTTCGCTCGGACACTGGCTCGGTCGGACTATCACCACAGCTCACCAGCAGGGCGGCGAGCACTATCGAACCAACCAGACGGGACCGCATTCGGGGTGCGCCTCCTGAGCGCGAACAGCCCGCGGGTCCACAATGTGGACGCGGGCGGAGTGAGATCAGCCTGAAGAGAGTGGGCCTACGGGCCGGCGTTGGTGCTAACGCGGGGGCCGCGTCAATCCTCATTCGGTTTTACGTGGAAGATTCAGATGAGTAGCAACAGTATCAGTACAGTACCTGATACCCAGCCGATAAGGTGTGGCGCGGTACCGGGTTTGGCAAGGCGGGATTTGCCGGCCTGGGCTGCAAGAAATTGCAGGGGAGGGCTATGGGCTAAGGGACCTACTCAGCAGGCCTTTGAGCCTCGCCGGCTAGGTCCCTCGGTCGTTCACTCCCTCCCTCTACGGCTTCTCGACCGGCAATCGCACCGCATTCCCCCACTCGGTCCACGACCCGTCGTAGTTCCGAACGTTGTCGAAGCCGAGCAGGTAGGTCAGCGCGAACCAGGTGTGGGAGGACCGCTCGCCGATCCGGCAGTAGGCGATGGTCTCCGCGTTCGGCCGCAGGTTGTTGTCCTGCTCGTAGAGCTTCTTTCGACGGCCTCGGCGGGCATTCCTCCCGGGACCGGAAGCGGGGCTTCAGGTGGCCTCGGTTCAGCTTCTGCATGCTGAGGCTGAGCGCGCCGCGCGGTAGCTGCCTCCTCTGCCGTACGAAGGGCAGCCGCAGCACGCAGCCAACCTTCGTCCGCCGGACTGGACCACTCGATCGGGCCACCGCCGCTCTGGAACCAGGCGGACTTCACTGCTTCGAAGATCGGCGAATCGCTCTCGGGCAGCTTTGGCTGTGGGGCCCGAAGAGAGCGAGGTTGTGGACTTGCCGGCACTTCGGTCGACCGCGCTCCAGCCTTGGCGGCCGCACCGTTGGCTCCGGTCTGGCCGTTGACTGGCTGAAGCGGACGTGCGGGCGGCCGTGCAGGCGAGTCTGGTTGGCTCGGCACGCCAGTGGGTCGCAGCGGACCAACGGTGCGCGGCGTCCTTCCGCGCACGGCCTCGTTGTCGAGCAGCGAGGCCACCTGCGGCTGCGCTGGGACCGCTGGAACGACCCCGTCGCCAGTTTCGATCAGCGACCCGATCACCGTCGCCGGCAGATCGACCTGGGCGACTGTTCCGCTCGGCTCACCGGCCACGAGCCGCACGGCGATCGCGTGCCGAGCCGCCAGGCGAGCGACCACGTAGAGCCCGAGTGTCTTCGAGGCGGCGACGTCGATGTCGCTTGGCTGCCGAAGGCGTTCATTGAGCTCGACCAGCTCCTCAGGTGGAATGCCCATCCCGGAATCGGCCACCTGGATGCGCAATCCGCCGCCGAGCAGAGGCTGGCTGGTGACCATCACCTCGGTAGACGGCGCAGAGAACTCGGTGGCGTTGTCGAGCAGCTCAGCAAGCAGGTGCGTGATGTCATCGACAGCGGCTGGTATCACCAGGTCCGTGGGCATGACGCCGAATCTCACCCGGGGGTACTGCTCGACCTCGCTGACCGCAGTCCGGACGACATCGAGCACCGGTGCGGCAGTTCTCACCCGGCGCATCTCATCGACCCCAGCAAGCACCAAGAGGCTCTCGGCATGTCGCCGGACGCGGGTTGCCAGATGGTCGATTCGGAACAGGGTTCCGAGCTGGTCGGGGTCGCGCTCGCGCTCCTCGAGGTTGTCGATCTCACCGAGTTGTCGGTCGACGAGGGTTTGCGTGCGGCGCGAGAGGTTCACCACGATCGTGTCGAGGTTTTGCCGGAGTAACGCCTGCTCGCCGGCAACGCGGATCGCGGTCGAGTAGACGTCATTGAATGCGCTGCCGACCTGGCCGATCTCGTCCGTTCCCTCCGGAGCGACTGCATTGCCGACATCGCGCACGACGGCAGGTCCGTCGTTGTGGATGCGAGATACCAGCGCCGGCAGCTCGATGTCGGCGGTCTCCAATGCCGAACGACGAAGGCGGCGGAGCGGACCAGTGATCGATCGGGCGACAGCAATCGTCATGACAACGGTTGCGACGAGGATGGCAAGCACCAGTGCGGCAGCGAGTGTTGAGACAAGTTGAGCTCGGCTGGCAGCAGACGATGACCGCTCGATGACGTCTGCCGCAATGTCGTCCTGCACCGAGCGAAGTACGCTCAACCGATCGGTCGCAGCCTCGTACCAGGCCTCGGGTGTCGTTCCGGGTTCTTCCCCGGCGACGAGAGCCGCGGTTCGGATCTCCTCCACGGGCCCCCGCACAGCCGGAAGACGGGTGTAGTACTGGGCCCGGAACTCCGGCGGCGCGACCGCTGCGAAGCGCTCGAGCAGGTTCTCCTGCTCGCCCTGTGAAACCGACTCGCGCTCACGCTCCGAGTCGGTCAGCGGATCGCCGGAAGCGAGGACGTGGGCGAAGAGGCCGCGTTCGGCTGACGCGACCTCGGTGACACGTGCCAACGCATCTAACGAGTCGAGCTCGGCTACCAGATCGTTGTCGGTGGATTGCGTACCGCTGGCGTGCACGAAGCGCAGCAGTGAGTCGACCATCAGGTGGTAGTCGTCGACTCCCGCAGGGTCGAATGGTTCGAGGACCACATCTCGGGAGCCGCGGTACGCATCCAAGAACCGGAGGTTGTTGATTGCGCTGCTGCGCGCCTGCGCTAGGGCCGGATCGACATCGTCGGGGAGCTCGTCCAACTGTTCTTGAAAGGCGGTGAGTGCCTCGTCGGTTGCGTTGCGTACATCGGCGACGGCGCCCTGACCGGTCGCTCCTACGTCGAAAAGAGCGGAGACATCGCGCTCATCCTGAAGTCGGCTGGCAACAGCGAGCGCCGTCGCAGCCAGCCGGGCGTTACGTTCAAGATCGCGAGTTGTCTGTGCTTCTGCGAGCACATCACGAAAGAGAAACGCACCGAAGATCAGCGCACCGAGTAACGGGAGCAACACCAGCATCGCGATTCGTGACCGGACGCTGCGGTCGTGAAGGAACGACCGCCACGCCGACGAAACTGGTGCTTGACGCGGCTTGGCTCCTGTATCAGGGTTGGCCGCGCGATCCTCAGCGGGCACCCGCTTGTCGACTCCGGGGTCAGGGGTCCGGTGTCCTGGCGGGTTCCGCGTCATTGGTCGGTCCTTCCTTTTCTCTCCCCAGGGCGAGCGTCGGCGGCCGCGCCAGCGGCGCGGTCACACGGCATGAAACGGTAGACGACGCTCCCCATCCGGCGCACAGGTGTCCCACACCTGCGGTCGTAAGGTGACCAGCTGGACGCTCTAGGGTGCCCGATGATCGGCTATTCCCTCAAACCGATCATCAAAATCGGCCGGACTCGGCGGTCAGCGTGCGATCTCCCCGGCGATGAACTGCTCTACCAGCTCGCGGCACACGTCGTCGGAATACTGCTCCGGCGGCGACTTCATGAAATACGACGAGGCGGACAGGACGGGCCCGCCGATCCCGCGATCCTTGGCGATCTTTGCCGCGCGGATGGCGTCGATGACGATGCCCGCCGAGTTGGGGGAGTCCCAAACCTCGAGTTTGTACTCCAGACTCAGCGGCACGTCGCCGAAGTTGCGGCCCTCCAGCCGGACGAACGCCCACTTGCGGTCGTCGAGCCACGCCACATAGTCGGACGGGCCGATGTGGATGTTGCGCGGGGCGATCTGCTCAGTGAGTTGAGAGGTGACTGACTGTGTCTTCGAGACCTTCTTGGATTCGAGCCGTTCGCGCTCGAGCATGTTCTTGAAGTCCATGTTGCCGCCGACGTTGAGTTGGTACGTGCGGTCGACGGTCACGCCGCGGTCTTCGAAGAGCTTGGCCAGCACTCGGTGGGTGATCGTGGCGCCGATCTGGGACTTGATGTCGTCGCCGATGATCGCCACTCCGGCGGCGGCGAACTTGTCGGCCCATTCCTTGGTGCCCGCGATGAAGACGGGAAGTGCATTGACGAACGCGACCCCGGCGTCGATCGCGCACTGGGCGTAGAACTTGGCGGCCTGCTCGGAGCCGACTGGCAGGTAACAGACCATGACGTCGACGCGGGCGGCACGCAGCGCAGCGACGACGTCGACAGGTGCGTCCTCGGCCTCGGTGATCGTCTCGCGGTAGTACTTTCCGAGTCCGTCGAGTGTGTGTCCTCGCTGGACGACCACACCGGTGGGCGGCACGTCGCAGATCTTGATCGTGTTGTTCTCGCTGGCCCCGATGGCGTCGGCCAGGTCGACGCCGACCTTCTTGGCATCGACGTCGAATGCGGCGACGAACTCGACATCGCGGACGTGGTAGTCACCGAACTGGACATGCATGAGGCCGGGCACCTTCTGTGCCGGGTCGGCGTCGCGGTAGTAGTACACGCCTTGGACGAGCGACGCGGAGCAGTTGCCCACGCCCACGATGGCTACGCGGATCGCGCTCATCAGTTCTCGTTCCCTTCTCGTTCAGCAGGGCGAACCGGCGCACCGGTTCGCGCGCGGGACGCGGTGCCCCGCCTGGTCGTTCTCCGTTTCCCCCCCACGCTCGTGGTTCGTTCGCCGGCCCTTCGCTCGACGGCTATGAGCTCGTCGAGCCACCGGACCTCACGCTCCACTGACTCCAGGCCGTGGTTCTGTAGTTCGAGGGTGTAGGCGTCGAGGCGTCGCCGAGTCCGCTGTACGGCTGAGCGGAACAGCTCGAGACGTTCCTGCAGCCGGGTGCGCCTGCCCTCGAGGATGCGAATTCGCGTGGCCGCGTCGGCCCGGGCGAAGAAGGCGAAGTGAACGCCGAACTGCTCGTCGTCCCACGACGACGGTCCTGTCTCGGCGAGGAGGTCGGCGAAGCGTTCCTTGCCCTCCGGTGTGAGCTTGTAGACGATCTTGCTGCGCCGATTGCCGAGGTAGGCCGGTTCCCCGGGGGCATCCTCGGCCAAATACCCCCGCTGCACGAGTTCCTTGAGGCAGGGGTAGAGGGTGCCGTAGGAGAACGCCCGGCCCCATCCCAGCAGCCCATTGACCTGTTTGCGCAGCTCGTACCCGTGCATCGGGGCGTCGTGCAGCAAGCCGAGAACGGCCAGCTCGAGCGCTTCTGCCCGCTTGCCCACGTCCGCTACCCTCCGGTAAAGACTCCATTGCGATGTATCGGACCGATACATCGCAATGATAGGTCGGACGATATGCTGCAAGTAGCCCGGCGTGCAAGAACCAAGCGACCGGCTGGGCGCCGCGAGCACTGGCGAGTGGGTCTGATGGCGGACCCGTCGTAGGCTGCCAGTGGTACAGCGGCTACGTCCTTGACGCCGACCAGGTTCCACCCACGAGCAGAGATCCCCTGTGAGCACCGAACGACGACGCCCAGCCGGTCGACGCCGGCATGCGGTTGCAACGAACCCCCAACGCGGCTGGCGCAGACTCCTGACGTGGAAGGCCGCCGGGCTCGGTGCTCTGGTCCTCGCCGCACTCGGGGTCATCGGCGTCGGCGTCGCCTTTGCTATGACCGACATACCGGAGGCGAACGACTTCTCTCGCTCGCAGGCGACGATCGTGTACTGGGACGACGGCAAGACCGAGCTCGGCCGGTTCAGTGCCGAGAACCGGGAAAGCGTCGGCATCGAGGAGATCCCACAACACGTTCAGCACGCAGTCATCGCAGCCGAAGACCGCACGTTCTACGAGAACAGCGGATTCGACCCGGTGGGAATTGCCCGCGCCGCGTGGGCGACAGTCCGCGGCGGGGAGATCACCGGTGGGGGGTCGGGTATCACTCAGCAGTACGTCAAGAACTACTACCTGACCCAGGAGCGGACACTGACCCGCAAGGTCCGGGAGCTCTTCATCGCGGTCAAGATCGACCAGCAGATGGACAAAGACCAGATTCTGCAGGACTACCTGAACACGATCTGGTTCGGACGAGGCACCTACGGGGTTCAGACAGCAGCAAGGTCCTACTTCGGCAAGCCCATCAGTGAGCTCACCGTCGAGGAGGGAGCGGCTCTAGCGTCGATCTTGCGCAGCCCGAAGAACTACGACCCGACGCTTGGCGAGGAGAACGTTCAGCGGTTCACCGAGCGCTTCCAATACGTGCTCGACGGGATGGTCGAGAAGGGCTGGCTGGACGCGGAGACTGCAGCTGCAGCCGTTCCACCCGAGGTACGTCCGGACAAGAAACGCAACACGTTCGGCGGGTCGAACGGCTACCTGTTGCAGCAGGTGCGCGCGGAGTTGGAGGACGCGGGAATCGAACTCGCCGAGATCGAGACCGGCGGCCTTCGGGTGGTGACGACGTTCAACGCCAAGGCTCAGAAGGCGGCCGTCCAGGCCGTCAAGCAGGAGGCACCGACCGAGAACGTCGAACACCTGCACATCGGGCTTGCGGCGGTGGTTCCTGCCGACGGCGCGGTAGTGGCGATGTACGGAGGCGGCGACGCCGTCAAACAGAGTTTCAACGACGCGATCGATGCCGTGCCGCAAGCGGGTTCGATAGTGAAGCCGTTCACCTTGACGGCGGCCTTCGAAAACGACATTTCGCTCAAGAGCCGGTTCTGGGGCAACTCGCCGTTGGACGATCCCAAGCTGGGCAAGCCGGTGAACAACGAGGGGGACAGCGATTACGGCCGCTATGTCGACCTGCTCTACGCGACGGAGAACTCGATCAACACCGCGTTCGTCGACCTCACACTTCAGCTCGGGCCGGCGAAGGTGATGGACGCGATGGTCCGCGCCGGGATCCCAGAGGACGCACCGGGGCTGAAGCCGGATGGGCGGATCACGCTCGGAACGGCGTCGATCAGTCCGGTCCAGATGGCGGACGCATACGCGACGATCGCCGCCGAGGGCAAGCAGGCGGACTGGTACACGGTGCGGAAGGTGACCGACCTCTCCGGCACGGTCCGACATGAAGTCGAGCCCGATCCCGAGCAGGTCATCGAGCCGGATGTCACCGCCGAAGTGACCTATGCGATGACCCAAGTCGTGGAGAACGGAACCGGCCGGGAAGCGCGGACGCTGGACCGGCCGGTCGCAGGGAAGACTGGGCAGGCGGAGGACCGCGGGTCATGGTTCTCCGGATTCACGCCGCAGCTGGCCGCGTCGGTCGCCTACTTCAAGAGCGACTACGCGGCCGAGACGCCGGAAATGCTCTCACTCGACGGCACCGGTGGCCTGGATACGTTCGCGGGCGGGCAGTATCCGGCGCGCACCTGGACGGCCTTCATGAAGGCGGCACTGGACGGCGAGGAGGTCATCGAGTTCCCCGAGCGCTCCGAGATCGGTGAAGACATCAACCCGAGCCCGACGCCGACACCTGAGATCTGCCCACCCGGCACGCTTGGCACACCACCGGACTGCGAGACACCCAAGCCGACACCCACCGAGGAGCCCGAGGCCGATGTGCCCTCGGTGCTGGGAAGGCTACAGCAGCAAGCCGAGCGAATCCTGCAACGGGCCGGGTTCCAGGTCGCCGTCGAACAGCAGGAGACCGACCAAGCGCCACCCGGCCTGGTCATCGACCAGAACCCGGGCGGCGGGACGGCGCCGGTTGGCTCGACGGTCACCATCGTCGTTGCAGTGCAGCCGGCTCCTCAGGACGTCGAGGTGCCGAACGTGATCGGCCTGCAGCTGCCGGCCGCTCGTAAGACCTTGCGAGATGCCGGCTTCGAGGTCGACGTCCAGGTTCAGCCCGATCCGGCTCCTCCCGGGCAGGTGATCGGCCAAGATCCGGGCGGCGGGTCGGCTCCACAGGGATCGACTGTGACGATCATCGTGTCCGGCACCGGGCCGCAGCCCTAGCGGCCTCGGTGACTCGGGCGGCTACCGTCGCCCGAGTGAGCCCGCCCATCGCGCTGCCCAGCCGCGACGACCCGCTGGTCCGCCCAGTGAGTGAGGTCGTGGGTGGTCCAGTGGGCCGCCATGCCGCGATCGGCCAAGGCTGGTGGGGGCCGATCCGGGTTGCACTGGCTGTCGCGTGCCTGGTGTTGGGACTGGGCGTCCTCGCCGACGCCGGGTGCCGCGCCGACGGTTGGGATCGGCGAGAGGACCGCGCGCTGTGGACCGGCCTGTGCTACAGCGACGTCGCCTTCCTCTATCGCGAGCGCGGCGGGCTCGCCGATGGTCTGATCTACCGGGACGCTCCCTTTCTCGAGTACCCGGTGCTGGCCGGAGCGGTCATGCAGATCTCAGCGCTGGTGGCGAGAGCGCCGGCCGATGCGGAACCGACCGACCCCGGCGAGGTGCTGCGGTCGGAGAGTGTCCGGTTCTACGACCTGACTGCTCTGCTGATGGGCATCGCGGCCGTCGTTGCCGTCGTTGCCACCGCCCGTACGGTTCCACGCCGGCCGTGGGACGCGATGTTGGTCGCCGCGTCACCGGTGTTGCTGTTGACCGCGACGATCAACTGGGACCTGCTCGCGGTGGCGCTGACCTCGGCCGCCATCCTTGCGTGGACCCGTGAAAATCCCCTGTTGGCGGGACTTCTGGTCGGACTCGGTAGCGCGGCAAAGCTCTATCCGGTGCTGCTCCTCGGACCGATGCTCCTGGTAGCAGTGCGTGACCCAAACCGTTCGTGGGCCCTGAGTCGATACGCGATCACGGTGGGCGCGGCCATCGTGGCCTGGGTAGGGGTGAACCTGCCGGTCTTTCTATGGGCGCCGGACGGATGGCGTGAGTTCTTCGTCTTCAACGCGGACCGTGCTGCGGAATTCGGATCGCCCTGGTACGCCCTGGACCAGATTGCTCCGGGCCTCATTCCGGCGGACCTGAACCCGGTGCTCGTGCTGATCGGCGGGGCGCTACTCGTTCTGATAGTCGTACTGGCGCTGGCCGCCCCGCAGCCGCCCAGGCTGGCTCAGCTGGCGTTCCTGGCGGTGGCGGCGTTCCTGCTGGTGAACAAGGTCTGGTCGCCGCAGTATGCGCTGTGGTTGCTGCCGTTGGCGGCGCTCGCCAGGCCGCGTTGGCGCGACCTGCTGATCTGGCAAGTCGGTGAGGTGCTGTACTTCGTAGCCGTGTGGTGGCATCTCGCGACGCTCTTTGACGCCGACAACCCGCTGATCGGATCGGCCGGCTACGCCGTGGCCACCGCGATTCGGATCACCTGCCTCGGTTGGCTCTGCGCCCTCGTCGTCCGCGATGTGCTGCGCCCAGAGCAGGATCCCGTCCGCCCGTTCACTTCGCCCCCAGGCGATGGTCGATTGGTTGTTTCTCCGGCACCGCAGGCCGCTATTTCGCCATGATCAACGAAGAGGAGACGGCGACCCCCGACGCGGCGGTGAGCCGGCCGCACGAACCGATTGCCGGGCGGATAAGGGCTGCTGTGCGCCGGGTACACCCGACAGACCGCGATGCGGTGCTCGTCTGGCTCGCCAGCCGGGCATCGATCTGGGTGGTCGCGGGAGCGGTGGGCTGGTTGTTCGCCGTGAACGGACTCGTCGTTCCGCTCCTGGACCGGTGGCAGCAGTGGGACTTTCACCACTTCTGGGGAATCGCGTTATACGGGTACGGCGGTGAGCCGACAGGCGTTCCGAACGAGGCGTTCTTTCCCGCCTTGCCCGGCTTGTTGGCCGTGGGCGCCGAACTGGGGATCAGGCATGTGCTGGTGGGCCTGATCGTCTCGTTCGCCGCCGGAGCCGTGGCTGCTGTCGCCCTGGCCAGGCTCGGAGACCTCGATGGCCCCGACGGGACCGGCCGGTTCGCCGTCATCATGTGGGCGTTCGCCCCACCGGCTGTTTTTCTCGCCGCGCCGTACACCGAGTCGCTGTTTCTCGGCCTGGCACTCCCGGCGTGGTTGTCGGCTCGACGCGGCCGATGGGTGTTTGCGGGGATACTCGCGGCCACGGCGTGCACCGTTCGAGTCAGCGGGGTCTTCCTCGCAGCGGCAATCGGCGTCCACTGGCTCACGTCGCGGGAGAAGCGCTGGTCCGATCTGCCGTGGCTACTGATTCCGGCCATTCCGCTGGGCGGCTGGATGCTCTACTTGCGCGCGACCACGGGCGACTGGCTGGCCTGGCTGCACGCACAGGCCGAAGAATGGCATCGCCACTTCACGCCACCGTGGGAAAGCTTCGCCAACACGTGGGACGCGGGTTTCGGCGGCACTCAGACCCCGGAATTCGCCTGGATGTTCCGCGGCGAGATCATCGCCATGATCATCGGGGTCGCCCTGACCATCGCGTTGCTGGTGTGGCAACGGTGGGGGGAGGCGACCTGGATCGGATTGCAGGTCGCGGCATTCGGCACGTCGTTCTGGTATTTCTCGGTGCCGCGGGCCACGTTGCTGTGGTGGCCGTTGTGGATCATCCTCGCCACAGCCGCTGCACGGCGCCGGTGGGTGCTCTGGGTCTACCTCACGCTCAGCGTCCCGCTCATGTCGGTCTGGGCAGGGGCGTTCCTGACCGGTCGGTGGGCGGGTTGAGCGTTCGTGGGGTCGCTCTGGCGGCGGACAGGACGAAGGGTCTGCGGAGGCCAGTCCAAGACGCCACTCAGGCCGCCTCTCGGCGCTGCCGTTCCTCGGCTTCGTTCTCTAGCCTCCGCTGACCCTTCGTCCAGCCCGCCGTTCTCCGCCGACACGCCTTCCGCGCGTCACTCGTACCTCCGTGCACCTTCCGAACCGCAAGCGAGCGCAGGCTTATGGGGCGGGGTGGCCGTTCGAGTTCGGCTCTCGCCACATCGGGCGCATGACCGCTCCGTCGGGCAAGTAAATCGCTGCGCCGTCGAGCAACCGGAAGCCCACGTGCTCGTACAACGGGGTACTTCGTGGGTTGCTCGAGTCCAGGTACGCCGGCATGTTCTCGGCATCCAGCTCGGCCAGTCGATGCTGGATCAGAGCGGTTCCTATGCCGCGGTCCTGCCACGACGGTTCGACGGCAATGAACTGGAGGTAGCCATGCGCCCCGTCGTGCGGATGGTTGGCGTCCATCTGGTCGCCGAGGAGGGTAAAGCGGTCTGCATAGGGTCCGCAGGCCGCTGCCAGCAGCTCGCCGATGGCGTCGTCCTGTGGCGCGTTGGGCTCGACAAACTGCCACAGCGCTACGCCGTTGTGGTCGGGCGTGGTGTCCACCTGCCCGCTGGCCATGGCGTCATCCAAAAAAACCTTGAGAAAGCCTCGTTGACGGCGAGCACGCTCCTGGGCGTCCGGAAAGACCCACGTACTCACCGGATCATCTTGAAATGCCCGGCTCAGCACGTCGGCCAGTTGTTCGGTGTCCTGAGGACCAGCTGCAACAACCTTCGTGCGTTCGTTCATCGTCAATATCTTTCCTTGTCTCTACCTTGAGCCGGACTGCGTCGGACGACGGCGATCCCCGCGGCCGAAGATCTTCGGTGGATGAGCAGGATCATAACTGTGTTGCGTCAAGTATTTGCTGCCGGGATCGCGCAACGCTCGGTGATCAGTCCCGCCACGGCTGCAAGTGCCCAGGTGAGCCGTTCGACGAGCCGGCCGGTTATTGTTGCCGAGCGACACCCGCGAGAAAGGCTTGTCTTGCGCTGTGCGCGTCGACACACTACGGGCCGTGGATCTGACCACGACACCGCGAGAACGTCCGCAAATCACGACGGCCGCCTTCGCCAAACGCGCGTCGCCGGCTCTGATTGCCTCCCACCGGTGAGTCTTCAGACGGGTAGCTGGTGAAATGAACCTCAACACGGCCAGCGACGCATGGATTGGTCCGGCTTTTTTGGCCCGGCAACGAGGGTGGAGGTGTCGTCGGAGTGCCACTAGCTGATGAATTCTTCTTCGTTGCCCACGACGTTCAAACCGGCAAGCTCAGGCTGCAGGCCCGATCTGCGGGGATCGGAACCGCGGGTGCGCTGCTGGGTGAGCTTGTGCTGCACGGCAACATCGACGTGGCAAACGGAACACTCACTGTCATCGACGGCCAGACACTCCCGGAGGACGACCTGGGGTACCGGATTCTCCGCCAACTGACGGCGGACCGGCAGAATCGCTCCCTCCGGACCTGGCTTGCGTTCTTCGCCCAAGGTGCAGTCGAGCGGGTCGGCGTCCGGCTCAGCCGCGCGAGTCATGTCCAAGCAAGCAAGACGAAGCGACCCTGGGGGACGGTCGTCCGTTACACGCCGACCGATCTGAACATGGCGGTGTGGCCGGCCGATCGGCTCAATCTATTGGTCGGCCGGGGCGACCCGATGGACTTCCCGGACGCGATGCTCGCCGGGCTGGTCGCGGTGACCGGCCTGACCAAACAAGTATGGTGGGACGGCGACGCCGTGACGCTGCGCAACATCGCGGCTGCGGTAGCCTCACTGCCGATTCCGCTCCGCGAGATCCTGGCTCACACCGAAGCAGCCGTGGGTGACGCAACACTCAGCCCTCATTCGTAAGCCCCCGAATACAAGGAGCCCTCATGTCCCATGCGAGCCGGCTGGGTGCCGACAGCGTTTCGCGCACGCTCGCGTCTAACAGACTCGGTGTTCCGGCCGTCGTCTTCTTCGTGATTAGCGCCGCCACGCCGCTGACCGTCGTTGCCGGTGTCATCACCACCGGCTTCGCGGTGACCGGCATCATCGGGCTACCCATCGCCTTCGTCGCAATGGCGCTGTTGCTGGCGCTGTTCAGCGTCGGCTATGTCGCGATGTCACGCCACATCACCAACGCCGGAGCCTTCTATACCTATGTGACCCATGGCCTGGGCCGGCCGGCCGGTGTCGGAGCGGCCTGGATGGCCTTGTTCGCGTACAACGCCCTCCAGGTCGGGTTGTACGGCATCGTCGGCGCGGCCGTCTCTCCTTTGCTCTTGGACTGGTTCGGCATCGAGGTGAGCTGGTGGGTCATCGCCCTGGTCGCGTGGGCGATCGTGGGGACCCTTGGCTTGCTTCGAGTCGATATCAACGGCGCCGTGCTGGCAGTCCTGCTGCTGACGGAGATCGCGATCATCCTGATCTATGCCATCTCGTACCTGCTTAATCCAGCCGACGGCACGGTGAGCTTCGAGGCGTTGTCCATCGGGAACCTGTTCCAATCCGGCGTCGGAGCGCTCCTCGTCCTTGCTGTGCTCGGCTTCGTCGGCTTCGAGGCGTCGGTGGTCTACTCCGAGGAGTCACGAAACCCGCGCCGGACGGTCCAGCTGGCGACGTACGTGTCCATCACGATCATCGCCATCGTGTACGTGCTGTCGTCGTGGGCGATGTCGGTGGTGCTCGGTCCGGACGCGATCGTCGCGTTCATCGGAGACCTGTTCGCTACCCCCGAAGGGCCGGTGGCCACGATCTTCATCCTTGCCGACCAAACCCTCGGCGAGCCGTGGGTGACGATCGGGTCGACCTTGTTCGCGACGTCGGTGCTCGCGGCGATGATCTCCTTCCACAACACCTGCGCCCGGTACGGGTTTGCGCTGGGTCGGGAGCGGGTCTTCGCCAGCGCGTTGGGTCGGACATCTCCCCGCTCGGGTGCTCCGGTGGTGGCTTCGATCGCCCAGAGCGTCATCGGCCTGATCGTAATCGCGATCTACGCCATCGCTGGGTGGGACCCGATCCTCTACCTGTTCTTCACCCTCGGCATCACCGGTGGGTTCGGCGTGCTCGTGCTGATCGCCCTGACGTCGATCGCGGTCGTCGCCTTCTTTGCCCGGGAACCCTCGGGTGAGAACGCTTGGCGACGGTCGATCGCGCCGATCCTGGCGTCGATCCTGCTGGTGGTCACCGTCTTCTTCGGCGTGGCGAACTACGACTTCCTGCTCGGCCTGCCGGACCCTGAGCCGTTGCGATGGATTCTCCCTGCCGTCTATGTCGTCTTGTTCCTGCTCGGCGTCTGGTGGGGGCGGTATCTCAAGTCGTCGCGGCCGGAGGTCTACGAGATGATCGGCCGAGGTGCGAACGCCGCCACCGGCCAGTCAGTGCTCGACATGGCAGACGACATCGATCGGGAGCGGCCAGTTCGATAAGCCTGCGTCCGGCCGCGGGAACCCCGCCCACGACCAGAAGCGACGGCGTCCAGCGTCAGGTCCAGACGATCCGGTCGAATGTGGTCGTCGTCATGCGGACGTCGACGTCGACATCGTCGCCGACAGTGGGCGGACTAGCACCGGTGGGCAGCCAGACCAGCGAGCACTGCATGTGCGGAGGTTCGGCGAACCATCGCTGCTTCCCGCCGATCAGGAACGGCGAGAGTGCCTGACCGAGAGCTTCCAACCCGCCCTTGGCGACGGCGACGGTCCGCTGACGAATCGACGTCGCCGGGGTGGGTGCTTCCAGGGCTATGCCGTGCGCGGTCCCGCCCGCGATGACGAGCAGGAACCCGCCGCGAGCCGCGCGTCGCTGGCGGTAGCCGAATCGCTCCCCGCGCCGGATGGCGTGGACGTCGAGCACGGTCGCCCGGGCGCGAAATGTTGTACGTTGCCCGAGCCAGAGGGCGGTGCCGATGCGCACGCGGACGTCCGCGGAGCGATCACCGGCAAGGGCGGATGCATCTTTGGGTCCCAGGTGACTGACCCATAGCCGATCATGGTCAGTACCGGCTGCCATAGTGAGCTGGGCAGCCAGAGCACGTGCCTCAGCGAACTGCTCACCTGTCAGAGGTAGGTGCAGCGCCCAGCCTTCGAACCGGATCCGGCCGAAGAGTGAGGCAGCCATCCCGATCTGGTCGAGCCTGATTCCGTGCCGGCGAACACTGGTCAGGACATCGACGACCACCCGTGGGCGGTGGTCATTGCCGACCAATATCTCGAGATCGGACAGCCGTGAAACCGTGTGTACGACCCGTTCGTCGGTCTGATGGAGATCGTCGCCGGGTCGCCATGGTGATAGGACCAGGACGTCGCCCGGGAACTGAGCGGTGACAGCGGGGACCTCGTCGTAGGTGCCGACTGCCAGCGTGTCGACACCCAACGCCTTGGCTTCGGTGGCGAGCACGACATTGCCGAAGCCGTAGCCGTTGCCCTTGGTGACGGGCACGATGCCAGGACGGGCAGCAACGAACGAGCGCAAGTGCTCGCGCCACGCGTCGGCGTCAACGGACAACGTCAGTGGCACGACTCAGCCTCGGCGTTTCATATAGAGGTTGAATGCGGCGTAGAGGACCTTGGAGAGCGGTAGGTCCCACTCACCGGCGTACTCGACCGCGTCCGCGCCGGTTCCTACCTTGAACCGGATCAGTCCGGCGTGTGGGTCAGCTTCGTCGACAGTGTCGGTGATCCCGCGCAGGTCGTATACGTCGCAGCCGTCGGCCAGCGCATCGCGGATCATCCGCCACTGCACGGCATTGGAGCCTCGGGCGTCCCGATGCGCCGTCGACGAGGCGCCGTATGAGTACCACGCATGCGTCCCGACTCGGACCATGGTCGCAGCCGCGACGAGAGTGCCGGCATGCCCGGCGAGATACAGCCGCAGCCGGTGCTCGTCCTCGGCGGCCATCGCCTCCCACATTCCTTCGAAGTACTCGAGGGGGCGTGGAGTGAAGCCGTCTCGTTCGGCGGTTTCGAGATAGAGCTCGTGGAAACTCGGTAGGTCGGCCGCCCGCCCGAGTTCGACTGATACCCCTGCCTTCTCGGCCTTCTTGACGTTCCGGCGCCACAGCTGGTTGAACCCCTTGAGCAGGTCGTCTTCGTCCCGGCCCGCCAGCGGTAGCTGCACGACGTATCGAGGTTGGCCTGCAGTGAATCCGCCATCGTCAGCCGGCGGCCGCCAGCCGGTTGCGACCAGCTGGGCCGCAAGTGGGCCGCCGGTCGGCGATATCACATCGGGTTCCACCTCACCGAGGCGCCGCACAGCGGAGTCCGCCAATGCGGCCTTGACCGTCGCCGCACTCCACCGTCGCACTGCCACCGGCGGACCCATCCGAATTGCGAATGCGCCTCGACTGCGCACGTGAAGAGCCAACGGATTCAGCCAGCCGGAGAGTCCGCCCGACTCGGCCGCGGCGGACCAGTCGATGGCCGGACCCTCCGGCAGGTAGGCGAGATACCTGCGGACCAGGGGAGCCGGTCGGTACAGCACCAGCCCGATTCCCACCAGCTCGGCATCCCGGAACCAACCGACCGACTCGGCCCGCCACTCGCGCTTGACCTGGCCCCATGCGGGCGTCTGTAAGAAGCTGACCGACTGCCGCGCCTCAACGGCCGCGAGGTGCTCGGCCGGCGAGATAGCGCGCACCCGCAGTGTCACGCTGGACGAGAGTAGTGGCTGGTAGCCGAGGTGCTGTGGGCCACCCGCACTGCCGGCGCACCGGAGTAGCTGCGAGCAACTGAAGTTGACTCGTCAACTTTTGCTACACTCACACATGCGCGCGGAACTGCTCGAAGATCCGAGGTTGACCGTCGTCGGGCTGTTCATGGAAGCGCACGAGGGATTGACCACCAAGTTCTCGACCCGTTTTCACGGCAACGCTTTGTCCGAGACAGAGTTCGAGGTCCTGCTCCGACTGGCCCGCACCCCGGGCCGACGGCTCCGGATGAGCGACCTGTCCGCCCAGACCAGTCTTTCCACCAGCGGCATCACCCGGGTTGTCGACCGGCTCGAGCGGGACGGACTGGTCGCGCGGGACAGCTGCGAGGACGACCGCAGAGGAACGTGGGCGCGGATCACCGAGGCCGGCGCCGAGCGCATCGGGACTGTGCTTCCGGGTCATCTCGACGATGTGGAGCGCTGGTTCACCGGTCTGCTCGAGCCGATGCAGCTGACGGCGCTGACCGACGCGCTCCGGATCGTTCGCGACGCAGTGCACCCGCGCGCAGTGGCCGGCGGCTAGCCGCTGAGGTGCTTGCGCAGTAGCGCAATATCCGCTCCCTGACCCGCGGCCCCGCCAGGGGTCTCCACCACGACCGGCGCCCCGGCCGCCCGGGCGATCTCAGCGATGACGGCCGCGCCGATGGTGCCGTCGTCGAGGTTGGCGTGCCGGTCGGCACCAGAGTCGAAGGTGTCCCGGCTGTCGTTGGCGTGGACCAGATCGATCCGCCCGGTGATCGCCAGGACGCGAGCCACGACATCGTCGAGGTCGATGCCACCCGCATGGGCGTGGCAGGTGTCGAGACAGAAGCCCATGCCCGATGGACCCACGGCGTCCCACAGCCGGTCCAGCCGGTCCAGCCGGCGGGCCATGGCGTTGTCTCCGCCGGCGGTGTTCTCGATGAGGATAGGCAGCTTGTGGTCGAGCATGTCGGCGCATTTGCGCCAATTGTCGACGCCGATCTCGGGATCGTCAGCCTTCAACACATGTCCGCCGTGGACGATCAAGGCCTTGGCGCCGAGCTCGGCCGCTCCGTCGACATGTTGTTGCAGCAACTTGCGGCTCGGGATGCGGATCCGGTTGTTGGTGGTCGCGACATTGAGCCGGTATGGCGCGTGGACGAAGAGATCGATTCCGCGGTCTTCGGCGGCGGCGCGCAATGCCGCTGGGCCGCCGCTGAAGGCGACCACTGGCGCCTCCCAGCCCTGTGGGTCGCCCAGGAAGAACTGGGCGAGATCAGCCTCCCGTGCCAGCGCCTCGGCGAGCGGATCACGCTGTTCGACGTGCGCGCCTATCCGAATGGCCACTCGCCGACACTATCCAGGAGCTCGGACATGGGCGGTCGTACGGCACTCGTTGCCCGTCCAGGGTTTGACCTCGTCCGGTCAGCGGGCACCACTTCGGTAGTGGCCGAGTCGCGTCCGGCGGCGGGGCCGCCGGAGGGAGCCGCCTGTGGCCCAGACACCGGTCACTGCGCGCGGCGGCTACTGCGCCGCCGAGTTCCCGAGTGCGCCGAGCAGCGTTCCGGCTGCCCGGCACTTGGTGCGCGACGACCTCGCGGCCCGGCAGCTCCCACAACGAATCATCGAGGACTGCATGCTTGTGGTCAGCGAACTGATGACCAATGCCGTTCGGCATGCACGGCCGCTGCGGGCACGTGGCCGCTCAGCCGCCATCCGATTGCGCTGGACGGCGGACACCGGACCAGGTGTCGATCGATGTGACCGACGGGGGCGGGCGGAACCGGCCCCACGTCGAGACGGCCGGATTAGCCGACATCGGCGGGCGGGGACTGGCGATCGTGCAGGCACTGGCGACCGACTGGGGTGTGACCAGGGCCGGCTCCGCCGTAACGGTCTATGCCGTTGTCGACTGTCTGACGGTCTACGCTCGGCGCGTCGTGCCATCCTCTGCCTCCAGATCCACCCAGAAGTCCACGCAACGGGTCGAAGCGTCGGTCATGGATGTGCCGGTTGTCGGTCCCCGGCAGCCATGTCCATGCGGGTCAGGCAAGCGTTACAAGGCCTGCCACGGTAAACGCCGACGAGGCGGCGACCAGGAGTTCATTGCCCGGCCATTCGAAGGTCTGCCGGCCGAGACCGACTGGATTGCGTTACGCGAGATCGTGTCCTCAGCGACCGCGCCGGTCCGGCTCGCGCCACCGCACACTGACCGAACAGTCCTGGTGGTGACGTTGCTGCCGATGGCCGTCCCCGCCTTGGTGCGGGCCGACGGCCAGATTCTGCTCGCCCTGCAGTCGACCACGAGTTCCGCTGACCCGAGCGCGGACATGCCGCGGACGCGTTGCTCGCCGCCCTGGACGCGGAGCCAGGAACCGCCGTCACAGCTGGGCAGGCGGGGTCAGCGAGATGCTCGCCTGCAGGACTTGCTGGACCCGTCCAGTTCGTTTCCGGTCACCGTGCACGAGACGTTCGACTTCTGGCTCGACGGGACCAGCGCCCCGGATGCCGATGTCCGAGCCGCCCTCGAACAGGCCAACGCGGAATTGCCTCCGGCGAACCGGCTGGCCTCGGTGGATGCCTGCTTCTGGTGCCGGATCGGTGACCGGGACCAGGTGCGCTGGGTGATGCCCTACGACGAGGAGCCACTGCTCGACGCGTTCGCCCGGCTGCATGCGCGTGGGGAGGATCACTTGGGCCCGCAGACCCGCTTACTCGGTACATTCCGGGCACTCGGTCGGCTGGTGCCAGTATGGGATCTGGCACCGGGCACGTCCGCTGCAGAGGTCGAGGAGCCGGCATCCGCGTTGGCCAGTCGCCTGGCTGCTGCGATCACGGAAACAGATCCGCTGACCTCGGCCGAGCGACGGGCTCGGTCCGGCCTCACCAACCGCCAGGTGACGATCCGATCCAGCTGACATGGATACCCCGGTCGCTCTTGACGGGGGAAACAAGAGCGACCGGGGTCTGCTATCACAGTACCTTGCACGTGCACGGCGGGGAAGTTGTATTGAGAACTGCTTCCGGATAAATCATCACATAAAGGGCATTAGGGGTGAAGTGCCTCGCGGCTGAGCGGGCACGACATACATCGCGGGCCGCCGCGGCCGGAACCGAGCTCGCTGCCGGCAACCCGGACGACCTCGATCCCAGCCGCCTCCAGGCGAGCGTTGGTTTCGGTGTTGCGCTCGTAGGCGACCGCCAGCCGCGGCCCTATCGCGAGGGTGTTGTTGCCGTCATCCCACTGCTCCCGCTCGGCCGTGACCGGATCCAACCCGGTGTCGATGACCCGGACCGTGTCGACACCCATGGCCTTGGCTGCTGCCACGAGGAATGGCGCGGGGGGCGAAACCTCCAGCTCAGCGTCGTCGCGTGGCGTCAGTCCGATCGCAGTGAGCTCGTCGGCGATGTTGGAATACATGACCAAGGCGTCCGCGTCGACCATCGTGCACACGGTGTCCAGGTGCATCGTGGCGCGCTCCTGCGCAATCGGGACAGCCAGCACGGTATGGGCGAGCCCTGCTGCGAACACGTTCCGGGCCAACCGCTCGGCACCGGCCGGCGTCGTCCGCTCTCCGGTGCCGACGGCGACGACTCCGGGCGCAAGCAGCGAGACGTCGCCACCCTCGAGCGACTCCATGCCCGGGGAGTAGACCCGCGATGTGCCAGCGAACCGCGGGTGATGGGCGTAGATCGCACCGGTCAGTGTCGTCTCCCGGATGCGAGCCGGCATGGCCAAGCTGGTGACGGCTACCTGCTCGCGTACCCAGACGCTGGAATCACGGGTGAACAGCAGATTCGGCAGGGGAGGGACCACGAAGTCGTGATGGTCCATGAGGGCGAACCGCAAGGCCGCTGCCGGTGGTCAGCTCTTCGTGCGCCAAGCCGGCCGTCAGAGCGAGCGTGAGGTCCTCCGGATGCAGGCCGTCCAGGTGGCGGCGGACGATGCGGCTCAAGCGTCTCGCCCAGCCGGGGATCGGCGACGACAGCCTCGATGCAGGTGGCCCGCGCAGCCTCGTTCTTGAGGGTCTCCACCAGCAACTCGGTCAGGTAGAGCACCTCGACGCCGTGGTCGCGCAGAACCTGGGCAAAGCCGTCGTGCTCGTCCTGCGCTCGGCTGACCCAAGGAATCCCGTCGAAGAGCAGCTCGTCGTTATTGCGCGGGGTCAGCCGCTGCAGTTCCGGCCCGGGCCGGTGCAGCAGCACCGTCCGCAGCCGGCCCACTTCGGAGTCGGCGCCGAGCGAGCTCGTCACGCGGCTGAGCCTAAGCGGTTCCGGTGCAGGAAAGCCGCTCGTCACGGTCCCAACTGTGTTGAGTCGCGGGGTGATGGACTCGTTACGCCGACGCCGTAGGCTCACCGCGTGCTACGAGTCGCGGTGGTCATCCCGGCGAAGAACGAGCAGGTGCGAATCGCTGCCACGGTCCGGGGGGCGTCGTCGATTCCTGGCGTCGATCTGGTGGTGGTTGTCGACGACGGCTCGACGGACTGCGACGGCGGCCACAGCGCACGGGGCCGGCGCTGTGGTCATCCAGCATGCCCGCAACCGAGGCAAGGGCGCGGCGATGCACAGCGGTGCCGCGGCAGTTGAAGAGATCGACCGGCGTCGGCCGACCGGTGACGCCGTGCACGCATTGCTGTTCCTCGACGGCGACCTCGAGGACACCGCCGCGATGGCGGGCCCGCTGGTCGAGCCGGTGCGTGATGGCACTGCCGACATGACGATCGCCACGCTCCCGTCACAGCGAACCGCCGGGGGCGGCCACGGCCTGGTCGTCCGGCTGGCCAGGTCGGGGATCGAACGCGCCACAGGCTGGGAGCCCACGCAGCCGCTGTCCGGCCAACGGTGCCTGACGGGGACGGCATTCCGGGCCGCCCTGCCGTTGGCTCACGGCTTCGGCGTCGAGGTAGGGCTGTCCATCGACCTGCTGCGGCAGGGCTTTCGAGTCCGAGAGGTGGAGGTGCCGTTCCAGCACCGGGTCACCGGGGCGGACTGGCGCTCTCAGGTGCACCGGGGTCGGCAATGGCTGGACGTTGCTCGGGCGCTGGCGCGGCGGGGAGTTGCCTCGATCGGTCCGCTGGCAACTGGGCATCGGCAATCGCACTGACGACGAGCGGGATACCGACGGTCAGCAGCAGGCCAGGAACGATGATCCCCGAGTCGTTCATGGCGAAGCCGGCCGCACCTGTCACCAGCCCTGCCCAGATCAGTGGGCGCAGCAGCGGCCACCGGGCGACCGCCGCCTGCACCCCGCTCACGCCAGGCGCTCGAACCAGCCAGATGATCACTCCGTAGGCAACCGGCACCAGCCAGCCGTAATAGGGGCTTCGTTGCAGGGTGCCGATCGACGCCTGAGCCTTGCGCCACACGACCGGCCACGCGTCCCCTTCGATGACATCGCGAAGAACTCGCCGAAGTGGGTGCGATCCGCAACCGGTCGAAGCCAGTCCAGCAAGGCGATCAGCGCAACCACCCAGACCGCCAACGCCCCGGCGATCACCACCCGCCATACCGTCACCCGTACGCCGGCGACGTATGAGGACGAGCACGGCGAAACCCGGGAACGGTGGCCAAGATCCCGCCGACGTCGGCGCCCGCCTGGGGGAGCCCGTCGATGACCACGGCCAAGACGCCGACGAGGGCGGCTGCGAGGGCAGCGGTTCGCCGGGAGTGCCCCGGTCGAGCAGAAGTTGAGCCAGTGCCGCGGCCGCGACCAGCGCCGACGCGACGAAGATGGCGTAGGGGATGTTGCCGAACCCGTAGAACCTTCCGGCGACCAGCGGGGACAGCCCGAGCAGGCTGGCATGCTGAAGGTTCGACCCCGTCGACACGTCGACGGCGAGCACTGTCGCGGTCAGGCCGGCGACCACCCCGGGCGGGCCGTAGATCCGCCGCCTCCACGGGCCGCGCAGCGCCAGCACCGTAACCGCCACGGTGATCACCAAGATCGTCGTCCAGAGCATGGTGCCGGCCCGTTCGAACCGCCACCATCGGGACAGGTTGGCAAGGAACGACGCGACCGGGAACGACGCGGCCCCCAACGCGGCGTACTGCACGAGGCGGATCAGCCGCTGCCGACCGCCGGGATGGCGCCGCAGCCACAGCACCGCGCCGCCGAAAAAGAGCACCTCGGCAACGCCGAGGATCTGGAAGAACGGCCCGGACTGGGTCCGGAACACCTGAGTGGCGCGATCAGTACCGACCAGCTGGTCGATCGTTTCCTGAGTCGAGCCCGGATGCGCACCCGCGGTTCGCCACGGGCGGCCCAACTGTTCCCGCGGACGGGTCGGCGAGATCGGTGTATGCGGCGAGCGTCGACGCGACATCGGTGAGCTGGACCAGGCCGGTCCATCGGGTTGACGGAGAGCTCAGCCAGTTCGGCCCGTAATCGGAGCCCGTCCGGTTGCGGGCCGGCCGCGAGCGCAACGCGCAGTGCAGAAGGCGCCATCGTCGTCGGCTCGTCCTCGGCCGGCGGTTGGCTCGGTGCGCTGTCTGCGATGCCGGCGACGAGGACAGCGACGTTGTCGGGGACCTGCTGCAGCAGCCGGTCCAGTGCGGCATCTACGGTCGTGGCCGCAGCGCGCCGCGCGTCGGCGGCAGCCCGCTCGGCTTCCTCGTCGCCGAGCTCACCCGGCGGCGGGATCGACCCGAGGTCCACGACCGTGACCGGGCACGCAGCGATCCGGTCTTCGTCTATCTCAGCTGGGTCCGGCAGGTAGCTCGTCGCCACGCCGTCGCTCTGCGCCAGGGCCAACGCCGCCCCGGGTCCAACTGCGGTGGCGCATAACCCGGTCGAGGCGATGCGGTCGCCGAGCAGTCCGAGCCGGGTGTCGTAGGCCTGTTCCTCCTGGGCCATCACCAACTGGTCCCATCCCGGCACCGCGGCGCTGCCGCCCAGGAGTCCGATGGGTACCGGAACATCGCGGCAGTACCGGTCGGGCAGGTCGTCCGAATCGAGATCGGGTAGGTCGGTCGCGCGACGTCCCGCGCCGAGGGTCAGCCAGCCATCGACCACGCAGGTACGTGGGCGGACTGTTCGTACCGTGAGCGATGCCACTGCGTTGGGGCCAACCAGCGAGTACAGCGTCGGCGTGTCCTCCGCTGTGACGTCGTGCCAGGCCAGCCCGGCGATCCCGACGAACATCACGCCGACCGCCGGTTCCCGAGCGTGCGCGGCCGGCGCAGCCGCGGCGGCCAGGGCGAGAAAGGCGGCGATCGCCAGCCGGCCCACGATTCGGATCACGGGACAAGCCCGGCAGCCCGAGCTGCGGCCGTCGCGTCGGCCAAAACCGCCTTGACCGGTCGACCGGCGGCGATGGCTGCGGCCACCACATCGTCGTACTCGGGTTGGACGTTGACGACCACGCCGTCGAGTGTGGCGGTTTTGACCCGAACTCGATGCCCATCGATCTCGATGCTGCGTTCGGCCCGGTCGAGCGCATGTTTGTGGACTGCCGTCTCTCGCAGCCCGATCGTGGTCGTCTCGGTGAACACCGCCTGCCGCACGGCGGCCGCGGCCGAACCGTCGACCAGGACCGACAACGTGTGCGCCACCCGCCCCTTCTTCATCATGATCGGCGCCAGCCAGGCATCTGACGCACCGGCGTCGAGCAGCCGCGACAGGACCGGAGGCCAGAGCCGGGGGTCCAT
Organism: uncultured Actinomycetota bacterium; assembly: GCA_963794465.1. Taxonomy (GTDB): domain Bacteria; phylum Actinomycetota; class Actinomycetes; order Jiangellales; family Jiangellaceae; genus JACVRX01. Next base: position 29,388 of record CAWCED010000008.1, on the reverse strand, counting down.
GTCGTCGACGTTGGCCTCCAGCAGCAGCGTCGCCGAGTCCCGGCCACCTGTGGCTCGCCGACGATGAGGCGAACCACGTTCGCCGGCCCGGCAGATCTCGGCCGCCCGCGCCCACGCCTTGCCGGGCGACTGCCATCGGCGGCTGCGGCCCCCAGCCGGTCGCGAACACGGATAGGAGCGCAGCACCGGTCGGTGTCGTCAGTTCGACGCCAACATCACCGCCATACGTCGGCGCACCGCTCAACAGCTCGACGACAGCCGGTGGGGGCACGGGAAGCAGCCCGTGCTCGGTCACTACGGTTCCGGATCCGAGCGCAACCGGCGAGACCTGAAGCTCGGCCAGGCCCAACGCGTCGAAACCGACGGTGACGCCGACCACGTCTGCGATCGCGTCGAGGGCGCCGACCTCGTGGAAGTGCACGTCGTCGGTCGGATGCCGTGCACTCGTGCTTCGGCTTCTGCAAGACGTTGGAATACCTCGTGGGCCCGCATGGTCACGTCAGCGGCCAGCCGGGCGCCGTCGATCAACTCGCGGATCTGCGCCCAGGTCCGACGCGTCGTCGACTCGTCGGCATCGACGTGGACCCGGGTTGCCCGCAGTCCCGCCCGGCGGACCTCCTCGACGCGCAGCTGCACACGCTCAGGGGCGATCACGTCGATCGCCTGTTGCATCGCGCCCACCGGGACTCCGGCGTCGACCAGTGTGGCGAGCAGCATGTCGCCGGACGCCCCGGACGAGCAGTCCAGCCAGCCGATCACGGGGCTGACCCGGCAACCGTGGGTGCCGCCCGGCGCGCGACCCGCGCGGCGTGCACACCCGCGCCGAACCCGTTGTCGATGTTCACGACCACGACACCCGGGGCGCAGGAGTTCAGCATGGCGAGCAGTGCGGCCAGTCCCTCGAAGGATGTCCCGTACCCCACTGACGTCGGCACGGCGACGAGCGGAACGCCGGTCAGCCCGCCGACGACCGACGGCAGCGCCCCCTCCATCCCGCGACGACGACCAGACAGTCGGCGGTGTCCAGCTCCGTCGCGCACATCCAGCAGCCGGTGCAGACCCGCGACGCCGACGTCGGCGACCGTTGTGACATCCGCGCCGAATGCCCGTGCTGTGAAGGCTGCCTCGGCAGCCACCGGCCGGTCCGACGTTCCGGCGGCCACGACTGCGACCCGTCCGGCCGGACGTGCGGCCACTGACCGACGGCCGCACACCGTGCCTCGTCGTCCACCTCGGCCGCGTCGCCGAACGCCGCACGGATGGCTGCGCGGGCTGCACGCATCGAGCCGGGTGGCCAGCGCGAGCCGGTCCGGATGCGCCTCTCGCAGCGCCTGCAGCAGAAGGACCGTTTGCTGCGGGGACTTGCCGGCGCCGTAAACGACCTCCGGGTCACCCGTGCGGGCAGCGCGGTCGGTGTCCAGCCGCGCGAACCCCAGGTCGCGCCAGCCAACGTCGCCACTCACCGTACCGACGGTAGCCGGATGGTGCGACGTGCTCGACGGCTCTGCTCATAGGCTGACCCGCGTGCCGATCCAGCCCGCCCGCCGACTCGGTTACCTCGGACCCGAAGCGACGTTCACCGAGGCGGCCGCCCGGACCTTCCCGGTCGCCGGAGAGCTGGTTGCCTATCCGACCGTTCCCGCCGCGCTCGACGCGGTTCGGCAGGGTGAAGTCGACGGTGCGGTGGTTCCGGTCGAGAGCTCGGTCGAGGGCTCGGTCAACGCCACGCTGGATGAGCTGATCCGGGGCGAGCCGCTGCTGATCGCGGGCGAGGTGCTGCTGCCGGTCGCGATGGCATTGCTCGGCCGGCCCGGCACGGTCCTGGCTACGGTCCGGCACATCGTCACGCATCCGGTGGCCGAGGCACAGTGCCGCCGGTGGGTGGCCGCGAAGCTGCCGGAAGCCCGGATCACCGTGACTACGTCGACCGCCGCGGCGGCCGCCGCAGTCGCGGCCGGGGAGGCCGGTCCAGACGGCCCGTACGACGCCGCGATCGCAGCACCGGTCGCGGCCGAGCGATATGGACTCGAGACCCTGGCCACAGCCATCGGCGACTACCCCGACGCGGTCACCCGGTTCGTGCTGGTCACTCGGCCCGCCGCGCCCCCACCGCCGACCGGGTCGGATCGCACCAGCCTGGTCGCGTTCATCCGCGACGACCACCCCGGCGCGCTGCTGGAGATCCTCGAGCAGTTCGCCACCCGTGGGGTCAACCTGACTCGAATCGAATCGCGGCCGACCGGCAACGGCATGGGCCGATACTGCTTCGCCGTCGACTGCGAGGGGCATGTCAACGATGCACGGGTCGGGGAGGCGTTGATGGGCCTGCGTCGGGTCTGCGCTGACGTCCGCTTCCTCGGTTCGTATCCCCGTGCCGACCGCGTCCCCGCGTCGCCGGCGCCGCGGCACGACGAACGACGACTTCGCCAGCGCGCAGTCCTGGCTGGAGCGGCTACGCGGCTGACGTCGGCCCGGAACCCCGTTGGGCCGGATCACACTGGGACCCCATACCCGGCCCCACGCCAGCCCCCCACTCGGTCGTGAAGATCGTCGTGAGGCATGGTGCACCCCGCTGAGCGTGCCCAGTCAGCACGACGATCTTCACGGCATGCGGGTCGTCACGGCATGCGGATCTTGACGGCGCGCGGCACCGACCGCCGACCGCTGGTTACCCTGGCGGCGTGCTTGATCTGCGCATGGTCCGCGACGACCCCGACCGCGTCCGCGCCTCCCAGCGTGCCCGCGGGGAGCCGCCCGAGTTCGTGGACGAGCTGCTCGCTGCCGACCAGGCCAGGCGAGAGTCGCTGGCGGAATTCGAGCGGCTGCGCGCTGAGCAAAAGGCGCTGAGCAAGCAGATCCCGGTGGCGACCGGCGACGAGAAGCAGGCCCTGCTGGACAAGGCGAAGCACCTTGGCGGCGCCGTCAAGGCGGCCGAGGCGACTGCCAATGGCGCCCAGGAGATCTTCGACCTGACGGCGCTGAAGCTGGCCAACGTTATCGAGGACGGCGTTCCGGAGGGCGGTGAAGAGAACTACGTCGTCCTGCGCGAAGTCGGCGAACGGCCTGATCTCGAGCAACCGCGCGATCATCTCGAGCTGGGGGAGGCACTGCGGGCAATCGACGTCGGCCGCGGTGCGAAGGTCTCCGGCTCCCGGTTCTACTTCCTGACCGGTATCGGCGCGCAGCTGGACATCGGCATCCTCAATCTGGCCTTGGCCAAGGCGCTCAGCGAGGGCTTCACGCCAGTGATCACCCCGACCATGGTGCGTCCAGAGATCATGGGCGGCACCGGCTTCCTTGGCGCCCACACCGAGGAGGTCTACCGGGTCGAGTCCGATGACCTCTACCTCGTCGGAACCAGCGAGGTATCGCTGGCCGGGTATCACGCCGACGAGATCATCGACTTGTCCGACGGACCGTTGCGGTATGCCGGATGGTCGGCCTGCTACCGGCGGGAGGCGGGCTCACACGGCAGGGACACCCGCGGAATCATCCGGGTCCATCAGTTCCACAAAGTGGAGATGTTCGCCTACTGCCGCCCGGAGGACGCGACCGACGAACACCAGCGACTGCTGGGCTGGGAAGAGGACATGCTGCGCGCTTTGGAGCTGCCCTATCGGGTGATTGACGTGGCAGCCGGCGACCTCGGCATGAGCGCGGCCCGCAAGTACGACTGTGAGGCATGGCTGCCTTCGCAGCGGCGGTGGTTGGAGGTCACCTCCGCCTCCAACTGCGCCGCCTTCCAGGCCCGCCGCCTCGGCGTTCGGGAACGGACCGGCGCTGGCACGCGACACGTTGCCACACTCAACGGCACGCTCGGCACCACCCGTTGGATCGTCGCGCTGCTGGAGAACCACCAGCGCGCCGACGGGTCTGTCCGGGTTCCGCCGGCACTGCAGCCCTACCTAGACGGCCGTGAGATCCTCGAGCCCGTCGCGTGACAGCTCAAGACTGGAAACCACAGCTGGTCGCGCTGGACGTCGACGGCACTCTCGTCTCGTATGCCGACTTCTTCGACCCACCGACGCCCCCGGTCGTCCAGGCTGTGCGCCGGGCAGCGCAGGTCGGCGTTCACATCGTGCTCGCGACCGGACGGTCCCTGCACTCGACGACGCCAGTCCTCGATCAGCTGAAGCTCACGGACGGCTACGCCGTGTGCTCGAACGGTGCGGTCGTCGCTGACGTCGCGACCCGGACTCCCGTGCACGTCGTCACATTCGATGCGAGCGACCCGGTCAAGTACTTCGCCGAGGAGATCCCGGACGCGGTCCTCGCGATCGAAGAGCTCGGCGTCGGTTTCCGGGTAACCGGTGAGTTCCCCGTCGGTGAACTCGATGGCCGGGTGACGGTCGTGAGCCACGACGAACTGCTGGACGGGCCGGTCACACGGTTGGTCGTCCGGTGGCCGGAAGGCGATCGAGAGCGGCTTCGCCGAGTGGCGTCGGCCTCCGGTTTGCCCAGCGTCGACTACGCGATCGGCTACACGGCCTGGCTGGACATCATGCCCGAAGGCGTCTCGAAGGCGAGTGGTCTCGCCACCGTCTGCGAGAAGTTCGGGCTCGGACGGGCGGACGTCATGGCGGTCGGCGACGGGCACAACGACATGGAGATGCTCGCCTGGGCCGGCGTCGGTGTCGCGATGGGCCAAGCCCCGTGGGACGTCAAGGGGGTTGCCGACAAGGTCTGCGAAAGCGTCGACGACGACGGCGTCGCGCTATTGCTGAACGAGCTGTTCGGATGACGCTTCGCCTGGTCGCGACCGACCTCGACGGCACGGCACTGCGCAGCGACGGATCGGTGTCCGATCGAACTGCTGCCGCGTTGCGGGCGGCGGAGGCTGGCGGCGTCATGGTCGTCGTCGCGACCGGGCGGCCGCCACGGTGGATGCGTCCGATCGCCGATGCGCTGGGACACACCGGGATCGCGGTGTGCTCCAACGGAGCCGTCGTGTATGACCTGCATACCGATCGGGTGCTCGAGCACACCCCCATCTCGCGCGATGTCGTGCTGGCGGTCGCGGCTGCGGTGCGTGCCGCGGTGCCCGAGGTGGCATTCGCGGTCGAGACCCGTGATACCGGGTTCGGTCGAGAGGCGTCGTATCCGGTTTCGCGCGTTGTCGATCTCGACTCCGACGGCATCCGGGTCGGCTCGTTGTACGAACTGGCAGGTGACGATGTGGTCAAACTGCTCGTCCGACACGGCGAACTCGACCCGGACGGCTTGTTGTCGGCGGCTCGGGAAGTGGCTGGCGAGCTCGCTGAGCTGACCCACTCCAGCCGGACCGGGCTGCTGGAGATCTCGGCGAGCGGTGTGACCAAGGCAGCCACTCTGGCCCGGATCGCCGATGAGCACGGCATCGCTGCCGAGGACGTCGTGGCTTTCGGCGACATGCCCAACGACCTGCCCATGTTGGCCTGGGCCGGCCGAGGATACGCGATGGCCAACTCCCACCCGGAGGTGCTCGCTGCCGCCGAGCACGTAGCGCCGTCCAACGACGAGGACGGCATGGCTCAGGTCGTCGAGAAACTCCTTGCCGACCTGACCTAGAGGTACATGCCACCGCCCTGGCGCTCTGCATCACCGGGGACTGGTGGACGAGGCACGTTCGCCGTCGGGGCGCCCGGAGGCAGTGCGCGGCGCATCTGTTCGAGTTGGGCGCGGGCCGCCATCTGCTGGGCGAACAGCGTGGTCTGGATGCCGTGGAACAGCCCTTCCAGCCAGCCGACCAACTGCGCCTGGGCAATCCGCAGTTCGGCATCGGTGGGTACGGACTCGTCGGTGAACGGCAGGGTCAGCCGCTCGAGCTCCTCGATCAATTCTGGCGCCAGACCGTCCTCGAGTTCGTCGAGCGACGATCGGTGGATCTCCCGCAGTCGCATCCGGCTCGCCTCGTCCAGCGGAGCTGCCTTCACCTCTTCGAGCAACTGCTTGATCATGCTGCCGATGCGCATGACCTTGGCCGGCTGTTCGACGAGGTCCGTCAGTGGTCGCTGGTCGTCTTGATCGCCGCCGCGTTCAGGAGCGGACTCGACGGCCATGCCGTCGGGTCCGACAACCACGACCCGTGGAGGCTGATCGCTGGCAGCGGTGTTGTCACTGGGTTCGGTCATGTCACCATCCTGTCCCAACTCGCAGCGACGGGACCCTACTCGACGATGGACTCCCCGCGCGGCAGGCTTGCGGCTCGTGACCGTGCCCGGACTTCCGCTCGGGTATTCAGCTCGCCGACCCACGCTCACGGACGCGGAAGCGATCCTGGCTGTCGTTTGCGCCGCCGAGCGCGAAGCGCTTGGACGTGACGACTCCACACTCGGTGAGGTCCGCGAGCTGCTGCGCCTGCCCAGGACGCCGCCCGAAACCGACCAGTGGCTGGTCGAGATCGCCGGCCGATCCGCCGCCTGGGGGCTCGAGCACGCATTGGCTTCCTACGCAGGGGACGGACGACGATGGGCCGGACTCAGCGTCGACACTGAGAACGTCAGCGGTGCCCTCCGGCTGTACGAGTCGGCAGGGATGCGACCGTGGATGCAGATCGACGCGTACCGGCGACGGGTTCGTGCCGATGGAGACACACGATGAGCGCCCGGGTTGTGGCTGCCGGGCTCGTTGCCTTGGCCGCGCTGGTGGCATGCGGGAACCAGTCCGACGGCGACGCCGCGGTACCGGCGACCGAGCCACCGAGCACGGAACCCACGATCGTGGGCGTCATCACCGAGGTCGTGCCTTTCGAGCCGGTCACCGAGGACTGTGTCGAGCCCGATCCGGACGCCGATCCCGATTCGCCGGTCGACAGCGACGAGTCTCCGCACTGCACGGATCCGGAGACGGCTCCGCTCGGCACGGTACTGGTCGAGGAAGACCCCACGTCCCAATCAGGGGACAGCAAGATCAGCTTTACGATCGACCGGGATACGACACTGCTGACCGAGGGAACCGGCTCAGCGGACCCGCTGTCGTATGCCGACCTCGCCGATGGCATGACCGTCAGCGCGTGGGCCGATGGTCCGATCATGGAGTCGTATCCGGCTCAGGCAAGCGCGGCCGCGATCGTGGTGCGACCCGGCTAGGGATCTTGCTGGTGCAGATCCTTGCCGGCCGACACGGTGGACTCCTCGGTATCGTCGATCGTGATCGGCCAGGTGTCGGGTTGATCCGCTGCAACAAGGAGGTCGACCAACGACGTCGGCCAGACCCGGGCGGAGGTCGCCAGGATCTCCTCCCGGTCCCACCACCGGTGACCGAGGAACGTCGTCTGCTCGTCCACCGTGTGACCGGCGACGTCGACGACGAACGGCGCCACCCGGGCGACGAAGTAGGTCTCGTCCTGCTCCACGATCTTGTCGCTGTAGGCATGCACGACGGTGCGATGCGCAACCGGTCCACGGAGTTGGGCAGGGTCCAGCACCAGGCCGGTCTCCTCGGCCAGTTCGCGGCGGGCCGCTTGTTCCACGGATTCGCCGGGGTCCAGTCCGCCGCCGGGTGTGATCCAAAACGTGGGCGGCCCGGGCAGTCCGGGGTCGCTGTCATGGAAGAGCAGCACCCGCCCATCGGGATCAAGCAACAGGACGCGTGCGGTCTTCCGGCGCTCCGTTCGCCGGGCCGGCCGCTGAACATTCGCTTCCTCGACAGACATCTCGAACAGCGTATTGTCCTGGGGCCATGGGCCAGGTCGAGCGTTATCCGAGTGGCACGTTCTGTTGGGTCGACCTGGGAACGAGTGACCCGCAGTCGGCCAAGGACTTCTACGGCGGCCTGTTCGGCTGGGAATTCGACGACTTACCGACCGGCGATAACGGCACCTACACGATTTGCCGGTTGAACGACCAGCGGGTCTGCGGCTTGTTCGACCAAGCCGACGAGGCCGCATGGGGGTCGTACGTCAGCGTTCTAGACGTCGACGATGCCACCGCCAGAGCCCGGGAGCTGGGAGCGAGCGTGACCGTCGACCCGTTCAGCACACCGGGTGGAGGACGGGTGGCCACAATCCGTGACCCGACCGGAGCGGTCGTGTCGCTGTCGCAGCCTGGGGAGAACTTCGGCGCCGAACTGGTCAACGAGAACGGAACCTGGACCTGGAACGAGCTGACCAGCGCCGACCTGACCGCGAGCAGGGACTTCTACACGGAGTTGTTCGGCTGGTCGGCCGAAGACGCACCCGGGCCGTTCCCGCGGACCACCTTCACCATGGGCGATCTGCTGATTGGTGGGGGTCACGCCCCGGCGCCGCAGGAGGATCCCACCCCGCGGTGGAGCGTGGCGTTCTGGGTGGACGACGCCGACCGAGCCGCGGAGCGGGCTCAACAGCTGGGAGGGACGGTCTTGTTGCCGCCGATGGACATCCCCGTCGGCCGGTTCACGATCGTCGCTGACCCGCAGGCGGCGGTATTCAGCGCATCGGCGGTTCCCGGCGGGGCCGTCAGAGGGGTGGACGGATCCTGAGGGTGGATTCGCCCTTTCCGCCGGTGAGAGTAATCTGTCCAATCCGACAGATCAGCTGCTGACATTCGAGAGATTCGTTCGAGGAATCCGGGTGTTGTGATCCCCTGCGTCGTATTCGATGAGCCGGCCGCCGCCGGGCGTGTATTCGCGCTCGCGCATCCGAGGACAACCGGTGGTTGAAACGCCCGTTGACGGCCACGACGTGCTCGTCGAAGGCAGGGTCGATGGTATTGACCTCGACCGCCTGCTCGCCGAGCGCGGCCACCCGGGCTTGCCGGTCGCCAGCGTGCTGGAATGGATCACACAGTCAGCGGAGGCGCTCACCGATCTGCATCAGAACGGCGAGGTACATGGCGATGTCCGGCCGGCCAATCTCGTCCTCGAACCTTCTGGCAGCATCGTGCTGATCCTTCCGGGATCATCGAAGCTGCCGCATGGGAATGGCCGGTCGGTAGACAACGCGGGCTTTCGGGCACCCGAAGTCTCCGCTGGCGCAACGCCAGACCAACGCACTGATGTATACGGCCTCGCCGCAACCACCTTCGCACTCCTGACCGGTGCCGCGCCGAGCACAGGGTCGGCGAACGGCGCGGCCCAACGGGTCGGCCGGCTCGGCTCGGCGCTGCAAGCCGGTCTGGCCGCTGACCCGGAGCGTCGCCCGGCCACGCCGGGCGAGCTGGCCGAACGGCTGCGAGCGGCCTGGGACAGGGATACACCAACGGGAGCTCGCACGGTCCTGGTTTCCGACGCTATCGACGACGCACCGGGTGAGAACGGGCATCCGGGGATTCAACTTGCGGTCGACCGCGCCGTCGAGGATCACGGTGGACGCAGGATTGGTCTGACGGTGGACGGCAGCGCGGCTGTGTCCGTTTTCGCCGACGCCGTCAGCGCTGTGCGGGCTGCGATCGCATTGCAGCGTGGGTTGGGGCAATCACCGGAATCTGCGCCTGTGCAGGTGGGGCTGGCGAGTGGCGATGTGGCCGACGCATCGGCTCTGGACGCTCTCGCCACCCAGGCCGGCCGGGTCAAGGATCTTGCTGGTCCGGGGGAGATCCTGCTCTCGACATCGACGGCCGAACTGGTGCGGGAACGGCTGCGCAACGAGATGCGGCTGGTCGAGCTCGCCCAGAGCGGGGCCGGCGCCGCTGACGGGGCGCTCGCCGTCGCCACCGTCGGGATCAACGCCCCGCCGGACTCGAGCCGCAACCCGTATCCGGGCCTGGCAGCATTCGGTGTGAGCGATTCCGACCTGTTCTTCGGCCGGGAGCAGATCATCGAGCGATGCCTGGACCTACTCGGCTCAGAGCGCTTCGTTGCGATCGTCGGTGTGCCCGGCAGCGGCAAGTCATCCCTCTTGTATGCAGGACTCGTGCCGCGGCTTCCGGATGCTGTGCTCCTTCGGCCAGGAGAGCATCCACAGCAGTCGCTGGTAGATGCGGGCGCTGCGGCGCGGCCCGACGCTCTGCTCGTCGTCGATCAGCTCGAAGACATCGTGACCCGCTGCCAGGCCCCGGACGAGCGAGCGGCGTTCGTCGACGCCATCGTCGATCATCCCGGCGGGCTGGCCGTGGCGCTGCGGGCGGACCGCTACGGAGAGTTCGCGCAGTTCGCTGAGTTCTCGCAGCTGCTGTCGTCGTGCCACGTCTTGCTCGGCCCCCTTCTCGTTGACGAGGTCGCCCGGGCAGTGACCGAGCCGGCCAGGCGATGCGCTGTCGACTTGGAGGACGGCCTCACCGAGCTGATTGCCGCGGAACGCCCTGGAGAGCCGGGTGACCTCCCGCAGCTCGGCCATGCGCTTCGCGAGACGTGGCTGCGCCGGGAGGACAGCACCATGACCCTCGCCGGCTATCGCGAGACCGGAGGTGTCCATTCCGCCGTCGCCGAGACTGCCGAACGCACGTACACGGCCCTCGACGAGCCCGATCGCCTCGTCGCCCGTGAGCTGCTGCTGCGGATGGCCGACCTGAGAGCCGACGGCCTCATCTCACGGCCGGTCAGCGCCGACGAGGGAGCTGACGTAGACCCCGCACGGGCACCGGCCGTTCTTGCTGCATTCGCTTCGGCCGGACTGGTCGTCGTCGAAGGCGACGGGGCCGTGGAGGCACCCGAGGCGCTGTCGAGGGCATGGCCACGGTTGGCGGAGTGGATCGCGAAACAGCGGACCACGTATGTCGTGCAACCCAAGCCGCCTCGAGAACGCAGCCGGGCCACCCAGCTTGCCGTCATCGCAGTCAGCGCGTCGCTCATCGCGGTGACGGCGCTCGCGTTGGGGGTGGTAGCGGTAACCGAGCGGAATGCCGCCAACGAGCAGCGCGACGTGGCGCAGTCGCGCAGCTTGGTCGCCGACGCACGGGCGGCCGCCCCCGACCAGCCCGACGCGGCGATGCTGCTAGCCGTCGAAGCACACGCGGATGCCCCGTCGGCGGCGACCACAAGCGCTCTACTGGAGGCCCTTCTGGCCCGGCCGTCGGCGCGTGCTTTGTTGCAGGGGTTGCCGTCCGCGGCGCAGGCAATCGCGGTCGAAGGAGAGCACGTGGTCGCGGCGGCAGGCAACGAGGTGCGGATCTGGACTACCGATGGCTGGCAGCAGGCCGGCGGGTACCAGCTCGGCGATGCCGAGATCTCCGACCTGGCCCTGAGTGACGACGGGCAGTCGCTTGTCGCGGCGATCCCGGATGATCACGTGCTGATCGCCGTCGACACCCTGACCGGTGCGCCCAGCGCCGATCCCGTCGATTTCGGTGCTATGAGTCCGGTGAGGGTTGTGGCCGCCGGTGACCGCGTGCTGGTCATGGTCGATGACCGGGTCAATCCGTCAATCGACTCCCGGGTCGAACAACGTGACCTGCGCACCCTCGAACTTGCCGGCCCGCCGCTCGTACCGCCGTCGAATCGTCTCGAAGACGTCGTGGTGTCCGGTGACGGTGGTCGAGCGGCCATGACGACCTTCGACGGCACCGTTTGGCTGGCGGATCTCGACACCGGTGAGACCGTGCTGGGGGCGGCCGCGCCAAGGAGCGAAACCGACGTCGGCATCGACGACCTGGCATGGCACGACGATCTCCTGGTCGCCGGACGCGTCGACGGCAGTGTCGACGCCTGGCGCACCGACCCCGGAGGTGCGCTCACAGCGATCGAGAGTTTCCGTACGGGCGACCCCGTCGATGCCGTCGCAGTGGGTTGCGACGGCTCATGCCTCGCCGCCGGGACTGCCGACGGACGGGTCATCGCCTGGCGGATCGGCGCCGACCAGGTCCCGCTGGACGTGCCGCGCGCACACAACGGCCGGGTGCAGGAGCTGGCGTTCACCACCGACGGCGGCTTCGTCGTCAGCGCCGGATCGGACGACTTGACACTGGTTCATGCCCTCGACGGTTCTCTCACGATTGCACCCTCGACCGCAGCCGGCGGAGCGCCGGCCCGAGGCGCCTATGGCGTCGGCAGCACCGTCCTCAGCGGCATCGATGATGCCGAGCGCGGGCGTATCACCCAGCTTTCCCCAACCGGCCAGATCACCTGGCGCACGCCGGTTGACGGGGCGGTCAGCTGGCTGGCCGCGACCGACCGTCGGGTCGTCGCGTTGGTGCGTCCTGCCGACGAGCCGATGCGGTTCATGGTGCTCGACGTGGACACCGGCTCCGTACTTCTCGACCAGTCGTTCGACGCCGCGAGGGTGACTGGCGCGGTTTCACCCGACGGGTCGAAGGTCGTGCTGGCCGCCCGGGAAGTCTGGGGCAGCTCGTTCGTGGCGGTCGACCTGAGCACCCTTTCGATGAGCGATCCGATCACCGTCAAGGAACGAGTGACGGCAATCTCGATCGCGCCAGATGGTTCTCGGGTCGTGACCGGGCATGCGACCGGCGACGTCGCGTTGCGCAATCCAGAGTCGTTCACTGCTGACGTTCAGAGCCAGCAGCAACTCGACGACTCGATCAGCGCTGTCGGCTTCACGCCGGACAGCAAAGCAGTGCTGGCCGGTAGGCAATCCGGTGTCGTCGACGTGTTCGATGCGACGACGTTGGAACCGAGATTCGGGCCTCTGGAAGGCCACCGAAGAGCCGTCACCGGAGTGGCCACGAACGATCGGATCGTCGTCACCGCATCTGCCGACGGCAGCATCCGACTGTGGGATGTAGCCAGCGGCACCGCTCTCGGCGGACCGGTTCCAACCGGCGGCGTGACCGGCCCGTCGATTGACGTACGCGATGACGGGGAACGAGCCCTGGTCCAAAGCGATCGCGGGCTGCTTGAGCTGATCCTGGCCGAGGACGAGTGGGTCCGGTTGGCCTGTTCCATCTCCGGCCGTGAGCTCACCGAAGACGAGCGAGCGAGTCACGGCCTCGCAATGTCCGCCAACGCCTGCGACGGTCCGGGCTGACGTCGGCAGTCCTCCCAGACCACGGGTCCCTGACGCTGGCGGGCCTGTTCGTCGGGCTCGTGACGCTCGACGTCGTGCAACGCGTCGAGCGGCTGCCCGGTCCGAACGAGAAGGTCGTTGCCGCCTCCGCCGACGTCGCCGCCGGCGGTCCTGCGACCAACGCCGCAGTCACCTTCGCCGCCCTCGGCGGTAGGGCGACGCTGCTGACCGCTGTGGGTGCAAGTGGCGTCCGGCCCGTCGTGGTTGACGACCTGACCCAACATCATGTCGCTGTGCTCGACGCGGCAGCACCGGAACATCCCGGTCCGGCGATCTCGGCCGTCAGCGTCGTCGCTGGGACCGGAGATCGGTCCGTAGTCTCCCGAAATGCCGAACAGGCCCGCATCGACGTACCGGCGGACCTACCGGAACGCGTGCAGGACACTGGGGTCGTACTGGTCGATGGTCACCTGCCCGACCTGGCGCACGCCGTTGTCGCGATGGCCGCATCCGCGCGCATTCCGGTGGTTCTCGATGGAGGTAGTTGGAAGCCGGCGATCGCGGATCTGCTCTCGCTCGTCGACGCTGCTGTGTGCTCGGCGGACTTCACCGTCCCGGGATGCACAGGTGTGGCTGCGTCGGCGCAGAACCTGCTGGATGCGGGTGTCTCCTTCGTCGCCTTCACCGATGGCCCACGGCCAGTCCGGTGGTGGACCGGGCAGGCGTCTGGTGAAGTCGACGTCCCTTCGGTCACGGCCCGGGACAGCCTCGGTGCGGGCGATGCGTTCCACGGGGCGTTCGCCTACGCGATCGCCAGTCGCGCAGACCCGGTTGAAGCATTGCGCCTGGCCGTCGACGTCGCGGCCCTCCGGGTCCAGCATGTCGGGCCGAGAACGTGGTTGTCAGATCCGCGACTGCACACGCTCAGTGGGCAGGTTGCGCGATGAGACGGTCGATGGATGAACTGACGACCATCGCCCGTCGGCTGGCGGCAACAGGACAGCGATCGATACTCGGCATCACTGGACCGCCGGGTGCGGGGAAGTCGACCGTTGCGGACGACATCATCGAAGCGCTCGGGGATGCTGCCCGTCTGGTCGGCATGGACGGCTTTCACCTTGCCCAGCGAGTGCTCAACCAGCTGGGGCGCCGGGACCGCAAAGGCGCCCTTGACACGTTCGACGCCCACGGCTACGTGGCCTTGCTCAGGCGGCTACGCGACAACGTCGAGCCGGTGGTTTACGCGCCTTGGTTCAACCGGTCGATCGAGGAACCGATCGCCTGTGCTGTTCCCATCGAGAGCCACGTACCGCTGGTCGTCACGGAGGGCAACTACCTGCTTGTCGACGACGATGCGTGGGCGCAGATTCGTCCGCTGCTGAGTGCCTGTTGGTATGTCGAGCTCGACGAACAGACCCGGATCGACCGCTTGGTCGCTCGCCATGTCCGTTTCGGCCGAACCCCGGAGCAAGCGCTGGAGTGGGTGCTCCGCAGTGATCAGCGCAACGCCGAGCTCGTCGCGGACACTCGGCACCGCGCCGACCTGATCGTCACACTCTGAGCAGCACTTTGCCGACGTGCTCGCCGGCCTCGACGACCCGGTGCGCCTCGCTGGCCGACGACATGGGCAGCACCCGGTCGACCACCGGCCGGATGTCGCCGGACTCGACAAGCGGCCAGACATGTTCGCGGACAGCGGCCACGATCGTCGCCTTCTCGGCCGCCGGCCGCATGCGCAGCCTGGTCGCGATCACCGCGCCTCGCTTGGCCATGAGCGTCGACAGGTCCAACTCCGCCTTCCGGCCGCCTTGCAGACCGATGACCAGCAGCCGACCGGCGGGTGCCAGGACTGACAGGTTGCGGTCGAGGTACTTCGCGCCAATGACGTCGAGCACGACATCGGCGCCATTTCCACCGGTAGCGTCCTTGACGATGGTCACGAAGTCCTCGTCGTGGTAATTCACCAGGATCGTTGCTCCCAGCGCACCGCACCGGGCGAGCTTCTCGGCCGAGCCTGCAGTCGCCGCGACGGTGGCACCGACGGCACGACCGAGTTGGATCGCCATGGTCCCGACACCGCCGCCGCCGCCATGCACCAGCAGCACCTCGCCTGGCCGCAGACCGGCGGTCATGAACACGTTGGACCAGACGGTGCACGCAACCTCGGGCAGCGCAGCGGCCGTGACAATGTCCACGCCGCGCGGGACCGGGAGAAGCTGCCCAACCGGAACGGCAACGTGCTCGGCGTAGCCGCCACCCGACAGCAGGGCGCAGGCCCGGTCACCAATGGCCCATCCGGTCACACCATCGCCGAGCATCGAGACGGTGCCGCTGCACTCCAGCCCCGGCCACGGCGGCGCCTCCGGTGGCGCAGGGTAGTGGCCTTGACGCTGCAGCAGATCGGGCCGATTGACCGCCGATGCCGCGACGTCGAGAACGACCTCGCCAGGCCGAGCCGTGGGGTCGGGCACTTCGCTCCATGCCAGTACATCAGGCCCGCCCGGCTTGGTGATGACGACCGCCCGCATCAGGTCCCTTCCTCGGCCTCGGCCGAAGAATCGTCTGTTCCCGGCCGGGGCGCCCACGGCTCCTCCTCGGCTGGTCTGACGACGACGATCCGGTCGTCGCGGAGAAGGTGTCCGAGGGTCGGTGCGTAGTAGGGCAACACCTCGCCATCACGGACCACGGCGATCACCAGATCGGCGAGCTTGCGCGGCACCTGACCCACTTCTCGTGGTCGGACATCGCGTTCGGCGACCTCGAGGCCCTCGCCGGTAGTGATGAGATCTTCGAGCACATTACCGAGGGCGGGGCTGAGGGTGGCGAGGCCCAATAGCCGGCCGACAGCGTCCGACGAGAGGATGACCGTATTGGCACCGCTTTGCCGAATCAGCCCCTGGTTCTCCGCCTCGCGAACGGAGGCAATGATCTCGGCCGACGGGTTGAGTTGTCGCGCAGTCAGCGTGGCCAGCACGTTGGAGTCGTCGCGAGCGGTCGTGACGATGATCTCGCTGGCGACCGGCACGCCTGCTCGCCGCTGTACCTCAGAGCTGGTGGCATCGCCGACGACACCGACGAACCCGCTCTCGTTCGCTTCGTCGACTGACATCTGGCGAGAGTCGACCACGACGATCTTTTCCGCCGGATAACCGTTGGAGAGCAACGTCGCGGCAGCGCTACGACCCTTCACGCCGTATCCGATGATCACCGTGTGGTCGCGCACTGTTCTCCTCCAGCGGTTGAGCCGAATCTGGTGTCGGCCTCGGGTGGTGAGCGCTTCGAGCGTGGTCCCGACCAGGACGATCAGGAACAACACCCGCAGTGGCGTGATGAAGACGATGTTGACCAGCCGGGCTGAGTCACTGAAAGGAGTGATATCCCCGTAGCCCGTCGTGGACAGGCTGACCGTGGTGTAGTAGATCGCGTCGAGAAGGTCGACTGAGCCGTCCGAGGTGTCGTTGTAGCCATCGCGGTCGAGCCAGACGACGAACACAACGACCGCAAGCACGGCCAGTGCTACCAGCACCCGCCGGACTATCGACCGGACCGGATCGGGGCCACCGATCGGAAGGCGTACCAACCCCTCGGCGTTCACGAGCCGACGCTAGCGGACCGTCTGGCTCGATGCCGGGAACGCCGCCTCGTCAGTCCCAGCTTCGCCGGTCCCAATCCTCGGCCAGCTGTACTGCCCGCTGGGTGACGTCCGCGACGGCCTTCGCTCCGCCCCCTCGTTGTGCGGCGGCATAGCCGACGACGTAGGTGGTCACCGGCGCCGCCGGCCGGTCCACGTTGTGCGCAGCGTCCCGAGCAAGATCCAGCACCGCGTTCGTGTCGACGTCCTCGATTGGCACGTCGAGTGCGTCACACAGCTGCCTGATCCATTCGTCCATCATGGGCTCCCGTCGCGATCACGAGTCCAGCGGGCCAAGTCTGCCGGTGTGTCGATGTCAACCGCGGCCGACGCGTCGACGATCTGCGCGACAGTCAGTTGGCCGAGGATTCCGTGGACGGGTCGGTTGCGCAGATCGCCGAGAGCGGCGATGGCCCGCTCGAGCGGAGATCTGCGGTATGCGGCGAGTAATGGCTGCGCCCGGCCCTCAGCATCGACCACCACGGTCGCGTCGACGTCTGGTCGAGCAGTGATGGCTGCGCGAAGGCTGCCGACGGCGGCAGCGTCGACTGACGGCAGGTCGGCGGCGAGAACGACGACGACGTCGGACCCTGCTGGCAAAACCGCCAAACCAGCACCCAGCGCCGCGAGTGGCCCGGCTCCGGGTGGATCTTCCCGGGTCCACGTGACTGGCTCGCTCGTCGGGCGTTGGGGGCCAACGACGACGCGACTCCGGGCACCAACGCAAGCGGCCAGCGCCACCTCCAGCAGTGAGCTTCCGCCGATCACGAGGGCCGGCTTGTCCACACCACCGAGCCGACGGGCTTCTCCACCGGCGAGCACGACGGCGTCCCACGGCGTTGCGTCTCCCGCCAATCCCACCCCTCCTTCCCATGATCATGTCGGCTTTTGTCCCGTAGACGCACGCAAACTCGACATGATCATGGGTCATGGCGAGGATGACAGCTGTGCGGGTGGCATTGGTTCAGTTGGCGGCGGGCACCGACCCAACCGAAAACGTGACGGCTGTGACGAAGTTGCTCGACGGCGTGAATGCCGACCTGATCGTCCTTCCCGAGGCGGTCATGCACGAGTTCGGGCCTCCAGGGACCCCGCTTGGGCCGGTCGCGCAGCCGCTGGATGGGCCGTTCGTCGGCGCTCTTGCTGAGCTTGCCCGCAGCCACAACGCGGCTGTCGTCGCCGGGATGTTCGAGATCTCAGATGATGCGGACCGGCCGTACAACACGCTGGTTGCGCTCGACGGCCGCGGCGACCAGTTGGCGACGTACCGGAAGACGCACCTGTTCGACTCCTTCGGCCACCGCGAGTCCGATCAGCTGACGCCCGGGCTGCCGCATCCGGTGACGATCGACGTCGCCGGCCTCCGGGTTGGCCTGATGACGTGTTACGACCTACGGTTCCCCGAACTGGGGCGGGCGCTGGTCGACGCCGGTGCGGAGGTGCTCGCGGTGCCCGCTGCCTGGGTGCGCGGTCCACTCAAAGAAGACCAGTGGCTCGTCCTGTTGCGGGCCCGGGCGATCGAGAACACCGCCTACGTCGCCGGAGCCGCGCAATGCGGCCCGCTGTACTGCGGGCGCAGTGCGCTCGTCGACCCGATGGGCGTGGTCGTGGCCGCGTTGGGCGAAGCCGACGGCGTTGTGACCGGCGTGGTCGAGCCGACCGGTTGCGGGCCGTCAGGGAACACAACCCGGCGCTGCAGCACCGGCGGTGGCGCGTCATACCCCCTTGATCCTCGTCCCAGAGCCGCACGCCGCCGAGCAGCCCGTAGTCGTTGCTGATGATGGTCACATCTGGACCGAGGTCGCGGGTGAGGTGTTTGGCGCCGCCGCCGCCGACGTACAGGTGGTCCCACCACAGCACTGGTCGGAGCGTGTCCACCGCGTTCGCGACTCGCTCGGTCCAGCGCTCCGGCCCGATCCGTCTGCGCGCGATGTGACCGAGTTGTTGGTCGTAGGTCTGGCCCTTCCGAAATGGCGCCTGTGACATCTCGATCTTGGGAAGGATCCGTCCGTCGTCGAAGAGGGCGCAACCCAGGCCGGTGCCAAGCGTCAGCATCACTTCGAACCCCCGTCGTTCGATCACCGCCAACCCGGCCACCTCGGCGTCGTTCAACACTCGAGTTGGCCGCTTCAACGCCCGCTCCAGCGCAGTGCGGACGTCGTATGACGCCCACTCCTTCACCAGGTCAGCACGGACCGGCGTGAACGGGCCGGCCTCGGTCACGTAGTGCGGAGTGGCGAGGACGATGCCGTCGCGCACCATGCCGGGAAACCCGACGGATACCCGGTCGAACGCCTGCCCGGTCCGCTCCGCGACATCGACGACTGCGCCGATGAGCACGTCCGGCGGGCTCGGGTAAGGCGTGCGGAGCTTGACCCGGAAGACACCGGGGAGCCCGCCGGGTCCAGGACGATCGCTTTGATGCCGGTACCGCCGCAATCGACAGCGAGCGTTCGCGGCCGGGCGGTCGTCACGAGAGGACGGTAGTACTCGTGGACCGGTGGACGTGCTCAGCAGACCTCAGTCACAGCCGCCGATGTCCTGTGCGTACGCCTCGAAGACGAGATCGGCACCGCGCTGGCGATGCCGAACCAGCCGGGCCAGCAGGCGCACGCCATCATTGCGAATCCGGCGGACGTCGTCGGGCCCGGCGTCGGTCACGTCGTCGATCAGCTTGCTGAGGGCGTCGATTGCCACCCGGATTTCGTCGTGCTCGGTGGCGAGCCGGTCGACTCCGAACCGTAGCCGCGGGGCGGAACGCAGGATGTCCGCGTACATCCCGTCGGGTCCCTCGGTCGCCTGCACGTGGTCGTCGAACGCACCGGTCAGTTGGTCGATACGGGCTTGGACGCGCACCGACCACACGGGAGCTCCCGCCGGTGCGGCCAGTGCGCCCTCCAGGGCTGTGATCGCAGCCAGCAACTCGGCACGGCGGGCCCGCGCGAGATCCATGGGTTCGGGCACGGGGTGCGATGCCATCGCCCACCTCCGGCTCGGGCCGGGGTTCTTGGCCACGATGGTGCCTCCCAAACGGCCGGCGGTAAAGCCCTCGCCCAGCATGGGAGACTGAACGGTAGGAGGGCTGCCGGAGAGGCCGAACGGGGAACTCTTGAAAAGTTCTAGGGCGGGGCCCACTCCGTCCTCGTGGGTTCGAATCCCACGCCCTCCGCGATGTGATCTCTCAAGTGATCGGCGACAGTTGAACCTGCGTTTTGCGGGTTCAGCTGTTTGTTGTTGGGCGTGTTGGTCCGGGTGGTCGGCCGGTGCCTTGGTAGCGCTTGGTGGGGTTGAGCATCAGCTCGCGGAGGAGGTCGCCGGTGGCGGCGTCGATGACCCTGACGTGAAGGTCGTGGACCAGGAGTAGGACGCGGGTTCGGGTGTGGGTTCGGCCGATGCCGATGGAGTAGAGCCGGCCGCCGTGGCGGAGGGTGACCTTGCCGGTCTTGTCGATCCGGTCGGTGCGGACCCGGTGGTGGGTGTCGGTGCTGCGGTCGCCGGGAGCGGCTTTCGGGCGAGCGGCATAGGTGGTGGCAGGGGTGGCTTGGTGCGGCAGGGAGCGGTGCGGCCGGTGCTGGTTGTACTGCTCGATGAACCGGTCCAGCAGCGCCTGGACTTCCTCCAGGGTGGTCGGCTGAACGGGTTGGGCGGCCAGCCACTTCTTCAGGGTTTGCTGGAACCGTTCGACCTTGCCGCAGGTGGTGGGGTGGTTGGGCCGGGAGTTCTTCTGGGCGACGCCGAGCCGATGGAGCTCGGTTTCGAAGCCGTTGCGGCCGCCCCGGCCGCCGGCGTAGCGGGTGGTGAACACCATCCCGTTGTCGGTCAACGTCGACGCCGGCACCCCGTGTGTGCTGCAGGTTCGCCGGAAGACGGCCAGCACGATGGGGCCGGTGACCCGGTGGTGGGCGGTCACCGACAGTGCGTAGCGGGAGTGATCGTCGAGGAAGGACAAGATCTCGACCTCGGCGCCCGGGCGGCCGTCGAGGCGGGTGAGCCGGTAGTGGGTGAAGTCGGCCTGCCAGGTCTGGTTCGGCTGGTCGGCTTCAAAGCGGAGGTAGGAGGCCTTGGGGCGCTTGTTCGGCTCGGGAACCACCAGCCCGAGCCGGGAGAGGTAGCGGGAGATGGTGGAGACCGCGACGGTGCGCTGATGGTGGACTCGCAGGTGCCAGGCGATGGTGTCCGGTCCGGCGTCGAGTCCATGCTCGGCCAGCTGTTTGCGGAGCCGGACGATCAGCTCGACCACGTCGTCGGGGATCGCGGTCGGGGAGGTTTTCGGGCGACGGGAGCGGGGCTCGAACGCGGCCTCGCCCTCGGCTTGGTAGCGGGCCTTGAGCTTGTAGACCCAGCCCCGGTGCACCCCGTAGCGGGCGGCCACCTCGGCCGGGGTCTGGTGCTCGACGAACAGGGCAGTAAGAACCAGACGCGCCTTCGACATGACCGAGCATCACCCGCGTCACCGGCGTCGCCGATCACCTAGGAGACGTGTCGCCGATGTCTTGAGAGACCTGTCGCCGATGTCCTGATGGAACACACCACGCCCTCCGCGATCATTGTACACGCAACAACAGCCGCTCACAGATGGGCAGCCTGACGATGCGGTCGGCATGAAACGGCGTAGACAATCGCCCCGCTCGGCGCAGGTGGCAGCAAGTGCATCGAGGTTGGTGATGCACGGTCGCACGCTGCAGCAGTTGACTGCGATCCCTGTTGTGGTCATCATCCTTCCCGGGTGACAACTCGATGGGTGGCTGCACCAGGAGGGATGATCATGAGGGTGTCGCGCAGGCTTGGGCTGGCCTTGGGGATAAGCGCGGCACTTCTGGTCGCGGGTGTCGCGCCAGCCACAGCGAAGGCGCCTGTCGATCGGATTGAGAATGTGGACACGGTTCTGGCAGTTGCAACTCCCGAGGACTTTCCTATCGCGTCGCTCATGCGCGCCGAGTGCGCGTGGGTGCAGCGCGTGGAGCTACCCGACGGCTCCGCGACTGAGTCGCAGGTCTGCGATCTCAGCGACGAGCCCGTCATGATCCCCGAGTTCCAGGGCTCCGCCCCAACGCGCGCCTTCCACTTCTCGGGCGGGCCGTGCGAGTGGGCCTCGGACTACTGGTTCGCGAAGGACGGGACTGTCGTCTTCGCATCAAGCGTCTCCTATGTCGTCACGCCCTCCGGCAAAGTGCACATTCGGTCCCGGTATCCAGCCGAGCCACTGGTGTGCGAGTAGCGGTCTGTGCACACTGACGTCGCGGCTGGCTTGGGGCTTCGTGGGCCGCTGCCACTATGGCCTGAGGGCTGGCATTCGTTGCGTGGCGTACTTATCGGCTCGCCGCAGTCCCGATGCAATCTGAAAGCTGCTGATGATTTCCTCG
Source organism: uncultured Actinomycetota bacterium (assembly GCA_963794465.1). Taxonomy (GTDB): domain Bacteria; phylum Actinomycetota; class Actinomycetes; order Jiangellales; family Jiangellaceae; genus JACVRX01. The sequence goes on along the minus strand of CAWCED010000008.1, from coordinate 7,595 downwards.
ATCCGTAGATGCATATCCGGGCGTCAGCTCGCCCGGGTCGCATCCCATATGAGTGGCGTCCAGATGATCTCGGCTCATACTGAGGCCCGTGAATCTCGTGACACAACTGTTCGCGATGATCGCGGTGCTCTTCCACGTGGTGGCGTTCGTGCTGGAGAGCTTCCTGTTCGACCGGCCGAGCGTGCAGACTTTCCTGCTCGGCAAGCCCGAACCGGCGGCTGGAGTGCGGCTCTGGGCATTCAACCAGGGGTTCTACAACCTCTTCCTTGCGGCGGGTCCTGTAGCCGGGCTCATCGCGTACTACGCCGGGCACCAGAGCGTCGGTCGAGCGCTGGTGATCTATGGTTGCGCCTTCATGGCCGCGTGCGGCGGCGTCCTGTTCATCTCGGATCGACGGTTGTGGCGCAGCATGATCGGCCAGAGCGGCCCACCGCTTATCGCGCTCATCGCGGCGCTCGTGTAGCACCCAATGCATCGCGTTGCGTCCGGCTCCGCAGCGTGCGGCGGGGCGAACCGGATTGGCTGCGAGTTGCGGCCCACGCACCCCAATCGGCAAATGAGGACGTGCTGGTGATCCACGGTCGCGGCCAAAGGCCATGTCACGGGTGTGAAAGCCGTCCCATGAGGTCCGCTGTGGTCCATACATCGAGCAGCTTTCGAGCGCTCTGGAGGTAATCGAGCAGCACGATGCTACGCGCATCGCCACCCTTGGCGGCGAGTGTGCCGTCAGCGTCGCCCCGTTCTCCGCCCTCGCACGCCGCTACGGGGACGACATGGCGATCCTGTGGATCGACTCTCACCCGACATCGGCACCCCGGCCAGTGAGTACCCCGGCTTTCACGCCATGGCGGTCGCCGCTCGCAGGTCCGCCGCATCATCGCGGACGTGACCTCAGCGGCCGGCGTCGCGATTGCCGAGTTCTTCCCCCGGCAGGTCATGCACTTGCAGCAGATCCTGCGAGACTTCCCGCTCATCTCGCCATCCTGAAACGGACCAACGTCGCGCTGATCGTGCGTCGCGATCTCGGCTGCCGATGAGAATCTCCGGTCACCCTGGTCAGACCCCAGTACCGTCTGCAGGCGCGATCACCAATCGAGGAGCGAGCGGATGTCGCTGACGCGGATCCATAACGTGTCCATCTCTCTCGACGGTTTCGCCACCGGTGAGCCGCAGTCCGCCGATGCGCCGTTCGGCCATGCGGGCGAGCGGCTGCACGAGTGGATGTTCGGTACCCGGTTCTGGGAGGCGGGCGGAACCGCCGGAGTCGACGACGCCTTCGCTGAGCGCCACGGTTACGGCATCGGCGCCGAGATCATGGGCGCCAACAAGTTCGGCCCGCCCGGCTGGCAGGACGACCCGGACTGGAAGGGCTGGTGGGGCCCGAACCCGCCGTTCCACACACCGACGTTCGTGCTCACTCACCGCCCGCGGCCCTCGATCGAGATGGGGGGCGGCACCACGTTCCACTTCCTCGACGCCGCCCCGGCCGAGGCGCTCGAGACCGCCCGCGAAGCAGCCGATGGCCAGGACGTCCGGATCGGCGGCGGCCCCACCGTGGCACGCGACTTTCTCGCGGCCGGGCTTGTCGACCACATGCATCTGGTCCAGGTCCCGATCGTGCTCGGCCGCGGCGTCCGCATCTGGGACGGCCTGGAGGCCCTCGAGGATGCCTACGACGTCGAGGCGGTGTCCTCCCCCAGCGGCGTCACCCACCTCACGTTCACGCGGAAGGTCGCCTCGTGAATCGCCGACACCGAACCGCAGGTCGTGGCCGGGGACTGGGACATCGAACGCGAGGGTAGACGCAGTCAGGACAGCCCGAGATTGACGAACGAACGTTCGCGGACCTGCTCGGTCGCTGAGCGCCTGTCAGGCCGGCTGAACCACGCCCCGGCCGGACCGGGGCAGGAACAGGCTGGCCGCCGCAGCGGTCACCGCCAGCGCGCCGGCGAGCAGCCACGCCGCGGTGTAGTTGCCCGACGCCGCTCGCAGCGCGCCGCTGGCGGCCGCGGCCATGCCCGCACCGATCATGTGTGCTGCAAAGACCCAGCCGAAGACGATGCCGCCGCGTTCCGGCCCGAACGCCGTACGGCAAAGCGCGACGGTGGGCGGGACGGTGGCGACCCAGTCGAGGCCGAACAGCGCGACGATTACCAGCAGTGGTGGCTCGATGCTCGGCCCGAGCAGCGCCGGCACCGCGAGCAGTGCGAGCCCGCGCAAGCAGTAGTAGACGGCCAGTAGCAGGCGCGGGTCGACCCGGTCGGTGAGCCAGCCGGATCCGATCGTCCCGACGATGTCGAATATGCCGACAACGGCGAGCAGCCCGGCCGCCATCGTCGCGTGCATGCCGTGGTCGTGCGCCGCGGGCACGAAGTGGCTGCTGATGATCCCGTTCGTCGTCCAGCCGCAGACGAGGAAGGTCCCGGCGAGCAGCAGGAACGGCCGGGTCCAGAAGACCTCTCGGAGCACCGTGACGGCGTGGGCGACGGCAGCCCCGGCGCTCGGCGGCGTGTCGCCGACTGCTGCGTCGTCCGCCGCCGCGCCGTACGGCAGCAGGCCGGCGTCCGCAGGGCGGTCGCGCAGGACCGCCGCGACGAGCGGCAGCAGCGCGGCGCAGAGCAGCGCGATTGTGAGCGACGCCGCGCGCCAGCCGAATGCCGCGACGACCGCGGCGAGCAGCGGCAGGAACACCAGTTGCCCTGTCGCCCACGCCGCGCCAAGGATGCCGACGACCAGGCCGCGCCGCGCGACGAACCAGCGGTTGGCGACGATCGCGCCGAAGACGAGAGCGACCGAGCCGGTGGCGATGCCGATGACCACGCCCCACAGCGCCCAGAGCTGCCAGGGCGCCGTCATGACGGTAGTCGCCAGGCAGCCGGCGGCGATGAGCAGCAGCGCCCCAATGGCCGTGCGGCGCACTCCGATGCGCTCGAGCAGCGCGGCGGCGAACGGCGCGGCGAGACCGTAGACGACGAGGTTCAGCGAGACCGCGAACGAAGTCTGCGTGCGCGTCCACCCGAGGTCGTCCTCGATCGGCACGAGCAGGACGCCCAGGCTCGACCGGAAGGCGGCAGAGGCGAGGAGTACGAGGAAGGTGACCGCCGCGACGAGCCATGCGCGGTGCACGCGCGGCGAGCGACGTCCGGCGACCGCGACGCCTGCTGCGGCCGGCGTTCCCATCTCCACGACCACGCCTCCATGCCCGCCCAGCCCATCAGCGACGCCACCGGCGACGGTGGCTTGGCAGGCTAGTCACAACACCCCGAGAGAACACCATCATGCAGGTCCGACTCCTAGGCCCAGCCGCCCTCCTCACCGAAGGAACCCTCTCGTGAGCCTGCGCTACGACTTCACCGGCCAGGTCGCTACCGGCTACCTCGCCGCCGCCGGCCATGAAGCCCTCGCGGTCACCTGCGACGTCGCCTCGGAAGACCAGGTGGCCGCCATGGTCGACACGACCGTGGCCACTTTCGGTCGGCTCGACATGGCCTTCAACAACGCCGGTGTCGAGGCCCCAGCCACCGACGCCGCCGACGAAACCGCCGAGACCTTTGACCGCGTGAACGCGATCAACCTCCGCGCCGTGTGGGCCTGCATATAACACGAACTACGCCAGATGCGCGACCAAAGGCAGCGGCGCAATCGTGAACTGCTCCTCCCTCGGAGGCCTGGTAGGACTGCCCGGCCGGGCCGCGTACCACGGGTCGAAGCACGGCGTGATCGGCCTCACCCGCAGTGCCGCCCTCGAATACGCACCACGCGGCATCAGGATCAACGCCATCTGCCCCAGCACCATCGAAACGCCGATGGTCACCGAGATGATCGCCAAAGGCGAGCTCAGCATCCCCGACGCCGTCGCCAACCAACCCATCGGCCGCCTCGGCCACGCCGACGAAATCGCCGCCGCCGTCCTATGGCTCAGCAGCCCCGCCCGCCAGCCTCGTCGTCGGTGTCGCCCTACCGGTCGACGGCGGCTACACCGCCCGCTAGGCGTGGTCCATTCATCCGCACCCGGCTAGCTGGCACCCAGACCCAGCTCGCGGGCGAGGAACGCGTCTCGATCGAACCTCGCCTGGTCGGTGAGTTGGTGGTCTGCGCGCTCGTACAGCAGGACCTGGGCGTCCGGACTGCTTGCGGCGTAGGCATCGCGCACCGCTTCGGGTACGAAGAAGTCCTCGCCAGCCCACTGGAATAGCACGTGCTCGCCGAGCCGGGCAGTGTGCTCGACCGGGTCGAGGCCCTCGAACAGCGCGAGGTAGTCGTCGTAGGCCTGTCCCTCGAGTCCGAGCCAGAAGAGCGCGAACCAGTTACCCCACGTGGCGTCCGGCGCCTCCAGCACGAGAGTGTCGACGCGGCGGTCCCGGTCGGCTACGAGCACGCCATACATGGCGCCGTAGTCGTGCCCGACGATCGCGATTCGCGAGCGGTCCACGGCGCGGGTCGCGACGAGCCGGTCGAGCGCTGCTTGCATCGCATCGACCTGCTGCTCCACGAGCGTCACGTCATTCGTCGTGCCGTCGGGGTCCGGCACCCACGGAAAGTAGCCCTGCGGCAACACGGAGACGACGCCTTGACCGGCGAGTGTGATGGCCTCGGCGAGATACTCGGTCCGGTCGTTGTGGATCTGGCCGAGCCAGTGCAGCCACAAGACTCCAGCCTGCGAGTGTAGGGCAAGCCGACCGGTGGGTCGCACCACGTACGCGTCGATCGACGGCTGGTGTGGCACTCGAATCTTCACGTCGGTGACGACAACGCCCTGGGGCCGCGTATGCGTGGCCATAGACGCGGCAGTCTCTGGCTGCCCCATTGCCGTGACCCCCGGCCCCGCCAGCACTGCCGTAGCCACCAGTGCCACCAACCCCGCTCGCAGTCTCATGTGCCCTCCGTCAGTTGTTCGACGACCTATGGAGCTGACGCTACGAGTCGGTATCATGAGCCGTCAAGCAACTGACGCAATGTGACGGCAGGATCGTGACCTGGCTGGAGATGGCGTGAGCGCAGGCTTCCCCAATGACTGGCTGTCGCGAGCAAACACCGCCACGGACCTGGACCTCGCCGTGCTCTTGGTCAACACGCTCGACCTGCTGGAAGACCCGCCCGACCGGCTGTCCGACCTGAGGTGGCTCGCCAGCGCGTACGGGCAGGTGGGGCATGCCGCGTTGGCGGCGGACCTGTCCGAGGCCGACCTGCAGCGGCTGCAAGACCTGCGATATGGGCTGCGCACCGCGTACGGTGCATCCGACGTGGCCACGGCCGCGGCTGCACTGAATTCGATGCTCGAGTCCGCGCGGGCCGTGTTCCTGCTGGTACCGCACGGCGATGCGGCCGACTTCCTGGTCGACCCGTCCCGGCGCGGCGTCGACGCACTGGAGGCCAGGCTGCCGGCGGCCATCGCGCATCACATCGCCCAGCACGGCGTGGATCGGCTGGGCGTATGCATCGGCGACCCGTGCCGGTGCGTCTTCGTGGACCGAACTCGGGCTGGCACGCGGCGCTACTGTTGCACGTGGTGCAACGACCGCACAGCGGCCCGGGCGTACCGCGCCCGCCGCCGGGCGTGACCTAGTCGTCGTACTCGCCGTGGCAGGCTTGACCCCGTGAGACCCCGGCCCGCTCGAGGTTGCTCAGTGGTGCCGCATACTCCGCATTCGGCCTCAACAAGATGCGCGACGTGGACGGCGCCCTGTCATTCCAGGCCAGCCGCGAGGTCTTGGTATACGGGCGTGAGCGCGGTCCATCGGCTGTGCCAGCCGCCTGTTCGGCGGCCGTGGATGTGCGCGGTCAGGTCCTCGACGTGTGCCTGCCACCCTGCGCCGTGATACGCGAGCTCGTCGAGGGGAATGCCCCGCTCTTCGATCACGAGACGGGTCTTGTCGTGTTCGGAGACGAGAGTGGCGTCGATGACAGTTTCATCGGGCATGCCGGGGGACAAGGTGACCGTCAGACGGTTCGGTGCTTGACAGACGTCGATCCGGCCTGGTCCGTCCCACGCGCTGGTGAATCTCGCATGGATGTGTCCCCCGAGGCTGATGTCACCTTTCACTTCGGCGATCCAACGTGCCAACCGGCCGGGGTCGGTGAGCGCGGACCAGAGGTCGTCGATGTTGGTGTCGTACAGGTCTTCCATCCGGACCGTGCCTTTGCCGTCCTCCGTCAGGCGAAGGGTGCCGACGATATGGGCGCCTTGCGAGGTGCTGGTCATTTGCTGCTCCTTGGTTCGTGCTTTCCTCGGGCGACCTCGGTATGGAGGGCGTCCAGACGCTGCTTCCACAGGCCCCGGTATTGATCTAGCCAGTCGTCGACCTCGGCTAGCGGCTCCGGGTGCAGGCTGTAGATCCGCCATTGCGCTTCCTGATGCACATCGACGAGCCCGGCCTCGCGTAGCACCCGGAGGTGACGCGATACCCCCGGTCGGGCGATAGGCAGCAGGTCAGCCAGTTCGCTGACGGTGGCCGGATGGTCCCTCAGCACCTCTAGGACCGTCCGTCGACTTTCGTCCGACAACGCGTGCAGCACAGCGTTCATGTACCGAATGTAACTGATAGGGTACGTAACAAACAAGGTACATGTGCCAGGTCATGGAGGGACGTTATTGGCAGCCCGGGCCGTCCGTTCATCGGCAACAGCGTCAGTCCCGAGATGTCCGACATCGGACGTTGCATGCGCTCGCAGGCCCGTACGGGAGCACGGCATCGGACGAGCATGACTCGGGATCGATTTGCTCGCTCAGCGGCATGGGCGCAAGTCCGCGCGACGGTAGGTGTCGGAGCACCCTCGTGGGCGTCAACCCGTCACCCGGAGCCGTCGAGCGGCCCCAGGCCGCACGCTATCGTTGCGGGCGACATGCGTCTGTTGACCTCCGTCGTCGCCTCGCTCCGTGCCGAGTCGACCTATGCCGACATGGTCTCGCCCAAGCTGCTCGGCCCGCCGACCATCGTCACCGTCTCGGCGCTGCCACTCACGGCCGGCGGCGTCGAGGTCACCGACTACGCGTCCGGTGAGCGGTCGGTGTCGCCGATGGAGGACGTCGAGGCCGAGTTGCCCGGCGCAGCCTGAGAGCGGACCGGTGTCCCGCGATCCCAACATCCCTGACGCGTTCGACGTGTACACGGTCGTGGTGCTGCGGCGGCCGGCCAATGCTCCACAGATGTCGGGCGAGGAACTCGACGCGCTTCAGGCACGCCACCTCGCCCACCGCGGCGAACTGAGGCGTCAGGGCGTGTTGGTCGTGAACGGGCCGTTCGACGAGCAGACCGATCCGTCGTATCGCGGGATGTCGATCTTCGCCTGCGACGCCGCTGAGGCCGCACGGCTGTCGGACGGCGACCCGTCCGTCGTGGCGGGAAGGCTGGCGTACGACGTGATGGAGTGGTGGGTCCGCGCCGGCTCACTCGCCTTCCCGCTCGCCGACCGCCCGGTCGGTGACCGCCGCTCGATGCCCGACGAATGACAGGCCAGGGTCAAACTCAGCGAAAAGACACCAGCGCTTTCCAGCACATCAAAGTCTTCACTACCGGCGGCCACGCGGCATGCGCGTTCACCTGGCTTGCCGGCGGCGTTGCGAGATTTGGTCGGTAATGTTCCCGACGCGGCTA